>DATNJF010000405.1:0-3595 GCA_035604035.1 Allostellaceae bacterium | reverse complement strand
GCGGCGCTGACCCGCCGGGACGATGGCGTACGAGACCTACCGGGTCGAGATCACCCGCGACGAGTGGAAACCGGACGAGCCGGTCGGCATCGAGATCACCGCCTATCTCGACCGGGTGCCCGAGACCGACGCGCCGACCCGCGAGATGCTGACCCGGGCGGCTAAGGGGGTGTGGAACAGCCGGCTGCAGATGACCGGCGATTTCGAGACGTTGACGGAGGCGCTCGCCGCGATCGACGCCGCCTATCCCGAGACCGAGAAAATCCGCTGCTACGAATATACGGTCGACGACGAATTTCCGCGCGAGGCCGCGATGCTGGTCAGATCGGGCGGCAAATGGGCGCCGGAGGGTGCGAGGTAAATTACGTCGCCAAGCGAAGTTTTGCGTGAACACCTGCCGCGGCATCCGGTCTAGACTGCCATGACCCGTCGCAACGGCAGGTAGGGAGGAACTGATGGCGATCTTCACCCATGTCACGGTCGGCACCAATAATTTGGAGAAGGCGCGCGCGTTCTATGACGCGGCGCTGGCGCCGCTCGGGCTAAAGCGGCTCCGCGATCTCGGCGACAACGGCTCGATCTGGGGCACCGAGGCCCCCGAGTTCTTCGTGCTAAAGCCGGCCGACGGCAAGCCGGCCACGGTCGCCAATGGCGGCACCATCAGCTTTGCCGCGCCGAGCCGAGCCGCGGTCGCCGGGTTCCACAAGGCGGCGCTCGCCCAGGGCGCCAAGGACGAAGGCGCGGTCGGCCCGCGCAGCTGGCACCCGACCGCCTATGCTGGCTATTGCCGCGACCTCGACGGCAACAAGCTCGCCGCCTATTGCTTCAAGGCCGAATAGGCCAGCGCGCTGGCCCGCCGCTAGGCACAACAAAAAAGCGCGGGCCCCTCGACCCGCGCTGTGTCGGCGGTGGGTTTGGCCCAGGTCAGTCCTGCGCCAGCCGGTAGGGCTCGCATGTCTTGGTGTCTTGTGCGTGGGCGATCTGGCAGCGGGCGTAGAGGCTCTTGGCAAACGACAGCGCATCGCCTTGCCATGCTTGGAAGGCCTGGCGGTCCTGTTGGGTCAGCACCGGATCCAGCTTGCTGATGACCCGGTTGCGCTCATAGGCGTCATGTGCGAGGGGAAACACCATCGCGACCAACAAGATAACAGCGGCACCAGCCAGAACCCGTCGCAGCATCGAACATCCCCTCGACTTGAGCGGCCAGAAAACACCGCTCCTGAATTACGGGCACGTTCTACCTTAGCTCTACAGCATTTCAAGAAAATTTAAGGTTAAAGCACGGTGCTTTCTCAGCGTTCTTACACCGGTGGAATAACACCGCTTTCCCAAGGCCAGCGTTTCCTGAGCCAATCGAGCTCGGTGCGGCCGGGGTTGTCGGCGTACCACCCGTCTCGATCGACCATATTTCGAATGCTGTAGAAATATTTGTCGTACATCTCGCCGACGCGTTCCATCGAGAAATTACTCGCCGCCTACTGCACCAAAGCCGAATAGAAGATCACGCGGCCTGCGCCGTCGCGAGCGCGTCGGCGGCGCAGGCGAGAAACGCCTTGAGCGCACTCGACTCGAAGCCATCACGGCGGCGGATGAACGCCGTTTCCACCCGTGCCTCGACGGCCGGCAGCGCGTGCATGCTGACCCGTCCGGTCACGCAGACGCCGCCGATCAAGGCGCGCGGCAGGAGGCTGATGCCGAGCCCAGCGGCGACGCAGCCGAAAATCGCCTCCAAGGTGCCGAATTCCAGGTGCCGCTGGATCTCAATGCCGCGGCGCGCGAGCAGCGTTTCGAACATCTGGCGGTAAGAACAGCCAGCGCGCAGCACGACAATCCGAACCTGGGTGCCCAGCGCCGCGTCGAGCGAGGCCACCTCGGGCGCAGCGAGCACCACCAACTCTTCCCGGAACATCACCGTCTCAAGCAGCTCAGGGTGCGCTACCGGGCCGCAGACAAAGGCGCCATCGACCCGCTGCTCCAGCACCTCGCGGATCAGCTCGCGCGTCGTGCCGGTGCGCAGCACCAAATCGACCTCGGGATTTTCCGCCACATAGCGCGCCAAAAGGTGCGTCAGACGCAGCGCCGCAGTGGTCTCCAGCGAGCCGACGGTCAGGACGCCGCTCGGAACCCCGTCGTCGCGGACCGCTCGCCAGGCGTCGGCGAGGAGCCGGCCGGCGCGGTCGGCATAGGGCAAGAGCCGTTGCCCCGCCGCGGTCAGGGACACGCCGCGACTGTGCCGCTCGAACAGCGTGAGGCCGATATCGGCCTCAAGCGCCTTGATGCGTGCGGTCACATTCGATTGCACGGTGTTGAGCTCGGCCGCCGCACGGTTCATGCCGCCGAGACGCGCCACCGCCTCGAAGACCCTTAGATCAGCAGTATCCATCAATCGCTCCACTTATCTGAAATTCAGATCGATCTTATCAATTTTAATCGTTCTTCGGAATTCCCAAGGCGGTCTATATGGCCGGCATGGCAAAACCGAGCGAGGCGGTCACCACGGCGCTCGGCGGGCTGATCGCGATTGCCGCGGCGATCGGCGTCGGGCGATTTGTCTACACGCCGATCTTGCCGCCGATGATCGAGGCACTGGGGCTGAGCAAGTCCGAGGCCGGGCTGATCGCCTCGGCCAACTTCCTCGGCTATCTGCTCGGCGCGCTGGCGGCGGCACTGCCGACATTGCCCGGATCGCGCCGCGCCTGGCTCTTCGGGTCGCTCACGATCAGCGCGTTAACGACGGCGGCGATGGGTCTGACCGAAAACCTCCTGGCGTTTCTCGTGCTGCGCTTGGCCGGCGGCGCGGCGAGCGCCTTTGTGCTGATCATCGCATCGACGCTAGTGCTCGAATACCTGGCCGAGGCCGGGCGAAGCAGATTGTCGGCGTTGCATTTCGCCGGCGTCGGCGCCGGCATCGCGGTTTCCGCCGTTCTGGTCGCCGGGATGCTGCACGCGGGCCAGACGTGGAAGGCGCTATGGCTGGCGAGTGGCCTCTTGTCGCTCGCCGCGATGATCGCGGCGACGATGCTGCTGCCGAGCCGGGAGGCACCGGCGCGCGCCGCCGGCGTTGAGGCCGCAGCCACGACCGATCCGGCCCTGCGACGGCTGATCGGCGCCTATGGCCTTTTCGGTTTCGGCTACATCATCACCGCGACGTTTCTCGTCGCGATCGTTCGTGGCACGCCGGCGATCGCTTTACTGGAGCCGGTGATCTGGATCGTCTTCGGCCTTGCGGCCGCCCCATCCGTCGCGCTGTGGACGGGGATCGCGGCGCGGCTCGGTATACCGAAGGCATTTGCCGTGGCTTGCCTCGTTGAGGCGGCGGGGGTGCTGGCGAGCGTCGCCTGGCGCACGCCCACCGGCGTTTTTGCCGCGGCCGTGCTGGTCGGCGGGACCTTCATGGGACTGACCGCGCTGGGCCTGATCCGGGCGCGCGCGCTGGCGGGAGGCGATCCGCGGCGAGCCCTGGCGCTGATGACGGGAGCCTTCGGGTTGGGTCAGATCGTCGGCCCCGCCTTCGCCGGATTTCTGTCGGACCAGCTGGGCAGCTTTAGGACGCCATCGATCGTCGCGGCCGCCACCTTAGTGGTCGCCGCCGTCC
>DATNJF010000404.1:0-110019 GCA_035604035.1 Allostellaceae bacterium | reverse complement strand
TGCTTTTCGCGGCGGTGACGGTTCTGGTGGGTTTGCTTTTGGCTTCCACGGCGATGGCCGACTCGCCGCCGCCGCCGCAACCGAAAACCTTCTGCATCGAGGTCTACCAGCCGGTTTGCGGCACCAAAGCCGGCAAGCGGATGACATATTCCAACAGCTGTTTCGCCAAGGCCGACGGCGCGACCGACATCAGCGAGGGCCCTTGCGGGCCCGGCGACGATTCGCCGATCCACCGCTAGGGCTTTACCGCGGCGCCCGCCACCGCCACCCTGGCGCCCGTTCTACCAGGGAGGTCGCAAGTGCCGCTCATCTACGAAAAGCGCGACGGGGTCGCCTATATCACGCTCAACAATCCGGCCAAGGCGAACATCCTCGACAAGAAGACCTCGGACGAGATCTCCGCCGCCTGGGTCGACCTCTGGGAAGACCGCGACATCCGCTGCGTGATCCTGACCGGCGCCGGCGAGCGCCATTTCTGCGGCGGCCACAACCTCACCCCGCGCCCCGACCTCACCGCAGAAGACCGCGAGTATCTGCGCACCAACCGCATCTACTGGCCCTTGGCCGGCACGGTGCACGGGCAGAAGACCGGGGTCGACGGCCGCATGGGCGACCACTACCCGCGGGTGTGGAAGCCGGTCATCGCTGCGGTCAACGGCTGGGCCGCCGGGGCCGGGCTCTACATCCTCTTGTCGTCGACCGACATCCGCATCGCCAGCGCTGAGCACGCGCGGTTCAAGTTCGCGCTGCTGACCCAGGGCTGGCTCGGCAACGGGCCAGGAGCGGCGCTGCTGGCGAAGCAGCTGCGTTATTCCGACGCGATGAAAATCCTGCTCACCGACGAGCCGTTCGACGCCGCCGAAGCGCTGCGCATCGGCCTCGTCAACGAGGTCGTGCCGCACGCGCAGCTGATGGAACGCGCCGAGAAGATCGCCCGCCACATCTGCACCTTGCCGCCGGTCGCGGTGCGGATGATGAAGGAGTTTGTCGTGCGCTTCGGCGATTTGCCGACCGACCAGGCCTGGCACGTGCAGAACCTGATCAACCACCTCCTCATTCAGACCACGACCGACGGCGAGGAGGGCCGCCAAGCCTTCAACGAAAAGCGCCCGCCCAACTTCACCGGCACGCTCCGCCACCGCGGCACGCCGTGGGCCGAACCCTCCGAGGAAGACGCCAAGCGCCTCGATGAGGCTTACCGCAGCGGGGAGTTTTAGGCGTCTCGGTGCCCCTCACTCCGGCCCTCTCCCCGCTGGCGGGGAGAGGGAGTGCGACAGCGACTTTCCCCTCGCCCGTTTACGGGGAGAGGGTGCCGAGCGTAGCGAGGCGGGTGAGGAGCCGACGGCTTACAGCGCCGCCGCGCCTGCCGCTGCACAGTCCTCATCCTCCTGCGAGGTGCCGCCGCCGACGCCGCAGGCGCCGACCAGCACGCCATTCCTGAACAGCGGTACCGCGCCCTGACCCATGATCATCTCGCCACCGGAGGCTGCATTGATTCCGGCCGGGGTCGGTTGGCTGGCACGCTCCTGCATGACGCCGCTCGGCCGCCCGAATGCCGCCGAGGCGACCGCCTTGCCCTGGCTGCCATAGGCGCTCGCCCAGATCGCGCCGTCCATGCGCTGGAACGCGACCAGCCGGCCGCCGGCATCGACGACCGCGGCGCTAACTTTGATGTTGAGATCCGCGGCCTTTTTCAACGTCGCGCGCAAAACTCGATTAGCCTGGTTAAGAGTGATGCTCATCGTTGCCCTCCGTTGGTTGATTGATTATCCCAAGGCACCCGAAACCCGCAGTTCTGTGATCTTATCGTCTGGCAACCCCAGTACGTCGCGCAATACCGCATCGGTATCCGCGCCGAGGCCCGGCGCCGGGCCGGTAGCGCAGCCAAAGCTCGCCCGCCACGGCAGTCCGGGCAGCACGCCCTTCTCGTGCGCGTCCCAGAAGCCGCGCGCTCGCAAATGCGCATCTTCGACAAGGTCGACCGAGCTCATCAGCGCCCCCGCCTGGATGCCGAAGCGACGCAGCACCGCGGCGGTGGTCGTCGCGTCTTCGCCGCGCGCCCACGCAGCGATCGTGGCCTCGATCTCGCGCCGCCGCTCGCGCCGAGCCCCGAGATCGAGCCCGGCCAGCGTCGCCATTCCGGGAACCGCCGCACACAGCGCGCCCCACTCGCCGTCATCTTTCACCACGACGCTTAGCCATTCGTCATCGCCGGCGCAACGCCAAGCGCCGTGCGGGAAATACCGGTCGCTGTCTTGACCCTGCGGCCGCGGCTTCTGACCGAGCTGGGTCGCGAGCAGCGGCTCGGCCATGGTCCACAGCATCGCCTCGATCATCGAGAAATCGACGCGCGCGACTTGGCCGTCGCGCGCGCGCCGCCACAGCGCCGCGGCGGCGATGAACGCCAGCATCAGCCCACACATCGGGTCGAGCCAAGCGAAGCCGACGCGCGGCGCGATCTCGGGATGGCGGTTGAGCCCGGCAAACCCGGCATGGCATTGCAAGAGGGTGCCGTAGGCGACGGCTTGCGCCTCCGGCCCGGTGCGCCCCATTCCCGAGGCCGAGACGTAGATCAGATCAGGGTTTAGCGCCTGCAATTCGGCCGCGCCGAGGCCGAGCCGGTCCATTACGCCGGTGGCAAAATTCTCGACCAGCACGTCGCAGCGCGCGGCGAGGTCGCGGGCGATGGCGATGGCCTCGGGTTTTTTGAGGTCGAGGACTATACCTTTCTTGGCCTGACCGAGCACCGTGTGGAGCTCGCTGGTGCGGCCGGGGTCACCGCGGCCCGGCGCCTCGACCTTGAGGACCTCCGCCCCCATCGCCGCGAGGTAGCGGGTCGTCGTCGGCCCGGCGATCACCCAGGAGAAATCGAGGACGCGAACGCCCGATAGCGGCAGTTTACCGGGCTCGACCTGCTTGCCGGGCCCCGAGGCTAGGCTCAGCCCGAAGGGTGGGCTCGGCGCCTTGACTTGCTTGCCGCCAATGGTCGCTTGGCGCCAGAACCCGCGATGCGAGAGCTGCGACGAAGCCAGCTGCTCCTCCGGCTCCCGCAACGGGAAGCTCGGCACATGCGCGTCCTGTGCGGCGTCGGCGATCCATTGCTTCTTGTGCTGCCGGCTCCATTCCGACATCAGCGCATGCAGCGCATCCCAATGGGCGACCCGGTCGGGCTTGGTGGCGAAGCGCGGGTCGCGACCCCATTCCGGCGACCCCATCACCTCGAGCCAGGCCGCCCATTGCCGGTCCTCGCGCGGCGAGATCGCGACATAGCCGTCGCCGGCCGGCAAGATCGTCACGGTGGCGCCGTTGCCGTCGCCGATCCGTTTCCTCGGCCGTGCCTTGCCGCCGAGCCCGGCATTGGCGAGCTCGGTCATCGCCATCGTCGCCAGCGCTTCCTCGATCGACACGTCGATCACGGACCCGGGGCTCGCGCCCATCCCGGCGCAGGCCGCGGCGAGCCCGCCAATAAACGCCGACTGCTCGCCGACCGGCCGGATCGGCGCCTCGGCGAGATCGTCGACCTGCCCGGTCAAGAGCCGGGCGATGCCACTGGCGTAAAGCAAGGTCAGATCGCTCGCCGGGTCGTCGGCACGCGGCCCCTGCTGCCCAAACGGGGCGATGGTGACGATGGCGGCTGTTGTGTTCTCCCGGCGCAGCGCGGCGGGATCGCGGCCTGCCCTGCGAAGTTCTGCGGGGCGGCCCTCGACGACGATCAGATCGGCCGAGGCGAGGGCCACATCGCCACCCTCTTCCTTGCCGTCATTAAGATATTCGGCGAGGAGTGTAGAACGGTCGGCATTGACACAACTAACCTCCGCCCCGAGATCAGAGAACAGGCGCCCGGTGACGGCGGCGGCAAGCCCATCCCCCAACTGCGCCACGCGAAAACCCGCCAGCAGAGACATTGCCCCTCCGTTTGCGCGAGGGTGACGAACCCCGGCGGATCGGTCAATCTGCGCCGGTCAATTACGGGGATGGCGATGCTGATCTTCTATTTCGCGCCGGGATCGAGCTCGATGGCGACCCATATCGCGCTGCACGAGACCGGAGCGCCCTTCGAGCCGCGCCTGCTCTCGTTCAAGAACAAGGAGCAGCAGCGCCCGGACTATCTGGCGCTCAACCCGGAAGGCAAGGTGCCCGCCCTGGTCATCGACGGGCGGGTGCTGACCGAGGTCGCCGCCACGCTCTACTACCTGGCGAAAACCTATCCGCAGACCGGGCTATGGCCGCAAGGCGGCATCGAAGCCGAGGCGCAGGCGGTGTCGTGGATGTCGTTTATCGCCGCCGCCGTGCACCCGTCGCGCCGCGCCGGCGAGGAAGCCTGGCGCGCGGTGTTTCATCTTTGCGAAAAGCGGCTGGCCGGCGAGGACTGGACGGCCGGCGGACACTATTCGATCGCCGACATCCACCTCTTCCGCCTGTTCTGGCGCTTTGTCGATGCGCTGCACCCGGACCGAGCGATCTATCCCGGGCTCTACCGCCACTACGACCGGATGATGGCCCGCCCGGCGGTCAAGAAGACGATCGAGATCGAGAGCGGCATCGGCTACGAGTTCCCGCAGGGCGCCGGCACAAACCCCTGACGGTGCAGGCCGAAGAGGTTGAACCAAATATCTCCTCATCCTGAGGAGCGCTCGTAGAGCGCGTCTCGAAGGACGCACCTCCATTGGGGCAATCGATGGACGCCTATCTCTATATTCTTCGGTGCGCCGATGGCTCTTATTACGTAGGAACTGCGCGTGACGGCCTAGAGCGGCGAGTGGGTGAACATCAGGCCGGAGCATTTGGCGGCTACACGTCAAGACGGCGCCCGGTGACGTTGGTCTTCAGCCAACATTTTCAGCGCATCACAGACGCCATCTCAGCCGAGCGTCAGGTCAAGGGATCGCGTCGCGACAAGAAAGAGGCGCTGATACGGGGCGATTTTGTACTGCTCCCAGCCCTCTCCAAGCGAGGCGAGTTAGCTTCACAGCGTCCTTCGAGACGCGGCCCTACGGGCCGCTCCTCAGGATGAGGATTGCTAGAGCATGATCTTTCGGGATGGGAGCGTCTGAGCCCTATCCCAGCTTTCGCCCGTGCCGGGCGATGAACTCGGGGAAGGCGTCCTCGGCCTTGGCGCCGCGCAGGACGTGGGTGGTGAAGTCGCGCTCGGCCTCGTATTGCTCTTCGAGGTTCTGGCTCATCTGCTTCAGCATCAACTGCTTGATGCCGACGATCGCGGCGCGGTTGTTGCCGGCGATGGTGCGGGCCAGCTCCATCGTCTTGGCGCGGAGCTGATCGCGCGACACGAGGTGGTTGAGGAGCCCGATGCGGTAGGCCTCCTCGGCCTCGACGACGCGCGCCGAGAACAAGAGCTCCTTGGCGATCGGCCAGCCGACCTGGTTGGGCAAGGTCCAGGTGCTGTTGATCCGGCCGTAGGCGGCGGCGAGGAAGCGGAATTTCGAATTCTCGCAGCCGATCCGCATGTCGAGCGACGAGGCGAGCACACCGGCACCGCCATAGGCGAGGCCGTTCATCATGCCGATCGTCGGCTTGGCGCTGGCGCTGATCTCGTAGCTGCCACGGGTACGGCGGGCGTCCTGATCGGCGTCGCTGAGCCGGCGGTCGTCCTCGCGCTGCTCGTGGATGTCGCCCCCGGCGGAAAATGCGCGCCCTGCGCCGGTGATGACGATGCAGCCGACATCGTCGTTCGTGTCCATCGCCTTTACCGCATCGCGCAGCTCGGACGACAGCTTGCGGTTCATCGCATTGAGCTTGTCAGGCCGGTTGAGGGTCAGGATGCCGACCCCGTCCTCGATCTCGACCAAGATATGCTCGTAGTCCATTGTGTTCCCTCTCGCGCGCCTGATCGACCGCAGAGTAGCGGTTCGGGCGCCAGGGCTAAACCCCAGACCAGAACACGCTACACGCTCTCCAGCAGATTATTGCTGGCCGCTCGGGTTCGTCGAGAGAGGGCTGATCTGCGTCGGGGCCGTTCCGGGCGTCCCGTTGCCGCTAATTCTATTATTTGTGAAGGATTGCGTCGCTCCGGTAATCCCTGTGGTGTTGAAGGCGATATCGTTGTTGGAAAGTACGATCGTCCCTCCGGCGACAGCATCAACGCCCACGCCGTTATTCGACGACACGCTGTTGTCGACATTCAACTGAGAGGGATTGATCGGCCCGTCCGCATAGATCCCGCAACTTGTGTTTCCGGTGAACGTCGAATTGGCGACCAAGACCTTGGCGCCGTTCGAGACCGCCAGACCGCAGCCACAATTCTGAATGCGCACATTTTGCAGCGTGGCGTCGATCCGCTGACTTGCAAGCAAGGAGCCGGAGATGACGATGCCGGAGTTGGCCGTATTCCTGACCGTGGTGTTTGAGATATAAAGCTCGCCGCCGCTGGTACGGTCGTCGGAGATGCCGCGTCCGACCCCGCCGAAATTCCCGTCCATCACCGTATCTTCGATGAGAACCACGCCACCCGTGTGCGGAGACGGGGGATTGCCGCCAACGATGCGAATGCCGATCACACCGGTGTCGAAGCCATTGAGACTCAGTCCGCGAAGCCGCACGGTGAATCTTATATCCGTCGAGGCGAACGAGTCGAAAGCGATGGTAATGCCATTAGTCCCGGCATTGAGGATCGAGCCTAAGGTCTCGTGGCAATCGATGGTGATCGATTTGGTGATGGTCACCGCGCCGAAGCCGCCCGGATCGAGGCAGTCGATCTCGCCATTGGTCGCGGTCTTGGAAATGGCGCCGGCAAAGGTTTTGCAAGGAGCCGTTCGGCTGCAGGGATTGGCGTCGTCGCCGACGCCGGAGACCCAAGTCCGTGACGCTTAGGCTTGTGCCGGCGCCGTGTGCACCAAGCAAATGAACAAGGTAGCGACGATGCTCAGCGGCAGCGAAATTCTAAGCATGAAGACCTCCCGGATGAGCGCACAATTCGCTGGCGGAAGCTTGCGCGCGCCTGGTTTTGGTGCAACCGTCGTCCATTACTGAAATTTGACCTGGGCGCTCTGGAACTTGTTTCCGGCCGGGGCGCCGTCCGGATACGAATCGAAGCCATAGGTATTTCCGACATCTTTGGTCGGAAAGCTAAAGCTCGCGACCGCTTCGCCATCGTCGTCCGTCTTGATATCGCCGAGTTGGCGGACGCATTTCAGGTAGAAGTGATATGTCGTATTTGGCGATGCGGTCAGCGCAACTTTTACGTCGGTATTCCCATTGGCTTGTCTGACGAGCCAGAGATTTCCTCCGACCAGCGGCGTATCCCCACTCGGGACATTTGCGTTGAGACAATCGGAAGAATCCTGACGCACCAAATAGACTTGAAGTTCATTGGGCTTCGGCGGTGGCGGTTTGATCTGCGCGAGCGGCGGCGACACTCGCCCCGAGGACAACCGCACAACTTACCGACACGAGGCCACCAGACGACCAAAGACGCCATGGCTTCATCTGACCCATCTGCATCTCCCAACCATATTCGCTTCGCCTTGGCAGGTTAGAGCGACCACGTGAAACTTAAAAGACGATATCTGCGCGTCCGCTCAATCTTTAGTCGAGGGCCATTTCATGTTGCGTGTCTACCGAGCTTCACGGATCGGCGGCACTTAGAACGCTGCCAGGGTGAATGCGATCAACCTCGCATCGCCCGCCAGACCCGCGCTGGGGTGGCAGGTCCATGGAAATGTTTGCCGCCGACTGCGGCCAGCGCGTCGTGGATCGCATTGTGAATCGCCGGGAACGCGGCGATCGTGCCGGGTTCTCCCGCCCCCTTCACACCAAGCGGGTTGGTCGTGCAGCGCGTCGGGTTGAACGCCAGGCTGAACGCCGGCAGATCGTCGGCGCGCGGCAGCGGATAATCCATGAACGAGGCCGCGACCATCTGCCCCGACTCCGGATCGTAGACCGCCTGCTCCAGCAGCGCCTGGCCGCTGCCCTGGGCGATCGCGCCATGCGCCTGGCCGCTCGCCACCATCGGGTTGACGAGGACCCCGTAATCATCGACCGCGCTATAGGATTCTAGCGTCACCTGTCCCGTCTCAGGGTCGATCTCAACCTCGGCGACATGCGTCCCGTTGGGAAAGGTCATCCACTCGCGGGTCCAGAAATGATAGGTGTCGAGCGGCGTGCCGGCGGCGCGCGCAGTCTTCGCGACATCGAGCAGCGACACCCGACGGTCGGTGCCGGAGACGACGAAATCCCCGTCCTCGAACTGGATGTCGTCCGCGGCCGCCTCGAGCATCTCGGCGGCGATTCGAGTGCCCTTCAGCACGATCTCCTCGGCGGCGCGAAAGATCGCGGTGCCGCCCATATAGGTCGCGCGCGAGCTGCCGTGCCCGCCACCATGCGCGATCAAATCGGTATCGCCTTGACGCAGCTTGATCAGCTCGTTGGGGAGGCCCAGCCGGTCGGCGAGGATCTGCGGGAAGGTGGTTTCGTGTCCTTGGCCGATATGCTGGGTGCCGGTGATCAGCGACACCGAGCCGTCGGCCTCGAAGCGGACATCGACATTTTCCGACGGGTTACCGCCGGTTCCCTTGATGTGATAGACGAAGCCGAGCCCGCGCAGCCGACCCTTCGCCTCGCTCGCCTGGCGTCGCGCCGCGAACCCGGCGACGTCGGCGGCAGCGAGCCCGCGCTCGAAGGTCTCTGGAAACGCGCCGCTATCGACCTGGTTGCCGACGGCGTTGGTCATCGGCATCGCCGATGACGGGACCAGGTTCTTGCGGCGCAATTCGGCACGATCGAAACCGCATCGCCGTGCCGCTGCATCGATCAGCCGCTCAATGATGTTGTTGGCTTCGCCGTAGCCCGGCCCGCGCAGCACCCCGATCGGCGCGCAGTTGGTGAAGATTCCGGTGACGTGCAGATCGATGGCCGGGATGCGGTAAACCGTGCCGGGCAGGAACGCGTATTGGAAGGTCTGCACCGCCGCCGAGCTGCCGGCGAGATAGGCGCCGAGATTGGCGGTGCTGGCGACGCGCAGCGCGAGGAATTTGCCGTCCACGTTGAGCGCGAGCGAGGCCTCGGCCTGCTGGTCGCGGCCCTGATGGTCGGCGAGGAACACCTCGCTGCGGGTCGCGATCCACTTGACCGGCCGCCCGACTCGCTTCGCCGCCCACAGCAGCAGTGGATGCTCCGGGTAAACGAAATTCTTGGCGCCGAACCCGCCGCCGACATCAGGCGCGACAAAGCGGACCCGGGACGGCTCGACGCCGAGCGACCGGGCGGTGAAGTCGCGGGTGGCGTGGATGCTCTGCGCCGAGACGTAAGCGGTGTAGCGCCCGCTTGCGGGGTCATAGGTGCCGACGATGCCGCGCGGCTCCATCGGGTTGGTGACGATGCGGTGATTGTCGAGGCTGATGCTGACGATGCGCGCCGCGGCGGCGAACGCTTTGGCGACGGCCTCGGCATCGCCGTGGCGCCATTCGAGACAGAGATTACCCGGCGCCTTGTCTGACAACAGCGGCGCCCCCGGCGCGCGCGCCGCCTCGGGCGTTGCGACCGCGGGGAGCGAGGCGTAATCGACCGCCACCAGTTCTGCTGCGTCGAGCGCCTGGTCGCGCGTCTCGGCGACGATGAGCGCCACCGCCTCGCCGACATGGCGCACCTTGCCCGCCGCCAATAGCGGCTGCGGCTCGAAGGCGAACTTCTCGCCGGTGACGGTGTTGGTCTCGGCGCCGGGCCGCAGCGGCAAGAGCCCGTCCTCGGCGATCTCGGCCGCGGTCAACACCGCCAGCACCCCCGGTGCTCGGCGCGCCGTGTTCGCGTCGATCCCCTCGATCCGCGCGTGCGCGTGCGGCGAGCGCAACACCACCGCGTGCGCCAACCCATCGAAGGCGATGTCGTCTAGATAGCGCCCGCGCCCGGTGAGGAACCGCAGATCCTCCCGCCGCTTTGGTGCGTCGCCGATCTTCGATCGAGCCGCCATCGTCTCTCCCTCTGCGAGGCAGCATATACGCGTGGCCCCGCAATCGTCAGCGGCTTCGCCGCCGCCGTGAATGACATTATGCTGGCGCGACGGGGCTGGTCGGGGGCGGCGCGCTGATGGTTCTGCGATTACTGCTGCGCCGAGGCCTGGTCTACATCCTGCCGCTCGCCGCGTTGTTGCTGGCGTTGGGCGCGCGGATCGCCGCGCCCGACCTGCTCGACCGGCTGATGCTGATCTCGTTCGATTTTTATCAGCGGATCGCGCCGCGCACAGCGGGCGACAGCCCGGTGCGCATTGTCGACATCGACAACGACAGCTTGAAGCAATACGGGCAATGGCAGTGGCCGCGCAGCCTCGATGCCGAGCTGGTCGACAAATTGCACGCGGCCGGCGTGGCGATCGTCGGTTTCGACATCGTCTTTGCCGAACCCGACCGCACCTCGCCCAAGCTGCTGCTCGATGGGCTGAAGCAGCGCGGCGAGGTCAATCCGGAAACCGTGCAGCTGTTGTCGGCCCTGCCCGACCCGGACGCGCAGCTGGCGGCGGCGATCAAAGCGGTGCCGACGGTCACGGCATTCATCCTCACCAACGACGCCGACGGCACGAAGCCGGTGGCAAAATCCAGCTACGCCTTCGCCGGCGACGAGCCGCTGCGCTTTGTCGAGACGCACAGCGCGGCGATCACCGATCTGCCCGAGCTGCAGCAGGCCGCCACTGGCAACGGGTTTCTCAACCGCACCGTCGATTGGGACGACATCGTCCGCCGCGCGCCGCTGGTCATGTGCCTCGGCGACAAGCCGGTACCCTCGCTGGTCGCCGAGATTCTGCGCGTCCGGGCCGGCCCGCGCGCCCGTACCTACGTGGCCAAGGCCGCCGGCGCCAGCGGCGAGACCAGCTTCGGCCAGCACACCGGGCTGAACACAATCAGGATCGGCAACCTCGTCGTGCCGACCGACGCCGCCGGGCGAGTGTGGCTCTATTTCGCGCCGCACGACCCGAGCCGCTACATCCCGGCGGCGAAAGTCCTTTCCGGCGATTTCGACCCCGCGCTGGTCAAGGACAAGATCGTGCTGATCGGCACCTCGGCCAGCGGTGTCGTCAACGACATGCAGGCAACTCCGGTCGCCACCCACATGCCGGGGGTCGAAATCCACGCGCAGCTGATCGACCAGATCTTGCAGGGCGTCTATCTGGCCCGGCCCGATTGGGCGATTGGGGCCGAGCTCGTCTTCGCGATGGCGGTGAGCCTGGTGCTGATCATCGCGCTGCCGCGCATCGGCGCGCTGGCGAGCGGGCTGGTTGGCATTCTCGGTATCGCCGTCGCCATCGCTACGTCGTGGCTCGCCTTTCGCGACTTTCGGCTGTTGGTCGATCCCGTCTACCCCGCCGCCGTCGTCACGCTCGTCTATTTCACCTCCTCGGTGCTGGTTTATCTGCGCACCGAGATGCGCCACCAGGAAATTCGCGGTCAGTTCTCGCGGTATATGTCGCCGCATTACGTCGATGTGCTGGCGAAGAACCCGGAAAAGCTCGTTCTGGGCGGCGAGGCGCGAAATCTCACGGTGATGTTCTGCGATATCCGCGGGTTCACGACCTTGTCGGAAGGGCTGACGCCGCATGAGCTGACGCATCTGATGAACAGCTTCACCTCGCCGATGACCGACGCCATCGCCGAATCCGGCGGCACGATCGACAAATATATCGGCGACTGCATCATGGCGTTCTGGAACGCGCCGCTCGACGACCCCGAACACGCCAAGCATGCGGTGCAAGCGGCGCACGACATCCGCCGCAAGCTCGTGGAGCTGAACCGCCGGCTTAAGCAGGAAGCCGAAGCGGCCGGCAAGCCCTATCACGAACTGCGCGTCGGCATCGGCCTCAACACCGGCGAATGCGTCGTCGGCAATTTCGGCTCCGAGCAGCGCTTCAACTATTCGCTGCTCGGCGATCCGGTGAACCTTGCCTCGCGGCTCGAAGGATTGTGCAAGCTCTACACGGTCGATCTGGTGATCGGCGAGGAAACCGCCAAGCTGCTCGACGAGCCGGCGCTGATCGAGCTCGACCTCGTCGCGGTCAAGGGCAAGAGCCAGGCGGTCAAGGTCTACACCTTGCCGCCCGAGGACGACGGGGCACCCTACCGAAGCCCGCACGCCGAGCTGATCGCCGCCTATCGCCGCCAGGATTGGAAAGCGGCGCTTGGCGCGCTTGGCAAGGCACCGCTGTCCACGGTCGCCTATCTGGCGCCGCTCTATACGCTGTATCGTCACCGCATCGCCCATTTCCAGGCGGAGGCGCCGCCCCGAAATTGGGACGGCGTCTACACCGCCGAAGAAAAATGATCGGATAACCACGGAGGAACCGCCGCCATGCTCGCCCTCTACGCCAGCGTCGGCAACGAACTGACTCATTACGATGTCGACGTCGCCGGGGCGGCACTGACCCGCCGCGCGTCGGTCGAGCTGCCGGCCAACGTGCAATATGTCTGGCCACACGCGACGCAGCCCTTCCTTTACGCGGCGACCAGCGACAGCGCCTCGGGCATGGGCCCGGCCGGCACCAACCACCATGTGAGCGCGCTGAAGATCGACAGGGCCACCGGGGCGCTGTCGCTGCACGGGGCGCCGATCAAGCTGCCGACGCGGCCCATTCACATGGCGACCGACATCCCGAGCGAGCACGTGTTGGTCGCGTTCAACAATCCGAGCGCGATCCGGATCTATCGCATCAACAAGGACGGGACGCCCGGTGCCGAGGTGGCGCAGCCGGCCGGCATCGATCCCGGCATCTTCGCGCATCAGGTGCGCGCGACCCCGGACAACAAGCAGGTGATCCTCGTGACGCGCGGCCACGACCCGGCCGGGCCGAAACCCGAGGAACCGGGGGCGCTCAAGCTCTTCGACTTCAAGGACGGCGTGCTGTCGAACAAGCAGTCGGTGGCGCCCAATAACGGCTACGGGTTCGGGCCGCGCCACCTCGATTTTCACCCGTCGAAGCCGTGGGTCTATGTCTCGCAGGAGCGCGAGAACCGGCTCGACATGTTCACGCTGGAGGGCGGCCGACTGTCGCCAGAGGCCGCCTTCAAGAAGAACAACCTGTCGCGAACGGTGCCGCCGGGCGCGCGACAGGCGGTTGGCACGGTGCATGTCCATCCCAGCGGCAAGTTTGTCTATGTCGCGAACCGCGCCTCGACCATGATTGAAGGCGCCTTCGCCGGTGGTGAGAACACCCTGGCCGCCTATGCGATCGACCCCGATACCGGCGAGCCCAACCCGATCCAGCATACCGACACGCGCGGCATCCATTGCCGCACCTTCCATATCGATCCCTCGGGCAAGCTGCTGGTCGCCGCGCATATCCAAGGGATCAGGCTGAGGGATGGCAGCGAGGTGCCATGTTGTCTGTCGCTGTTCCGCATCGGCGACGACGGCAAGCTCGATTACGTCCGAAAATATGACATCGATGTCGGCGACAAGACGATGTGGTGGATGGGGATGGTGGAGGTTTAGATGAGCGATGAACTGCCCACCGCCGCACGGATTTCCGACCCCGGCATCAGAGCGCTGTACCGGCTGGAGAACCGCTGGCAGGCCTGGCTCGATGTCGAGGCGGCGCTGGGCAAGGCGCAGGCCGAGCTCGGCATCATCCCCAAGGAGGCGGCCGAGGCGATCGCCAAGGCCGCCCATTACGAGCTCCTCGACCGCGCCCGGCTTGATGAAGGCTTCGCGCGCACCGGCCACACGATCGTGCCGCTGGTTTGGGAACTGTCGCGCGTCACCGGCGAGAAACATGGCGGCTGGGTGCATTGGGGCGCGACGACGCAGAACATCACGCAGACCGGCGATCTCCTGGTGCTGCGTCAGGCGCACGGCGTCTTCTTGAAGCTGATCGCCGACGCGCTCGACGCCGCGGCAGCGCTGGCCGAACGCGGCGCCGAATTCCCGATCCCCGGGCGCACCCACGGCCAGCACGCGGTGCCGGCAACGTTTGGCTACAAGGTGGCGGTCTGGGTCGACGAGCTGATCCGCCACACCGAGCGGATGAAGCAGGCGGCGCCGCGCCTCTTCGTCGCGATGCTCGGCGGCGGCGCCGGCACCTATGCCTCGCTCGGCGAGATGGGCCCAAAGGTGCAAGCCGGGATCGGCAAGCACCTCGGCTTCGGGTCGATGATCGTGCCGTCGCGAGTGATCCTCGACCACCTCGCCGAGAACATCTGCATCCTCGGCATGCTGGCGGCGAGCTGCGGACGCATCGGCCGCGAAATCTACACGCTGATGAAGACCGAATTCGGCGAGGTCGAGGAGCCGGTGCCGCCCGGCACAGTCGGCAGCTCGACGATGCCGCAAAAGCGCAACCCGAAGCTGTGCCAGGACATCATCGCCGCGGCGGCGGAAATCCGCTCGATCGTGCCGCTCGCGCTCGAAGCGATGCAGACCGAGCACGAGGCCGACCGCACCACCAGCCTGATGATGGATTCCGCCGAGAGCCGCGCCTGCATCGCCACCGGCGACATGCTGAGCCGGCTGGTCGAAATCTTCCGTGGCCTCAAGCTCAACCCCGAACGGATGCGCGCCAATCTCGACCTCGGCGGCGGGCTGATCATGGCAGAGGCGGTGATGCTCGATCTGGGGCAAGCGATCGGCCGCCAGCACGCGCACGACGTCATCTACGACGCGGCGATGGAGGCGGCGGTGGAGGGAAAATCGTTCGGCGATCTGCTTGCCGCCGACAAGCGCGTCACCGCGCATCTCGACAGGGCGGCGATTGAGAAGCTGCTCGACCCGACCGCCTATACCGGGCTTTGCGCGCAGATGGCGCGCGACGCCGCGGTGCGGGCGCGGACGACCGCGAAGGAGATCAGGGTCAGCTGAGCCAAAGCCCCTCGCGCGCGGGCGCGCGAAGCGAAAAAAGATCAGGATCAACCTGTTGATTTTCCTGGATATCGCTTCCAGAAAACAGGCGGTAACAGGCGAATGATAGGAGGAGGTTTGCATCGGCAGCGCGGAGGAGGGTCAGCGCTGGATATATGTTCGTGATTTGTTCCCAACAAGAGGCGGCCGCAAAAACGATCGAGCAATAGGCCCGGGCCGCGCTGGGATGATCGCGAAAAACTATCCCAGCGCCGCGACGATGGCATTGACCATCGGGCGCAAATGGAAATTGCCGGGTGGGGCGATCGCGACCGTGCCGCCGGCGGCCTCGATCGCCGCGGCGACGATCGGACCGACCGCGGCG
This sequence comes from Allostellaceae bacterium, assembly GCA_035604035.1. GTDB lineage: Bacteria > Pseudomonadota > Alphaproteobacteria > ATCC43930 > CGMCC-115725 > DATARH01. The sequence continues at coordinate 94,865 of DATNJF010000404.1, read as the reverse complement.
AGCCTGGTTTTCGCGAACCCCTCGGCGAGCGCATCCTCGCATTTGTTCGCGCGGGCAACCTGTTGGAGCCGGCGCAGCTGCGGCGAGCTGGTGAAGGCGATGAGGTCGACCCGCCCCGCCGCCATCTCGCGGATCGCCTCGAACACGCGCGCCTCGTCGGTAGCCGAAGCATAGACATAAGGCAGCACCGGATCGGCCTCCGCGCCTGCGCCGCGCAAGAAGTCGAGCAGATCGGGTGGCGCGTCGGGATAGAGCTGCACCGCGAGACGGCGGCCCGCCAGGTTCTCTTTCGACAGGGCCGCGATGATCCCCGCTGTCGTCGGCGGCTCGACCGGCAGATCGGGCTTCAGGCCCAACTCGCGCAGACGCCGTGCCGGTTTCGGCCCGCGCGTGATCTTGCGGACATTCCCAAGCACGGCGACGAATTTCTCGGCAAGCCCGTTCGCCGTGGCCAATTTGTTGAGGCGGTGCAAACCCTCGCCGGTAAAGAGGATCAGATCGTCGAGAGGGTTGGCGATGAAACGCTCGATCCAGGCGAGCACCGGAGCGGGATCAGCCGCATCGAGGATCAAAACCAGCGGGCAGCGCACCACCGTCGCGCCATGCTTTTCGAGCATGCCGGCGAGCAGCTCAATCTCGCGCGTCTCGGGGACGACGATCCGCCGCCCCGCCAGAGCACCCGCCATCGCTACCTTTAATGGATGAGTCCAACCGCCCAGAGAGCGCTGAACACTACCACGAGCACGGTCAAGACGCCGGCAATCTCGCGCATGGCAAGAGAACGCTCAGCCGGCAAGCCCGTTCCCGGCGACCGCCTGCGCCCGCGCCGCGCCACTGCCCTGCGCCGCGATGACGATGGTCAGCCGCGTGTCGCGCGGGTGGGTCGCAACCAGATGCGCGAGCCGGTCGAGCCCGGTTTCCTCATGCTCGCAAATGCCATCAGCCTCGGCGAAGATTTGCACCGCGAGGTCGCTCGGCGCCATGGCGGCGGCGAGCGCATCGACCAGCTCGCGGACCCGCCCGGCGCGCTCGCGTTGGGGCAGTCGCGCCGCGATCAGCCGGACGACGCTCCAGCCATCGCCAGTGAACCGGACGCAGCGCGGCGCCGATGCGCCCGTGGGCCCGTCGACGGCCGGCTCGGCATAAGTGCCAAGCGGCAGGGTCTCGGACAGCAACCCGGCGAGGACACGGTCGTAGATCACGACATTGGCGCCGTCGACCGCATGGCGGGCCGGCGCGGAAGGCGTACCGTCAGCCGAGACCTCGATCAGCCAGAGCTGGCCCGGTTCAATGGCAGGAAAGTTGGGGAGCGTTGTCGCCGCTCGGCGTGCTGTCGCGGGACGAGGCGGGGCGGTGGTGATAAACTCGGTAATCGACACGAACGTGCCTCCTTAGCTGCATTTTTCGAGCGCCCGCAAGCTGGCTAGCAAATCGGCGCTGTAGAACGATCCTAAATCACATTATAAATGGAGTCAATATGCATATTAAGCATTTTAATAGTGTTAAATAACGTCATGAAACTAGCCACGCCGAACGACGCGGCTTACCCAGCCAATTCAATGACAGGTGCTAGATTCCGGGGTGGACGATGCCGAACAACAGGCTGAGCGGCAGCACGGTTATCATTGCAACGATCAATGCGATGGCAAGGGCCCGCTCCGCGCGCGACCATCTCTGCCAGTCCCTCGCCCAGTCTCTCATCGCCCTATTCGCCCTACGCCCATTTACAAGCTGTCACATATAATAAGCCTGGCTTCTAAAGCATTGATGAACGCCACGCGTGCGGTGCATTGCCGCAGGCTTGCGCGCACCCCGGCATCCCGGGAAAATCACCAAGCAAGTCGCCGGGAAAAGAGCCGCAAGCGGCGGCCGCCGCGACCGATAACAGGGAGGCAGTCATGCCGACATATATCGCGCTGGCCAATTGGACCGATCAGGGCGCCCGGCAAGTCAAGGAATCGCCGCAGCGCGTGGAACTCGCCCGCAAGACATTGACGGAAATGGGTGGGGAATTCCGCACGCTCTACATGACGCTGGGCGAATATGACCTGGTCTTTGTCTACGAGGCGCCGGACGACGCGGTCGCCGCCCGTTTCACGCTGGTCCTCGGCCAGTTGGGAACCGTGCGCACGCGCACGCTGAAAGCCTTTCCCGAGGCGGCCTATCGCGAGATCATCAACTCGCTGCGGTAGCGGCTGCGAACTTTTCCCCTGCGTTTGCACCATTTCGCTGGCGTAGGTGCGACATTTTGTCATAGGCTCCCCGATCCCCGGCGGATGTTTGCCGATCGGTAGCGGCGACATCCGCCCGAGATTGGAGCCCCCCGATGGACGTCAATACGATCCTGCGTAACAAAGGCCGATCGGTCGCGATGATCCACTCCGCCGCGACGATCGAGCGGGCGGTTGGTCTGCTGCGCGCCCGCGGCATCGGCGCGCTCGTCGTCAGCGATGACGGCGAGAGCGTCGACGGCATCATCTCCGAGCGTGACATCGTCGACGCGCTGGCAGTTTACGGTGGCGAGCTGTTAGCGCTTCAGGTCAGCGAGGTGATGACCCGGCCAGCCGTGACCTGCAGCCCCGACGACAGCGTCGCCGAGCTGATGGCCGAGATGACCAACCGGCGCATCCGCCACCTTCCGGTCGTGCACAACGGCCGTCTGTGCGGCATCGTCAGCATCGGCGATCTGGTCAAGAGCCGGCTCGACGAGATCGAATACGAGGCGCATTCGATGCGCTCGTTTATCGCCGGCGCCGCCTGAGCGGAACTGAGCCGAGGCCGGTCGATCCGCCGCCGGCGACTATCGCGCCGCTCGCCTACATGGTAGGGGAGCGACGGAGGCGGGCAGACCATGACACCTCTGGAAGCCGCCCTGCGCGGCGGCGCGATCGCCGTGCTGTTGCTGCTGGCTTTTTTCGGCTGGCGCGATGCACGTCACGCCGCCGTGGCGCGCTATGGCATCCTGTTTGTGTTGTGCGGCGCTGCCTATCTCGTCGAATCGGCACCGGGATTGGCGTCTAGCCAAGCGGTTTGGGTAGTGCCGCTGCGTCTGATCAGCATGTCGACGCCAGGCGTATTCCTGTTGTGGGCAGCGGCGAATTTCGACGACTCCTTCACGCCGTCTTGGACCTCTTGGCTGCCCGCCGCGGCCATGGTTGCCCTCTCCACCTGGGCCGTCGTTTCCGATCGCGCGGTGGCTTGGCGCGTCGCCCAAGCCGCCGCGTTGGTGCTGGTCGGCATCGGCATCTGGCAAGTGCTCGGCGGCCGGGCCGCCGACCTGGTCGAAGGACGCCGTCGCTTTCGCCTCATCCTGGCGATCGGCGCCGGTCTGGCGATCGGCGGGTTCACCGTCCTGGGCGCAATCCACGATCCGAGCATTCGCATCCAAGGCAGCGCGATCAGCGCCGGCATCGTCCTCGCGCTCGCGATGACCAGCGCGATGTTCCGCCTTGGCGTGCGGCAGCGTGAGGAGCTGGCAGCGAAGCCCACCGCCGACATCGCCGTCTCACGCCAGGCGACAGCCGCAATCGAGCCGGAAGAGCGCGCCGCACTCGACCGGCTTCGGCACCTCATGGATAGGGAGCGCATCTACCGAGAGGAGGGGCTGGGCATTGCCGTGCTCGCCGCCCGGCTCAACCTTCCCGAATACCGCTTGCGCCGGCTGATCAACCAACGCCTCGGCCACCGCAACTTCAACAGCTTCATCAACGGCTATCGGCTCTCCGAGACGGTGGCGGCGCTGTCCGATCCGAGCCAAGCGCAGGTGCCGATCCTGACCATCGCGCTCGATGCCGGGTTTCAGTCGCTGGGGCCATTCAACCGCGCGTTCAAGGCACATACCGGTGTAACGCCGAGCGAGTTTCGCCGCGACCGCCTCGGCGAGACCGAGAGCGGTGGCGAGTCGGAGGGCCATCCCGCCGAATAGGCTGGCCGATTTCGAAATCGGCGAACGACCGATAGAAATCGGCCAATCGCTCGCCAAAATCGGCGAGAGGCGTCGTGCCGCTAGCAGGCAGGGTCACCCCTGGAGGTGGCCCGATGCAGACGATTTATTTGATCCTCTACTGGTCGACACCCGGCGTCATCGCACTCTCCGCGATCGAGGCCGGCGTGTTGTGGGCGATGCGCCGCAACTACGATTGGCGCGCGGCGCTCGCCTCGCTCGCCGATCTGCTCGTCCGGGAATATGTCGTCTATGTCTATCTTACCTTCGGACTGGCCGTCCCGCTGATCGGCTGGGCGGCGCAGCACCGTATCGCCACCGTGCCGCTCGGCACCGCCGGCTCGATTGCCGCCCTCTTTGTCGGACAGGAGTTCTGCTACTACTGGTTCCACCGCTGCAGCCACCGCATTCGCGTGTTGTGGGCCAGCCATGCGGTGCACCATTCGACCAACCGGTTCAACCTGTCGGCCGCCTACCGGTTCGGCTGGGTTGGCCGGCTGATCGGCAATAGCGCATTTTTCGTGCCGCTGATCTGGCTCGGCTTTTCGCCGCGCGCCGTCTTCGTCACGCTGAACCTCAACCTCCTCTACCAATTCTGGATCCATACCGATTGGGTGCCGAAGCTCGGCCCCCTCGAATGGGTGCTCAACACCCCGTCGCACCACCGGGTGCATCACGCCGCCAACCCCGAATACCTCGACAAGAATTACGGCGGCGTGCTGATCGTGTTCGACCGGGTGTTCGGAACCTTTGCCGCCGAGCGCGCGGCGGTGGCATGCCGCTATGGTCTGGTAAAGCCGCTGTTCTCGAACAACCCACTGTGGATCGTCGCGCATGAATGGGTCGCGCTCGGTCGCGATCTGTGGCGGGCGCGCGCCCTCGGCGACGGGTGGCGGGCCGTGTTCGGCCGGCCCGCGGGACACCAGGCGGCGAAGGATTGCGCGCCGCTCGGGGTTCCGGCTGAATAGGAGCCGATGAACGACCTCCTGAAGGATCTGCGCGTCGTCGAGTTCTCCGCCTTTGTCGCGGCACCGTTGGGCGGCATGACGATGGCGCAATTGGGCGCCGAGGTGATCCGCATCGATCCGCTGGGCGGCGGCATCGACCATAATCGCTGGCCGGTGACCGACAGCGGAGCGAGCCTCTACTGGGCCGGGCTCAACAAGGCGAAGCGTTCGGTGGCGCTGGCGCTCGACAAACCGGAGGGGCGCGAGCTGGCGAAGGCGATCGCTACCGCGCCCGGACCCGGCGCCGGCATCGTCCTCACCAACCTGCCGCCGCTTCCCGGGCTCGACTATGCGAGCCTCAAGGCGGCGCGCGACGACGTCATCATGCTGCGCCTCATCGGCAACCGCGATGGCTCGGCGGCGGTCGACTACACGGTCAACGCGGCGAGCGGGTTTCCGCTCGTCACCGGCCCCCAGGGAGATGGCGGCGGGGCGCCGGTCAACAACGTCCTGCCCGCCTGGGATGTCGCGACGGGGCTCTATCTTTCGACCGCCTTGCTCGCCGCTGAGCGGCACAGGACCCGCACAGGCGCGGGCCAGGAAGTCGTCGCGGCGCTCGCCGACGTGATGCTCGCGATGGTCGGGCACCTTGGCTATATCGGCGACGTGCAGATCAACGGCCGCTCGCGGCCGGCGCTCGGCAACGACCTTTACGGCAGCTTCGGCCGCGATTTCGCCACCGCCGATCGAAAGCGGGTGATGATCATCGCCCTGACGCCGAGGCAATGGCGGGCGCTCGGCCGCTCCACCGGCCTCGCCGACGAGCTGGCGCAGATCGGGCCGCGCCTCGGCGTCGATCTCGAAACCGAAGCCGGTCGCTTCGACGCGCGCGAGGCCATCGCCGCGCTGGTGGCACCGTGGTGTGCCAGCAAGACGCTCGCCGAGATCGAACAAATCTTCGCCGGAAGCGGGGTGCTCTGGGGTTCGTTCCAAGATTTCGCCACGCTGATCAACCAAGACCCGCGCTGCTCCACCGCTAATCCGATCTTCGCCGAGGTCGAGCAGCCGGGGATCGGCCGCTACTTGATGCCCGGCCTGCCGCTCGATTTCTCGGCCGCGCCGCGGCAGCCGACCCGCCCGGCGCCGCGACTCGGCGAGCACACCGACGCGGTGCTGAGCGAGGTGCTAGGCTTGTCCGCCGCGGAAATCGGCCGCCTGCACGATGCCCGCATCGCCGGATCGGCACGGATGTGAGCTAGTTCACACTAAGCTCAGGGTCGCGTGCCTATAATTACGTCGGTTGGTCGGCCTTCGCCGCGCGAGGTGTGATCGATGGAAGACCAGGATATCAAACGCAAGCTCGCGACCATTCTCGTCGCCGATATCGTCGGGTACAGCAGGCTGACCGCGCACGATGAGGACTGGACGATTCGCGCGCTCGGCGATTTCCGCAACATCGTCGACGAGATCATCCAGAGCCACGACGGCCGGATTTTCAGCACCGGCGGCGACAGCGTGCTCGCCGAGTTCGCCAGCCCGGTGGAGGCGGTGCGCGCCGCCGTCGACTTCCAGGAAGCGTCGCGCTCGCGCAATCTGCTGCAGCCGCGCGAGCGCCAGCTGCGCTATCGCATCGGCATCAATCTCGGCGACGTCATGGTGCGCGGCAACGACCTATTGGGCGACGGCGTCAATGTCGCCGCCCGGTTGGAAGGCATCGCCGAGCCAGGCGGCATCTGCGTCAGCGGGACCGTGTGGGACCACATCAACGGCAAGCTGTCGATCGGCTATGTCGATATCGGCGAGCAATCGGTCAAAAACATTCCGCGCCCGGTGCGCGCTTATCATTTGCGCGTCGACGGTACTGTTGGGGACGCGACCGACGCGGTGCAGGCCGGGTCTGCCGCGCGAACGCCGAGGTCGGCGCTCCGGCTGCCGTTGGCCGCGGTGATCGCCGGCGGCGCCGCCATCGTCGTGGTCGCCGGCGGTGTGTTGGCCTGGCAGCTTTGGCCTAAGAGCACACCGCCGGCGCCCGTGGCTGCCGTCACCGCGCCCGCGGCTACGCCCGCGCCGCCGCCCGCCACGCCTACTCCTGCACCGAAGCCGCCAGCGACCGCTGCCCAACCCGCCGCGACACCTCCGGCTCCGGCGGCCGCGCCGCAACCGGCGCCGGCGCAGACGGCCACCAACGCCGCTCCGCCGCAAACCTTCCGCGATTGCGCGAACTGCCCGGAGATGGTGGTCATCCCGGCGGGGGCCTTCCAGATGGGCGCCCCGCCGGGCGAGAACGAGCGCTTCAACGTGTCGATCAACGAAGCGAACCGCGTTCAGCCGCAGCACCCGGTCACCTTCGCCAAAGCCTTCGCGCTCGCTAAGTTCGACGTGACCCGCGCCGAGTTCGCCGCCTTCGTCAGCGCCACCAATTTTCATCCTCAGCCGGGCTGCATGACCTTCGCCAACGGGGTCTGGGAGCCGCAGCCGCAGGCATCGTGGGACAATCCCGGATTCGCCCAGACCGATCGCGAACCGGTCGTGTGCATGAACCAGATCGAGATCGGCAGTTATCTCGGCTGGTTGAGGCGCATGACCGGCAAGAACTATCGCCTGCCGACCGAGGCGGAATGGGAATACGCCGCGCGGGGTGGAACGACGACGGCCTATTACTGGGGCAACGACCCCAAGGATTCCTGCGCCTACGAAAATGTCGGCGATCAAAGCTATGGCGAAAAATACAACGTCAGCGGGGTCATCGCATGTCGCGATGGGTTCTCAGACCTGGCGCCGGTCGGCTCGTTCAAACCGAACCCGTTCGGTCTCTACGACATGCTCGGCAACATTTTCGTCCTGACCGGCGATTGCTGGAACGACTCCTATGCCGGCGCGCCGATCGACGGCTCGGCCTGGACCGCGGGCGATTGCACCAAGATCGCCGCGCGCAAGGCCGGCTTCGGCAATATTCGCGCATCGGTGTTCCGCGCCGCCAACCGTGAGCCCGAGGGCACGATCGTCAAGCGCAACCGCTTCGGCTTCCGCGTCGCGCTCAGCCTGCCGTGAGGGTGCGACGATCGAACCGCTCGCTTAACCGCGAACCGTCATGCGATAGCCATATTTGCCGCTTAGCCAGAGTCCGGCAGCGCGAGACCGCGCGAATGGATAGTGATGCCCGATAGTTACGATCTGGGACCGGCGATCCTCAACGCACCTCGCCCGCCGGTCCTCGCCGAGCGGTTTCTCGCGCCGCCGGGGTTTATCTGGGGCGGATTTTCCACCGCCGACGGCGCGGTGCTGCGCTGGGGTTACCTCGCCGCCGAGGGCGCCCGCGCCGAATGCGTGCTGGTCGGCGGCTTCGGCGATTTCATCGAGAAGCAGTTCGAGACGATCCGCGACCTTGCCGCGCACGGCCTCTCGGTGTGGTGCCTCGATTGGCGCGGCCAGGGCGGCTCGACGCGGCCGAAGCGCTGGCCGCATCGTCCGCGCGCCCGCCGCTTCGAGCGCGACGCCGCCGAGCTCGCCGCCTTCGCCGCGGCCAAGCTGCAATCCGGATTGCCGCGCGTGCTGATCGCGCATTCGATGGGCGGCGCGATCGCGCTTCTCTGCCTGCACCGTCATCCCGATCTGTTCCAGGCGGCGATCCTGTCGGCGCCGATGCTGGGGCTGTTGAACGGGCGGACGCCTCCGACCCTGCTACGCGCGTTGACCGGCCCGGCGCGGCTGACGCCGCTCGGCCTCTGCCGGCTGCCCGGCACCTATCGCTGGCGGCCGAGCAGCCCGCCGACGCCGGAGCGCAGCCGCATCTCGAGCGACGCCGAGCGCTGCCGCATCCGTCATGCCTGGGTATCGAGCGAGCCGGGCTTGCGCCTCGACCAGCCGACCTACGGTTGGCTCGACCCGGCGCTGGCGCTAATCGCGCGGATCGGCAAGCCCCGCTTCCTTGCCGCGATCAAGACGCCGATCCTCTTGGGCAGCGCCGGGCGCGAGCATGTCGTCGCGCCGGCGGCGCATCACCGTGCCGCGCGCCGGCTGCCCGATTGCACGCTCTTCGAATTGCCTGAATCAAAGCATGAGCCGTTCATGGAGCGCGATGCTATCCGCGACCAATGGTTCGAGCGGATCGACCGCTTCCTCGCCGAACGGCTCGGCGAGGAAGCCGGTGACGGCGTCAGTTCACGTTGCGCAATGCCGTCCAATAAGCGACCGGTGACACTCCCGGCCGCTGCACCCTGACGAGGCCGTTCGCGCCCGGCTCGACGATTACGACGTTCTCGCCGGGTTTGAAGGTGATGCATCGTCCATCGGCCAGCGCGGCAGCAAGCTTGCCGTCGAAACTCGCGCTGATCCCGAGAAACAGCAGATTGAAGACATCGTTCTTGTCGCGGCAGCCCCAGGCGGCATCGCGAGCGATGCGGTGGGGTGCTTCGGTCGCCGCCACAGGTGTCGCGGCGATCGTCTCAGCCGCCGCAAGGGGGATTGGGGCGGTTGCGGCGAGGGTCAAAGCAGTCAGGAACGCTGCGCCATATCGTGACATCGGGTCCCTCACAAATGGCTGAACCGGATGGGGGAAGTCGCGCCTCAGCCAAGCACGGCGAAGAAAAGATGGTGCTGTTCAACCGCTTTGCATCTCGCCGCCAGCCGCATGCCGGCTGCGGCGTCAGCGCCTCTTGAAAGAGATGGTTAAGCTACAGGTGCGGACTGATTAACCGGCTTGCCGGGCGCAAGCTGGAGTCCGTTAGCGACTGATAGGTCGCCCGGCTTGGATTGTGGAAAAGCCAGTCAGCTGCGCGGTGCGTGCTTCGAGAGGATGCGCTGCAAGGTGCGGCGGTGCATCTTGAGCCGCCGAGCGGTCTCGGAAACGTTGCGCTCGCAGAGTTCGAAGATGCGCTGGATGTGCTCCCAGCGCACGCGATCCGCCGACATCGGGTCTTCCGGCGGCTCCGGCGTCTCGCCCTCGAGCGCCAAAAGCGCGCGCTCGACCGCGTCGGCGTCGGCCGGTTTCGGCAGATAGTCGATCGCCCCCGCCTTCACCGCGGCGACGGCGGTGGCAATATTACCGTAGCCGGTCAGCATGACGATACGCGCTTCAGGCCGCGCCTCGCGCAGCGCGCTGACGACATCGAGCCCGCTGCCGTCCCCGAGCCGCAAGTCGACGACCGCGAAGGCCGGCGGATTGGCTATGGCGGTGGCGGTGCCGCTCGCCACGCTGTCGGCGGTGGCGACGATAAAGCCGCGCCGCTCCATCGCCCGCGCCAGCCGCTGGCACAGCGGCGCGTCGTCATCGACGATCAACAGCGTGCGCTCGGATTCGGCCAGCCCCTGCAGCGGTGCGGCTAGGCCTTCGGTCGTGCTCATGCGGGTTGCCTCTCTGTTCCTCCGCGCGAACCGCCCGCCTGCGCCCGCGCTGCCGTTTCCAAATTGGCACGGTTCCAGGAAATGGCAACATGCGCGCCGCCATCAATAAGGTTATCGAAGGTGAGGGTGGCGCCGCTGCGCTCCAACAGGCTTTGCGCGATGAAGATGCCGAGCCCCATATGGTCGTGGTTCCCGGACCGGGTCGAGAGGTAGGGCTCGCCGAGCCGACCAAGCAAATGCGGCGGGAAGCCCGGCCCGTCATCGGCGATCTCGACGGTGACCGTGCTGCGGTCCCAGCTGATCGTAACGCTGACCTCGTGGCGGGCGAACTGCACCGCATTCTGGATGAGATTGTTGAGCCCGTGCATGATCTCCGGGCTGCGCTGCACCCGCGGCTCGTCCTCGGCGGCGGCCGCGGTAGTGGCGAAGATGAGGCGAATGCGGGCGTCGTGATAGAGCGCGCCGGCGGCCTCGACCAGCGCCGAGATCGGCAGGCGGGTATAGGGGGAGCTGCCGTCCTCCTCGGGCTGGTGCGCCAGCTCGGCAAGGATGAGACGACAGCGCTCGGATTGGCTCAACAGCAGCGCCGCGTCTTCGGCATGCGGCGAGTTGGCCGGCAAATCGCGCGCCAGCTCCTTGGCGATGACCGCGATCGTCGCCAGCGGGCTGCCGAGCTCATGCGCTGCCGCCGCCGCCAAGGCCCCGACCGCCGAAACGCGCTGCTCGCGCGCCAGCGCGAGTTGCGTCGCCGCCACAGCGTCACGCAACCGGCGGGCCTCTTGCGCCACCGACAGCGTGTAACCGCCGATGAATAACGTGGCGATGACCAGCGCCACCCAGATGCCGAGCACCAGATCGGATGGGAAGACGAACGGCGTCGTGCGCCACGGCAACGGGTCGTGCACGAGGCCAAGGACGGTAATGCCGACAACCGCGAGCGTCGCCAGCGCGATCACCGGACGCTGCGACAGTGCCGTCGCCGCCACCGTCACCGGCGCCAGCATCAGGATCGAGAAGGGGTTCTCGAGACCACCGGTCAAATACAGGAGGACCGCGAGCTGCAGCGTGTCATAGGCGAGGTAGAGCGCGGCGGCACGCTCGCCGAGCCGCGTCCCGGCGCGGTGGTAGAGGATCGAGCCGAGGTTGAGCAGCACCGAGCAGCCGACGACGATCAACGCCGGCAGGAGCGGCAGGCGGAAGCCGAGAAAGAAGTGGACGATCAGCAGGGTCAGCGCCTGGCCGGTGACCGCGACCGAGCGGATCAGCACCAGGCGGCGCAGGCTGATGCGGTCGAAGGCGGTGCGCGGCTCGGCTGGCGGGGCCATGGTGGCGACGGTCACGTGAGGATGCCTTTTCCCAAGCTATGACCTAAAGGAGGGGCCGGTTAGCGCGACGCCCAATCTGGCCGATTGCCCAACAATACGCCATATAGAGCCGATGCCCGAGCCGGTCATCATCGTCGAGAATCTGGTCAAACGCTACGGCGAGACGCTGGCCGTGGGCGGCATCAGCTTTGCCGTCGAGCGCGGCACCACCGCGGCGCTCCTAGGCGGCAACGGCGCCGGCAAGACCACGACCCTGGCGATCCTCCTCGGTCTGCTCCTTCCCAGCGAAGGCAGCGTGCAGGTGCTCGGCGAGGACATCTTGCGGCATCGCTACCGCGTGTTGCCACGGATCAATTTTTCCTCGCCCTATGTCGACCTGCCGCATCGGCTGACCGTACGTCAGAACCTGTCGGTCTATGCCCGCCTCTACGGCATCCCGCGCCATCGCGACGTGATCGCGCGCCTCGCGAACGACCTGCAGATCATACCGTTTCTCGACCGACCTGCCGGCAAGCTATCGTCGGGGCAGAAGACCCGGGTCGCGCTCGCCAAGTCTTTGCTCAACGAGCCTGAATTGTTGCTGCTCGACGAGCCGACCGCCTCGCTCGATCCCGATACCGGCGACTGGGTCCGCTCCTATCTCGAAGCCTACCGGGCGCGCACCGGGGCGACGATGCTCCTCGCCTCGCACAACATGGGCGAGGTCGAGCGCCTGTGCTCGCAAGTGATGATGATGAAGGCCGGGCAGATCGTCGATCGCGGCAGCCCTGACGAGCTCATCGACCGCTACGGCCGCACCAACCTCGAAGAGGTGTTCCTGCACATCGCCCGGGCGCCGGAATTCGAGACGGAGCCGGCACAATGACCGGGCGCACCAGAAGCTCCGCGTTCTCGCTCGGCCGCGTCTGGGCGATGATGCTGCGCTATCTCTACATTCTGCGCAGTTCGTGGCCACGCACCTTGGAGCTGCTCTACTGGCCCACCCTGCAGGTGCTGATCTGGGGGTTCATGAGCCAGTTCTTCGCGCAGAACAGCTCCTATGTCGCGCGCGCTTTTGGCGTGCTGCTGGGGGCGGTGATGCTGTGGGATCTGATGTTCCGCAGCCAGCTTGGGCTGTCGATCTCGTTCCTCGAGGAGATGTGGTCGCGCAACCTCGGGCATTTGTTCGCGACGCCGCTGCGCGCCTACGAGTGGATCATCTCGCTCCTGGCGATGAGCGTGATCCGGGTGATGATCGGCATCGTCCCGGCGGCGCTGCTGGCGATCCCGCTCTACCATTATTCGATCTTCGCGATGGGGCTGCCGCTCCTCGCCTTTGTCGGCGCGTTGATGGCGATGGGCTGGGCGCTGGGGCTGGCGATCTGCGGTCTCATCCTGCGCCACGGGATGGGCGCTGAAAGCCTCGCCTGGACCGTCATCTTCGCGCTGTCGCCGGTGAGCTGCGTCTATTACCCAGTATCGATCCTGCCCGTGTGGCTGCAGCCGGTCGCCTGGAGCCTGCCGCAGACTTACGTCTTCGAAGGCATGCGCACGGTGCTGTTCGAGCACGTCTTCCGCACCGATTATTTCTTCGCCGCGATCGGCCTCGACCTCGTCTACCTGGCGATTGGGATCGCCATCCTGTTCATCGCCTTCCGCAACGCCCGCCACCGCGGCGCGCTGATGCAGATGGGGGAGTAAGGCCTAAGCGGGACCGCTGACCCCCGCGTCGGCGAATGTCGCCATACCCGTATGGCAGGCTACGGCCGCCTTGAGGACGCCGATGGCGAGCGTCGCGCCTGAGGCCTCGCCCAATCGCATGCCGAAATCGAACAGCGCCTGCTTGCCGATCCTGTCGAGCAGGAGCCGGTGACCCGGCTCGGCCGAGACATGAGCGACGATGCAGTGGTCGAGCGCATGGGGGTCGGCAGCGAACAGCACCGCGGCGGCCGCGGTCGCGACAAACCCGTCGAGCACCACCGGCACCCGCCCCATCCGCGCCGCCAGGGTGGCGCCAGCGATCGCCGCCAGCTCGTAGCCGCCAAGGCGGCGCAGCATCTCGAACGCGTCGCCCGCCCCCGCATGCCGCTCCGCCGCCGCCGCGACGACCGTGCGCTTGGCGTCAAGCGCGGCGCCGACGACACCGGTGCCGGGTCCGGTCCACTCCTCGGCGCTGCCGCCGAAGAGGGTCAAACACAGCGCCGCCGCCGAGGTGGTGTTGGCGATGCCCATTTCTCCCAGAGCGATGAGGTCGAGCCCCGGCTCAACCGCCATCATCCCGTAGGCCATCGCCTTGGCGCATTCGTCGTCCGACAGCGCCGGCCCGTCGACGATATCGGCCGTCGGCTGGTCGAGGTTCATCTCGTAGACGCGCAGATCGGCGTCGACCACGCGGCAGAGCTGGTTCACCGCAGCGCCGCCGGCGACGAAGTTCTGCACCATCTGCGCCGTCACCGCGGCGGGATAGGCCGAGACGCCGCGCGCGGCGACCCCGTGATTGCCGGCGAAGACGCTGGTGCGCGGATGGTCGACCGTCGGCGGGTGGCGGCCTTGCCAGGTGGCCAGCCAATGCGACAATTCCTCGAGCCGCCCGAGCGCGCCGGCGGGCTTGGTGAGCTGAAGCTCGCGCAGCATCGCCGCGGTGCCGGCCTCGAGGTCGGGGCCGGGCAGATGCGTCATCAGCGCGCGGATTTCATCCAAGCTCGCCGGCACTTCCGGCATTCCGGTTCTCCCCTGTCGCACCCTGCCCTACATCTACCAAGAAAACCCGCTATGGTCGCGGCGATGAACGGCCTGTCCGGCATCTTCGCGCAATTCCTCACCGCCACCACGGTGCTGACCCGGCTCCCAGTCGCGTCCAGGGAGTCGGAAAGCATATCGCAGGAAGGTGCGGTCGCCGCCGCCACCTGGGCGTTTCCGGCGGTGGGCGCGGGGGTCGGCTTCATCGCCGCCGGGGCGATGATGCTGGCGACCGTGTGCGGGCTGCACAATGGCGCCGCGGCGCTCTTGGGCCTCGTCGCCGCCGGCCTTGTCACCGGCGCAATGCACGAGGACGGGCTCGCCGATACAGCCGACGGGTTCGGCGGCGGCCATGACCGCGACGAGAAACTCGCGATCATGCGCGACAGCCGCCAGGGGAGCTGCGGCATCATCGCGCTCATCGTCACCATCGGCCTGCGCGCGGTGGCGCTAACTGCGATAGCGGACCCAATTGAAGCTGCGCTGGCGCTGATCGCCGCGCATGCCGCCTCGCGCGCCACACTGGCGCCAGCGCTCTATCTGATGCACCCGGCGCGTGAGGACGGGCTGGGCGCCACCGCGGGTCGCCCGACCCTTGCCACGACCCTGGTCGCGGTCGCGATCGGCACGGTCATCGCGCTTGGCGTCTTGGGGCCGGTGCGCGGCCTCATAGCCCTTATTGTGATGGCGGCGGCGGTCGGTGCCACGGCGGTGCTTGCACAGCGCCAGATCGGCGGCTACACCGGCGACGTCCTTGGCGCATTCCAACAGGTGGGAGAGATCGTCATGCTGCTGGTGGCGGCGGCGCGATGAGCGGTCCGCAAAATCAGGTGTCGCCGTTCAATCCCGGCGCGGTCGGCGCCGGTGACGCCGGCGCGGAGGCGGTCACGACCCGGTTCTGGTGGGTGCGTCACGCGCCGGTCGCGCATGAGGGCCGCATCTACGGCCAGAAGGATATGCCGTGCGACTGCACCGACGATGCGGTGTTCGCCGGTCTCGCCCGGCAGCTGCCGAAAAAGGCGGCATGGGCGGTGAGCAATCTACGTCGCACCCATGAGACCGCGCAGGCGATCGTGCGCGCCGGGCTGCCCGGCCCCAAGGAAATCCCCGGGCCGCACGCCCCCGCTATTCCCGATCTCGCCGAGCAGAATTTCGGCGACTGGCAGGGCATGACTTACGAGGAACTGCGCCACTCGCGCGGTGGCGCGTTCCACCGCTTCTGGCACGCCCCGGCGCATCAGCGCGTGCCCGGCGGCGAGAGCTTTGTCGAGATGATGGCGCGGGTCGACCGGGCGATCCTGGCGCTCATCGAGAAGCATCGCGGCCACGACATCATCGCCGTCGCCCATGGCGGGACGATTCGTTCGGCCCTCGGCATGGCGCTCGGCCTCGAGCCCGAGCACTGCCTCGCGTTCACGATGGAGAACTGCTCGCTGACCCGGATCGACCACATCGAGGGGCCGGGCATGGGTCACAACTGGCGGGTCATCACCGTCAACCGCTCGCCGAAATAAGCGGCCTGGGCGTCAGCGTCAGCCCGGACCGGGCATCTTGGGGAAGCGCTGAAGGTCGTTCAGAAGCGCCCAAGGCTGCGCGCTATCGCAATAGATTTGCATCATCGGCTTGACCGAGCCGGCATTATCGAGCGTGCCGACCGGGATCATCACCACGTCGGCCATGATCGCGGCCTCGACCGCCACCGGCGAGCCGCAAGCCGGGCAGAACCGCCGGTACGTGGCATTGCCGGTGTCGCCGCGGCCTTGGTAGGTGCTGACCGTCCCGGTCATGCTGATCGCCGGCTTGGGCACCGCGACCACGCTGTTGAACGCGGTTCCCGACGCTTTCTGGCAGGTCGAGCAATGGCACACGCCGACAAAGATCGGCTCCGCCTCGCCGGAATAGCGCACCTTACCGCACAGGCATCCGCCTTCGAGCTTCATCGCATTCTCCCGTTCAGGTGATTGGGCACCGTACCACAGAATTTTTTGCACGCAGGTGACGTGCCAGCTTCCGCGTGTTAGCGTCGCCCTCGCGATGCGACAGGGAAGTCCGGTGCAAGACCGGCGCTGCCCCCGCAACTGTTAGGGCGAGTTCCGCGGCAGTGGCCACTGGGTGGGTTCCATCCGGGAAGGCGCCGCGGGCGACGACCCCGAGCCAGGAGACCTCCGCATCGCCGTTGTATCGGCACGATTCCTCGGGCGGAGGAGGAGCCTATGTCGTCGTCCCCAGCGGGTGAGTTGCCCGCGATCACCCTGGTCCTCGGCGGCGCGCGCTCAGGCAAGAGCCGCTACGCCGAGGCGCTGGTCACCAGCGCCGCCGATGCCGGCATCTACATCGCTACCGGCGAGGCCGGCGACGCGGAGATGGTGGCGCGCATCGCCGATCACCGCGCGGGTAGACACAATGTCGGGGGCGGCGATTTTTGGCGGACGATCGAGGCGCCGCTCGACCTCGCGCCAGCGATCCTCGCCTATGCCAACCCAGCGCGACCGATCCTGGTCGATTGCCTGACCTTGTGGCTGTCGAACCTGTTGGGCGTCGACCGCATCGTCGAGCATGAGAGCGAGGCGTTGCTCGGTGCGCTGCGCGATGCCGCTGGGCCGGTGGTGCTGGTCGCCAACGAGGTGGGGCTCGGCCTCGTGCCAGAAACTCCACTGGGAAGAGTGTTCCGTGACGAGGCGGGCCGCCTCAACCAGCGGGTCGCGGCCATGGCCGACCGGGTCGTCTTTATCGCCGCCGGTCTGCCGCTGGTGCTGAAGGGAGAAACCTGATGCGGCGCATCCCGGCGACGATCGTCACCGGCTTTCTCGGCGCCGGCAAAACCAGCCTGGTGCGTCATCTGATCGGCGCCGCCGCCGGCTACCGGCTGGCCATCATCGTCAACGAGTTCGGCGAGCTCGGCATCGACCGCGAGCTGCTGCTCGGCTGCGGCGACGAGACCTGCACTGATGATGACATCGTCGAGTTGGCGAACGGATGCCTCTGCTGCACGGTCGCCGACGATTTCCTGCCGACGTTGAGAAAACTCATCGAGCGCGCCGCGCCGCCCGACCACATCCTGATCGAGACCTCCGGCCTCGCCTTGCCAAAGCCGCTGGTGCAGGCTTTCGCCTGGCCGAAGATCCGCACCGCGACCACGGTCGACGGCGTGCTGACGGTGATCGACGCCGCCGCGCTCGCCGCGGGCCGCTTCGCCGACGATCCAGCGGCCGTCGCCGCGCAACGCGCCGCCGACCCGTCGGTCGATCACGACAACCCACTCGAGGAGGTGTTCGGCGACCAACTCGCCTGCGCCGATCTGGTTATCCTCAACAAGACCGACCTCGTCGTGCCGGCCGAGCTGACGCGGCTCAAGGCTGAGATCGCGGCGCGGCTGCGGCCGGGGGTGCGCCTCGTCGAGACGCGTGACGGCAAGGTCGCGCCCGGCATCGCGCTCGGTCTCGACGCCGCTGCCGAGGACGACCTCGCCGCCCGCCCCTCGGTGCACGAACTCGAAGGCGAGCACGACCACGACGATTTCGACAGCTTTGTCGTGAGCCGTGGCCCAATCGCCGACGGCGCGGAGTTTCAGGCGAGGCTTGCCGCGGCGATCCGCACGCACGACATCCTGCGGGTCAAAGGGTTTGTCGAGGTCCCTGGCCGCGACCGCCGGCAAATCGTCCAGGCAGTTGGCGACCGGGTGCAGCACTATTTCGACCGCCCCTGGGAGCCGGGCGAGCCGCGTGCGAGCCGGCTCGTCGTGATCGGCAAGAAGGGTCTCGACCGCGTCGCGATTGCGGCGGCGCTGGGCGGCTAGATGCACCTCCTCGCCACCGAGCCCGGCACCATCGCCGACGGGTCGGCGGCGGTCGATCTCGCCCAGACCCCAGGCGACATCGTCGTGCTGGCCAGCGCCGACACCGAGATCGCGCTGCTCGCCGCAGCGCAAAAATCGCGTCGCGCCACGGATCCGAAAGTACCGAGCCTGCGCTTGGCGCCGATCCTGCGCCTCGGCCACAACCTCTCGATCGATCTCTATATGGAAACCGTCGCCAGGGCGAGGTTGGTGGTCGCCCGCGTGCTCGGTGGCAGCGGTTACTGGCCCTACGGGATCGAGCGGCTGGTCGAAACCTGTCGCGAGCGCAGCATCCCGCTCGCGCTCCTGCCGGGCGACGACAAACCGGACCCGGAACTGGCCGAGGGTTCGACACTGCCGCCCCACGCCTGCCGCCGGCTGTGGCGTTATCTCGCCGAGGGCGGCCCGGCCAACGCCGACAATTTCCTGCGCTACGCCGCTTTCCTGATCGGCGGCGTAACCGAATGGGCCGAGCCGGCGCCATTGCTACGCGCTGGGCTGTATTGGCCCGACAAGGCATTGCCAAGCCTTGCCGACATCGAAGCGGAATGGCTGGGAGATGGCGGTGTCGTGCCGATCGTCTTCTACCGGGCGCTGATGCAATCCGGGAACACGGCGCCGGTCGATGCGCTGGCCGCCGCGCTCGCCGCGCGGCGCCTACGGCCGCTGCCGATCTTTGTTCAGAGCCTCAAGGACGGCGAGGCCGCGGCGCTGATCGCCGAGGCGTTCGCCGCCTATCCACCCGCGGTGATCCTCAACAGCACCGGGTTTTCGGTGGCGGCGTCCGGCGGCGACGACCCGCTGCGCGGCGATTGCCCGATCCTGCAGGTGGTGTTCTCCGGCGGTGATGAGGAAACCTGGCGTGCCGGCACGCAGGGGCTGGGCCCGCGCGATCTGGCGATGAATGTGGCGCTACCCGAGATCGACGGCCGCGTCCTCACACGCGCGGTGTCATTCAAGGCGCCATTGGGTCGCGACCCCGAGACCGAGGCCGATCTGATCGGCTACCGCCCGGTCGCCGACCGCATCGCCTTTGTCGCCGACCTCGCGCGCAACTGGGCGCGGCTTGGCGGCAAGCCGCCTGAAGAGCGTCGCGTCGCGGTCATCCTCGCCAACTATCCGAACAAGGACGGGCGCATCGGCAACGGCGTCGGGCTCGACACGCCGGAATCGGCGGTGGCGATCCTCAACGCGCTGAAAACGGCCGGATATCGCGTGACCGATATGCCTGAAGCCGGCGCCGAGTTGATGGAGCGCCTGCTCGCCGGCCCGAGCAACGCGAGGCCGCAAGCGCCGGCGGAAGAAAGGTTGCAGCTCAACGCCTATGCCGCCGTGTTCGCGATCTTGCCGCGCTCAGTGCAGCAGAGGGTCACGGGGCAATGGGGGTCGGCGGAGCGCGACCCGTTCTTCCACCCGAGCCGGCTCGATTGCGGGCATTTCGGCATTCCCGGCTTCCGCTGCGGCAATATCGCGGTGCTGATCCAGCCTGCGCGCGGTTACGGCCGCGACCCGAAAACGACCTACCACGACCCGGCGTTGGCGCCGCCGCACGCCTATCTCGCCACCTATGCCTGGCTCGCCGACGAGTTTCGCGCCGACGCGGTGATCGACCTCGGCAAGCACGGCACGCTTGAATGGCTGCCAGGGAAGGCCTTGGCTCTGTCGGCCGAATGCTTCCCCGAAGCGGTGCTCGGGCCGCTGCCACACCTCTACCCGTTCATCGTCAACGACCCCGGCGAGGGCACCCAGGCGAAACGGCGGGCGCAGGCGGTGATCGTCGACCATTTGACCCCGCCGCTGACCCGCGCCGGCAGCTATGGCGAGCCCGCAGAACTAGAGCGGCTGATCGACGAATATTACGACGCCGCGCGCGGCGACCCGCGGCGCATCGTCCCTCTCGCCGCCGAGATACTGGAGCGCGTCCGCGCCGCCGGGATTGACCGCGATTGCGGCATCAAGCCGGACGACGACCGCATCGAGGCTTTGAAGAAACTCGACGGGTTTCTCTGCGAGCTGAAGGAGCTGCAAATCCGCGACGGGCTGCATGTCTTCGGTACCAGCCCCGACGGCAAGCTGCTCAATTCGCTGCTGCTGGCAATCGCCCGCGCCCGCCGCGGCAGCGAACCGCAGGATGAATCGTTGCTGCGCGCCCTTGCCGGCGATCTCGGATTGGGCGTCGATCCGCTGACTGTCGACTTCGCCGAGCCTTGGACAGGTAAGCGACCGAAAGTGCTCACGGAGGTTGCGCCCTGGCGCACCGCCGGCGACACGGTCGAGCGGCTGGAAGCATTGGCGCTGCGGCTGATCTCGGGCGCGGCGCCCGATGTGAGGTGGGTGAAGACCCTGGCCGTGCTCGATTGGGTCGAGCGGATGCTGCGCCCGGCGGTTGCCGCCTGTGGTGACAAGGAGATCGCCGGCATCCTCGCCGGGCTCGATGGCCGCTTCGTCGAACCCGGGCCGTCCGGCGCGCCGAGCCGCGGCCGGCCTGAGGTATTGCCGACCGGGCGCAATTTCTTCTCGCTCGACACCCGCGCGGTGCCAACGCCGGCGGCGTGGCAACTCGGCTGGCATTCGGCTGGCCTCCTGGTCGAGCGTCACGCGCAGGAGCACGGCAATTACCCGGCGCGGGTCGCGCTCTCCGCCTGGGGCACCGCCAACATGCGCACCGGCGGCGACGACATCGCCCAGGCGCTGGCGTTGATCGGCGCGCGTCCGGTGTGGGAGCCGGCGAGCGGCCGGGTCACCGGGTTCGAGATCCTCCCCGCAAGCGTGCTCAACCGCCCGCGCGTCGATGTGACGCTGCGTATTTCCGGGTTTTTCCGCGACGCCTTCCCCGGCCTCATCGACCTCTTCGACAGCGCCACCCGCGCGGTCGCCGCGCTCGACGAGCCGGAGGCGGTCAACCCGCTTGCTGCGCGCTACGCCGCCGACCGAGCGGCGCTCGAAGCTGATGGCTCCAACCCGGAAGACGCGGCCAAGCGAGCCGGCTACCGTATCTTCGGGTCGAAACCGGGGGCCTATGGCGCTGGCTTGCAGACGCCGATCGATGAAGGCTTCTGGAAGGACGAAAATGACCTCGCCGAGGCGTGGCTCGGCTGGGGTCAGTACGCCTATGCCGCCGGCGGCGAGGGCACGGCCGAACGGGGCCTGCTCGAAGCGCGGTTAGGCAGCACGGACGCGGTGCTGCACAACCAGGACAACCGCGAGCACGACCTGCTTGACAGCGACGACTACTACCAGTTCGAGGGCGGGCTGGCGCTGGTAGTGCGGCATCTTTCGGGCCGTGCACCGGCGGTCTACCACAACGACCATTCGGTGCCCGACCGCCCGCGCATTCGCACCTTGCGCGAGGAATTGGGCCGGGTGGTGCGCGGGCGTGCCGCCAACCCGCGCTGGATCGCCGGGGTCATGCGCCACGGCTATAAGGGCGCCGCCGAGATCGCCGCGACGGTCGATTACCTGTTTGCCTTCGCCGCGACCGCGCGGGCGGTCGACGACGCGCATTTCGAGGCGCTTTACGACGCCTATCTCGGCGACGAGGCGGTGCGTGATTTCATCGCCGGCGCCAATCCGGCGGCGCTCCATGAAATCCAGCGCCGTTTTGCCGAGGCGGTCGAGCGCGGGCTGTGGCGGCCCCGGCGCAACACGGTTCTCCAGGATGCCGCCAAGTGAGCGACGCGGAGATCAATGCCCTGCATCGCGAGAAGATGGCCCGCCGCAAGGCGGCTCGCGACCGCGTGCTGGCAACCAAGACCAAGGAGCGCGGGCTCCTCATCGTCCATACCGGCGCCGGCAAGGGCAAAACGACCGCCGCGTTCGGCATGGTGTTGCGCTGCATCGGCCATGGCATGCGGGTGGGGATCGTGCAGTTCGTCAAGGGCGCCTGGGGCACCGGCGAGCGCGACGTTCTGGCGAAATTTCCCGAGCTGGTCACTTGCCGGGCGATGGGCGAAGGCTTCACCTGGGACACCCAGGACCGCGAGCGCGACATCGCCGCCGCCCGCGCCGCCTGGGATATGGCCAAGGCGATGATCGCCGACCCCAGCTACAGCATGGTGCTGCTCGACGAATTGAATATCGTGCTGCGCTACGATTACCTGCCATTGGACGAGGTGCTGGGGGTGCTGCGCACCAAGCCGCGCGACCTGCATGTCGTCGTCACCGGTCGCAACGCCAAGCCGGAGCTGATCGAACTCGCCGACCTCGTCACCGAGATGACACTGGTCAAGCATCCGTTCCGCAGTGGGGTCAAGGCGCAGAAGGGGATCGAGTTTTGAGCGCCAATCCCCCTCGCGCCTTGATGATCCAGGGCACCGGCTCCGATGTCGGCAAGTCGCTGATCGCCGCCGGGCTGGGCCGCGCCTTCGCCCGGCGCGGGCTCAAGGTGCGGCCGTTCAAACCGCAGAACATGTCGAACAACGCCGCCGTGACGCCTGATGGCGGCGAGATCGGCCGAGCCCAAGCGTTGCAGGCGCGCGCCTGCGGCGTGCCGCCGAGCGTCGACATGAACCCGGTGCTGCTCAAACCGCAGGCCGGAAACTCCGCGCAAATTGTCGTCTGCGGCAAGGTGCTGCGCTCTGCTTCAGCGCGCGAATACCGGGCGCTCGCGCCCTCGCTGCTGCCGGCGGTGCTGGCTGCGTTCGAGCGGATCGCGGCAGGCGCCGATCTCGTCCTTGTCGAGGGCGCGGGCAGCCCGGCCGAGATCAATCTGCGCCGCGGCGACATCGCCAATATGGGCTTTGCCGAGGCCGCCGATGTGCCGGTGGCGTTGGTCGGCGACATCGACCGCGGCGGGGTCATCGCCCAGCTCGTCGGCACCCACGCCCTGCTCTCCGCCGCCGAACGGGCGCGCCTTACCGGCATCATCGTCAACAAGTTTCGCGGCGACCCGCGTCTCTTCGATGGCGGTCTCGCCGCGATCGGCGAGCGCACCGGACTCCCCTGCTTCGGCGTGGTTCCATGGTTTCCCGACGCGCATCTGCTGCCAGCCGAGGACAGCATGGCGCTGCGCCACCCGCCTGCCAAGACGGCGCTGCAAGGCATAAAGATCGCCGTCCCGCTCCTGCCCCATATCGCCAATTTCGACGATCTCGACCCGCTGCGCGCCGAGCCGGGAGTCGAGCTCGTCTTCGTCCGGCCGGGAGGGGCGCTGCCCGGCGACGCGGCGCTCGTCATCCTGCCGGGGTCGAAGGCGACGCTCGCCGACCTCGCCGCGCTCCGCCGCGAGGGGTGGGATATCGACATCGCCGCTCACGACCGGCGTGGTGGGCAGGTGCTCGGCATTTGCGGCGGTTATCAGATGCTGGGGCACGCTATCGCCGACCCCGAAGGCCACGAGGGTCCGCCCGGCAGCGCCGTAGGGCTCGGGCTGCTCGACATCGAGACGGTTCTGAGCGGCCGGAAGCATCTCGACCTCGTGAACGGCATCGACGTCGCCAGTGGCGCGCCGGTCAGCGGATACGAGATGCATCTCGGCACGACCATCGGCATCGGACTT
This sequence comes from Allostellaceae bacterium, assembly GCA_035604035.1. Taxonomy (GTDB): domain Bacteria; phylum Pseudomonadota; class Alphaproteobacteria; order ATCC43930; family CGMCC-115725; genus DATARH01. The sequence goes on along the minus strand of DATNJF010000404.1, from coordinate 71,257 downwards.
GCCCGGCCCCTGCTGCGTTTGGGTGGGCGGCCCGACGGCGCGGTCAGCGCCGATGGAAAAGTCGCCGGTTGCTACCTGCACGGTCTCTTCGCCAGCGACGCATTTCGCCGCGCGTTTCTTGCCCGGCTCGGCGCGCCCGTGAGCGCGCTCGCCTACGAAGCCTCGATCGACGCGATTCTCGACCGCCTCGCCGGCCATCTGGAGGCAAGCCTCGATCTCGACGCCATCCTCGCCGCCGCGCGAACGCCGCGTCTCATCCGGGCTGCATGAGATGGTGTGTCAGCCAAGCGCCCATCACCAGCATCCCGAGGATCACGCAGGCGCGGAAATACAGGTTCAGCGCGCGGTTGATGTCTTGCGGCGTGGCGATCGGCGAGCCGTCGCCGAGATACGGGTCGTCGACGGTGCCCTCGTCGTAGTGCCGCGGCCCGGCCAGCGCGATGCCGAGCGCGCCAGCCATCGCCGCCTCGGGCCAGCCGGCATTGGGCGAGCGGTGCTTGCGCCCGTCGCGCAGCATGATCCGCAACGCATTCACGGCCGAATTCTCATGATCGAATATCGAGGCAAAAACGAGCAGCAGCCCGGTTATCAGCGCCGGTATCAAGTTCAACAGGTCGTCGAGCCGCGCCGCCGCCCAGCCATAAGCGCGGTACCGCTCGCTCCGGTGGCCGATCATGCTGTCGAGCGTGTTCGCCATCTTATAGGCCAAGAGGCCCGGCAGACCGAGAAGCAGGTAACAGAAAACCGGCGCCACGACACCGTCACTGAAATTTTCGGCGAGGCTTTCGATCGCAGCACGCGCGATCCCTGCCCCGTCCAGGCTTTCGGGATCGCGGCCGACGATCTGGCTGACCGCGAGCCTGCCCGAAATAAGCCCGCCATGGATCAGCGCCGTGCTGACCGCCGCGACATGGTTGTAGAGGCTGCGCTGCGCCAGCAGGACGCCGATGATCGCGGCCTCGACCACGGCGCCCGCGACGCTGGTGCGACATTCCCATTGGATCAGCCAACCCAGCGCCGCCGCAGCGCCCACCAGCACGATGACGGTCAGGACGCCGCGCACCCGGCGCGCGCTATCGCTGCGGATCGGCCGGTTGAGCCGCGCCTCAAAAAAGGTGATCGCGCGGCCGGCCAAAACGACCGGGTGCGGAATGCGGCGAAACACCGGCCCCATCTCGCCGCACATCGCGTCGATGGCGAGGCCGACATAGAGCAAGAGCAGCGGGTCGTGCAGGCGGGCCCAGTTCATCGCCCGGCACCATACTGGAAGGATGGGGAATGACCGAAACGGGGGTGCTGATCTGCGGCCATGGCAGCCGCGACGCGGAGGCGGTTCGCGAGTTCGAACTGCTCGCCAGGGCGCTGCGGCCGCGCTTCCCCGATTACGATTTCGCCACCGGCTATCTCGAATTCGCCACCCCGACGATCCGCGACGGGCTCGCTGCGCTAACCGCTCGCGGCGCCAGGCGCATTTACGCGGTGCCGGGGATGCTGTTCGCCGCCAGCCACGTCAAGAACGATTTGCCGTGGGAGATGAACAGCTTCATCGCCGAGAATCCGGACATCGATGTGCGCCTCGGCCGCGATCTGGGGATCGAGGTCAAGCTGATCAACGCCGCCGCCGAGCGCATCGCCGCGGCGGCACCGGGCGACCGCTCGGACTCGCTGCTCGTCGTTGTCGGCCGCGGCACCAATGACCCCGACGCCAACTCGAACATCTCCAAGATCGCCCGCATGCTGTGGGAAGGCTTGGGCTTCGGCTGGGCCGAGGTGGCCTATAGCGGGGTCGCGCATCCGCGCGTCGATGCCGCGCTCGACCGCGCGGCGCGGCTGGGCTTCCGCCGCATCGTCGTGTTCCCGTATTTCCTCTTCACCGGAATCCTGGTGAAACGCATCTACGCCCAGACCGACGAAGCCGCCGGGCGGCATCCCGGGATCGAATTCGCCAAGGCCGCCTATCTGCGCGACCACCCGCTGCTGCTCGACGCCTTTGTGGAACGCGTCGGCGAAATCGCCGAAGGCAGCCCGGCGATGAACTGTCAGCTGTGCAAATACCGCGCTCAGATCGTCGGTTACGAGAAGGAGGCCGGCGCGCAGCAGCAGGCGCACCACCATCACGTTCGCGGCGCCGATGGCGAGCATCATCACCATCATCACGATCATGACCACGACCACCCGCATCCGCATCGCTGAGGCGCGGCCTTGAGGCTGTTCGACACCTACATCATCGTCGATTGGAGCGCCGCGGCGACGCCCAAGACTGGGCGCGACAGCATCTGGATTTGCCGCCTCTGTCCCGACGGTGAGACCGTCGCCAATCTGCCGACCCGGCATGCGGCGCGTGAGCTGCTTGCCGGTATGCTCGCGGATGCGGTGGACAAGGGCGAGCGGGTCGTCGCCGGGTTCGACTTCCCGTTCGGCTATCCCGCCGGCTTCGCCAAGCGGCTCGGCCTTAACGGTACACCGTGGCGCTCGACCTGGGACGAGATCGCCCGCCTCATCGACGACCACGCGGACAACCACAACAACCGGTTCGAGGTTGGCGCCGAGCTCAATCGCCGGGTATCGGGCGCCGCATTTCCGTTTTGGGGATGCCCGGCAAGTGCGGCCGGGGACTTTCTGGGTCCGCGCCATCACCGAGGTCACACAACCGACGAACCCTTGGAGGAACGCCGCCTGATCGACGACTGGATGGTCGGCGCGCAGCCTTGCTGGAAACTGGCCTATACGGGGTCGGTCGGGAGTCAGGTACTGACCGGGATCCCGATGGTGCGTGCCCTGCGCGACGACCCGCGCTGGGTGGATGTCGCCCGCGTCTGGCCTTTTGAGACCGGGCTCGGCCTGCCCGATGACGCTCGCATCGTCTTCGCCGAGGTCTGGCCGTCATGGTGGAAGGTCTGCCCCAAGCTGGGTCCGCCCAACGACAAAGCGCAAGTGCGCACCGTCGCCCGCCTCTTTGCCGCGCGCGATCGTGCCGGTGAGCTTGCGTCATGGTTCATCCCGCCGATCTCGGACGCCGCCGTAAAGCAAGTGTTGGCTGAAGAGGCCTGGACGCTGGGGGTGATGACGCCGCGAGTGCGAGCGTCAAAACAGCCACCGGCCCCTCACCCCGACCCTCTCCCCGCTCGCGGGGCGAGGGAAAGTTCGCTGTTAGCATGAGGCGTTACGCCTACCTGCGCGATCCCGCGGCTATCTATGAGCGATCCTTTGCCCTGATCGAGCAAGCGGCCGACTTGACCCGCTTTCCACCCGAACTGAGGCCGCTGGCGGTGCGGCTCGCCCATGCCGCAGGCGACATTTCGATCCTTGACGACCTCCTATGGTCGGAGAATGCGGCTCCTGAAGGCAAACGCGCGCTGGCATCGGGCGCGCCGATCCTCGTCGATAGCCGCATGGTGGCTGCCGGGATCACGGGGGGGCGCCTGCCGGGGAAAAGCGACATCATCTGCACCCTCAACGACCCCAAGACCATCGAGCTTGCCGAGACCCTGAAGACCACGCGCTCGGCCGCCGCGGTCGAGTTGTGGCGGCCGTATCTCGCAGGCGCCATAGTCGCGATCGGCAATGCTCCCACGGCGCTATTTCATTTGCTCGAGATGATTGCGGACGGAGCGCCTAAACCCGCACTGGTGCTCGGTTTTCCGGTCGGCTTTGTCGGTGCCGTCGAGGCCAAGGCGGCACTGGCGGAATTCGACGGCACCGACTTTATAGCGCTTAGAGGGCGACGGGGCGGCAGCGCGCTCGCCGCCGCCGCAGTGAATGCGCTGGCGAGACCGGAGCCATGACCGCCTGGCTCACCATTATCGGCATCGGCGACGATGGGCTCGCCGGCCTCGCGCCCGCGGCGCGCGCGCTGGTCGAGACCGCAGAGGTGATCGTCGGCGGCGCGCGGCATCTGGCGATGGTTCCGGACAGCGCTGCGGACCGCCTCCCCTGGCGGCAGCCGTTCTCCGACTCGATTGCCGCCATCGCCGCGCATCGCGGCCGGCGGGTCGTCGTGCTCGCCAGCGGCGACCCCATGTGGTTTGGCGCCGGCGCGATCCTCGCCCGCCGCTTCTCCCGCGAGGCGATGACCGTGCTGCCACATCCGGGCGCGTTCAGCTTCGCCGCCGCGCGGCTAGGCTGGCCGATTGCCGATTGCACGACGCTGAGCCTGCACGCCCGTCCGCTCGACACGCTGCGCCTTCACCTCGCCGAAGGCCACCGCGTCTTGATCCTCTCAGAGGACGGCGACACCCCGCGCGCGGTGGCGCAACTCCTGACCGGAAGCGGCTGGGGGCCGAGCCGGTTGGCCGTGCTCGAACATCTCGGCGGCCCAGCGGAACGCACAGTCGAAGCCACGGCGCAGGATTGGGGAAGCCGCAAGGCCGCCGACCTCAACACCATCGCTCTCGAATGCCAGGCAACGCCGGGGGTGCGCGGGTTGCCGCGCCTCGCCGGACTGCCGGACGGCGCGTTCGAGCATGATGGGCAGCTCACCAAACGCGAAATCCGCGCCGCGACCTTGGCGGCGCTGGCGCCGCTCAGCGGCGAAACTCTGTGGGATGTTGGCGCCGGTTGCGGCTCGGTGGCGATCGAATGGCTGCGCGGCGGCGACAACCTGTCGGCGGTGGCGATCGAGCGCGATCCGGCGCGCGTGGCGATGATCGCGCGCAACGCCGCTGTGCTCGGCGTGCCGGATTTGCGCATCGTCAACGGCGCCGCACCGCAGGCGCTTGCCGGCCTCCCCACCCCTGATGCGATTTTCGTTGGCGGCGGCATGGGCGAGCCAGACCTGCTGCCGGCGCTATGGCAGGCGCTGCGGCCTGGCGGGCGCCTTGTCGCCAATGTCATCAGCGTTGAGGGCGAGCGCGCGGTGCTCGAATGCCAGGCGCGTCACGGCGGCAGCCTTACTCGGCTCGCCGTCAGCCGAGCCGAGCCGCTGGGCGGCCGTCATGCCTGGCGGCGGCTGATCGCGGTGACGCAATGGGCGGCGGTCAAGCCGGGCTGAACGGGTTGCGCGGGATGGACGGCCCGTTTTCAATCGACTATTCGTCATCGCGCGATCGTGAACGCGGGAGGAGCGCCCCCCGCTTGCGCCAAGAACGTTGCGCCAGCCGTGCGCCAAATCACGAGAAGGTTCAGTTCGATCTTGAAACTCTACCGTTCCTCGTCGGTCGGCGGCTGATGGCGCGGATCGCGCCCCTTCTCGTCGGCTGGCGGCCCTACGCGCTGCTCGGCGTGCTCTGCCTGGCGCTGTATCTGCCCGGAATGAGCTCAATCCCGGTGCTCGACCGCGACGAAGCCCGCTTCGCGCAAGCGACGCGGCAGATGCTGGAGACCGACGACTTCCTGCATATCCGGTTCCAGAACGAGGCGCGCAACCAGAAGCCGGGTGGCATCTATTGGCTGCAGGCCGCCTCCGTCAGCGCGTTCAGCGATCCGAGATCGACCGCAATCTGGCCGTATCGCCTGCCGTCGCTGATCGGCGCGAGCCTTGCCGTGCTGCTGACCTTCGGTCTCGGCCGGGCTCTCCTGAGCGAGGCGCCGGAAGGTAATGCCGCTGCGCCGCGAATCGCGCTGGTCGCGGCGGTTCTGCTCGCCACTTCACTCGGCACGATGGCCGAGGCGCACATCGCCAAGACCGATGCGGCGCTCCTCGCCGCGATCGTCGCCGGGCAAGGAGCGCTTGGTCTCGCCTATGTGCGGGCGCGCCGTGGCAAGCCGGTGGGCATCGACGTCGCAATTGCGTTCTGGCTCGCCGAAATCGCGGCGATCCTACTCAAGGGACCGGTCGGGCCGGCGCTGGCGCTGGCGACCGCAGCGACGCTGTCCATCGCCGATCGCGATACGGCTTGGCTGCGCACGCTGCGGCCGCTGGCCGGATTGATCGCGACTGGGTTGGCAATCGCGCCGTGGCTCTACGCGATCGAGCAGGCGACCGAAGGTCGCTTTCTCGCAGATTCGCTAGGCCATGATTTTCTGACGAAACTGCTGGGCGGACAGGAATCACATGGCGCGCCGCCGTTCTACTATCTGACGCTAATGATGATCACGTTCTGGCCCGGATCGCTCTATCTGGCGCCGGCGTTGATCCGCGGCTGGCAACGCCATGAGCAGCCGCTGGTGCGGTTCCTGCTGGCCTGGATCGTCCCGGCCTGGGTGGTGATGGAGCTGATCCCGACCAAGCTGCCGCATTACGTCCTGCCGCTCTATCCGGCGCTGGCGCTGCTTGCTGCCGGCACGATCGCCGAAGGAATCGATCAGGCCGAGCGGGTTTGGGCACGCTGGACGAGGCGTGCCGTCGAGGCGCTGTGGGTCGTTGTAACCGTTGTCATCATCGGCGGTGCGCTGATCGTGTTGCCGATCCGCTTCGGACCCGGAGTCGACATCGCCGGACCGGTTACGGCCGCCGTCCTGGTCATCCTGATGACGATATTGCTGTGGCGGCGGCCGGCTCCGGTAGCAAGCGCCGCGACGATCGCCGCGCTATCCCTCACCCTGACCATTTCCGTGGGCATCTGGGTTCTTCCGAGCCTCGACCGGCTATGGCTGAGCCGCGGCGCCGCGCTGCTGATCGCTGGCGACCCACCGCCGCCGGGCACGCCGCTTGTCACACTCGGCTACGCCGAACCGAGCCTGGTCTTTTTGCTGGGCGGCAAGCTGCGGATGACCATGGTGACCAATGCGGTGACCGAATTGGCGGGTGGCGGCGAGGCGTTGGTCGGCGGCCGCGAGGATGCGCAGTTCCTGCAAGGGCTGACGGCGCACGGTCTCGAAGCGACGCCAATCGGTAGCATCCGCGGCACCGATTACTCAAACGGACAGCGCATGGTGCTGACCCTCTACCGGGTAAGGCCTAAGTGAGATGGCGCTCGGTGTGCTTTACGGGCTGGGGCTGGGGCCGGGCGATCCCGAGCTGGTGACGCTGAAGGCGCTACGTCTCTTGCGCGGCGTGCCGGTCATCGCTTATCCGGCGCCCGAGACCGGCGACAGTTTTGCCCGCAGCATCGTCGCGGAATTCCTCAGCCCGGCGCAGCGCCAGGTGCGCATCGCCTTCCCGATGCGTCCCGGGCCGCCGCCTCACGCCATCTACGATGCCGCCGCCGCGACCCTCGCCACCGAGCTCGACAGCGGCCGGGACGTGGCCTTTCTTTGTCAGGGCGACCCGTTTTTCTACGGCACCTTCGCGGCGATTTTCACTCGCCTCGCGCCGCGCTACCGCGTGGAGGTCGTGCCCGGCGTCTCGTCACTGACCGCCTGCGCCGCCGCCGCCGGGACGCCGCTCGCCCAGCGCGACGAAACGGTCATGGTGATTCCCGCGACCCTCGCCGAAGACGAGCTTATCCGCCGCCTCGCCGACGCCGAGACCGCGGCGGTGATCAAATTGGGTCGCCATGCCGGCAAGCTGCGTCGGGTGCTGGCGGGGCTCGGCCGTCTCGACGATACGATCTACATCGAGCGCGCGACGCAGACGCGGCAGCGCGTCGCCACATTCGCCGACGTCGAGCCCGATGGGGTGCCCTACTTTGCGATGGCGCTGGTGCGCGGTGGCAAGCGATGAAGCGGCCTCTGCCCAACGGTGCCGCGGTCGTCGTGCTTGGGCCAAGCGCGACGGTGCTCGGACGGAGAATCTGCGACCTCCTGCCGGAGGCGCGTCTGCACGGGCCTCGCGCCTTGGCCGGCGATTGGGACGAAACGTATGACGGCGTCGTCCCGCATCTCGCCGATCTGTTCGCGGCGGGACGGCCGATCGTGGGCATTTGCGCCAGCGGCATCCTGATTCGCGCGCTCGCGGCTCATCTGGATGACAAGCGCGCCGAGCCGCCGGTCGTCGCCCTTGCCGAGGATGGCTCGGTCGCGGTGCCGCTGTTGGGCGGACATCACGGCGCCAACCAAATCGCCCGCGTTCTTGCCAAGGCCCTCGGCGGTGTCGCGGCAATCACCACCGCCGGCGACCTCCGGCTCGGCCTCGCGCTCGACGAGCCACCTCGTGGTTGGCGTATTGCTAATCCGGAGCGGATAAAACCTGTTGCCGCCGCGCTGATCGCCGGCCAGCCGGTCAGGCTTCATGACGAGCTCGGCTGCGCCGAATGGTTGCGCGACACCGGCATCGCCTGGGCCAAGAACGCCGAGCTCTCGGTGCGGGTTAGCGATCACCCAGTGACGGCCGACGAAACCGCGCTTGTCTTCCACCCGCCGATGCTGGCTTTGGGCATCGGTTGCGAGCGCAACTGCGATTCCGACGAGATCGTGTCGCTCGCCGACAGATGCCTGGCCGAAGCGGGGCTTGCCGCGGACGCGGTGGCCGCGGTGGTTTCGGTCGAGTTGAAGCTCGCCGAGCCCGGCATCCACGCGCTCGCCGAGCGGCTCGGCGTGGCGGCGCGTTTCTTTCCCAGCGAGCGCCTGCTCGACGAGACCCCGCGCCTCACCGAGAAGTCCGAGGCGGTGTTCCGCGCCACCGGCTGCTGGGGCGTCGCCGAGGGCGCGGCGTTGGCGGCGGCGGGTCCGGGCGGCGTACTGGTCGCGCCCAAGCGCAAGTCGCGGCACGCAACCTGCGCCATCGCCCGCGCCGCGGCACCGATCAACGCCGCGGCGATCGGACGGCCGCGCGGTCGTCTGGCGATCGTCGGTATCGGACCGGGCGATGCCTCATGGCGCACGCCGGAGGCAAGCGCGCTCATCGCCCAGGCCAGCGACATCGTCGGCTACGGCCTCTATCTCGACCTGCTCGGGCGCGCGACGACCGAGAAGACCCTGCACCCCAGCGTCATCGGCGACGAGGAAGAGCGGGCGCGGCTTGCTCTCAACCTTGCCGCCGAGGGCAGGAACGTCGCCCTCATATCGTCGGGCGACGCGGGGATCTATGGCTTGGCGACGTTGGTGTTCGAGCTTTTGGATCGCGAAGAGCGGCGCGATTGGGGGGCGGTCGAAATCCTGGTGTCGCCGGGGGTGAGCGCGATGCAGGCCGCCGCCGCCCGCGCCGGGGCGCCGCTCGGCCATGATTTCTGCGCGATCTCGCTGTCCGATTTGATGACCCCGTGGCCGGCCATCCGCGCCCGGCTCGAAGCCGCCGCGGCTGGCGACTTTGTCGTGGCCCTCTACAACCCGCGCTCGATGCGACGATCCTCCCAGCTTGCTGAGACGGCGGCGATCCTTCTCGCCCATCACCGGCCGGACACTCCGGTTCTGATCGCGCGCAATCTCGGGCGCACCGGCGAGAGCTGGCGGGTCACGATGCTGGACAATCTCGTCGAGGCGGATATCGACATGCTGACCATCGTCATCGTCGGCAATAGCGAGAGCCGCGTCATTCCCGGCGACCCGCCGCGCTTCTACACGCCGCGCGGCTACAGCAAGAAGTGACGGTACATTTCATCGGTGCCGGACCCGGCGCCGCCGACCTCATCACCGTACGCGGCCTGCGCCTCATCGAGACCTGCGCGGTCTGTCTCTACGCCGGATCGCTGGTGCCGCCGGAGATCGTCGCTGCCGCGCCGCCGGGCGCGCGGGTGGTCGATACCGCGCCGCTCACCCTCGACGAGATCGTGGCCGAGATCGAAACGGCGCATCGTGCAGGACATGACGTCGCCCGGGTGCATTCGGGCGATCCCTCGCTCTACGGCGCGATCGCCGAGCAGATGCGCCGGCTAGACCCCCTCGGCATTCCCTACGACGTGACCCCCGGCGTGCCGGCCTTCGCCGCGGCGGCGGCGGCGCTGCGCCGCGAGCTGACGCTGCCCGGCATCGCCCAGACGATCATCCTCACCCGCACCGCGACGCGCGCCTCGGCGATGCCGGCGGGCGAAGAGCTCGACCGCCTCGCCGTGAGCGGCGCGACTCTGGCCATCCATCTGTCGATCGCCAATCTGGCGCGGGTGGTGCGCATGCTCGTTCCGCATTACGGCGCCGATTGCCCCGCAATCGTCGCCTACCGGGTTAGCTGGCCGGACGAATTGTTGATCCGCGGCACGCTAGCGACGATCCGCGACGGAGCCAAGGCCGCCGGCATCACCCGCACCGCGCTGATCCTGGTCGGCCCGGCGCTCGCCGGCGGCGGCAACGACAGCCGGCTCTACGCCACCGACCACCATCATGTGCTGCGCCCCCGGCGCGGGTAGCACCCGGCCCTAGTGCTTGCGCGCTTGGGCGTCCTTGAGGATCGCGATGACCGCGGGGCGATGGCTGTCAAGCGCCCAGCCCAGCGAATCGCGCCCGGTGTAATCCGACTTGTTCGGGTTGGCACCGCGAGCCAGCAGGGTGCGGACCATTTCGACGTTGCCATCCTTGGCCGAGATCATTAGCGCAGTCATCCCATTCTTGTTCTCGGCATCGACCTGTGCGCCGACATCCATCAGAAGCTTGGCCATCTCGAGATGGTCGTGATCCGCAGCGTATTGCAATGGCGTGTTGCCGAGATTGTCCCGCGCGTCGATCCGCGCTCCGGCTTTGATGAGGATCGCGGCGATCTGGAGATTGCCGTTTATCGCCGCGGTATGGAGGCCGGTGCGCTGGCTGTCCGCTTCGGTCTCGTTGGCGCTGTTGCCGCTCGACAATAGTGCCCGGACCTTGGCGACGTCGTTGGCCTCGGCGGCCCGAGCAATGTTGTTGTAGTAGCCGCTGAACGGGTTGAGCGCCGTGCTTATATCGGCGCGTGCGCAAGGCGCCCACGCGGCCAACGCCAGCAACGCCAAGCCGAAGGCCACACCGAGCCGCGCCGTCATAACGTTCTCCTCGCTTCGGGCCGTTCGTCGAGACCAGCTAGCCAGTCGATCGCGCCCTCGACCGTATCGACCGACAAGCCGCGCTCGACCGGCGGGCGACGAACCATGATGACCGGCAGGCTCAATTCGCGCGCCGCTACGAGCTTCGCCTCGGTCGCCGCGCCACCGCTCGCCTTGCAGACCAGCACGTCGATCGCCTTCATCTGCAGCAGTTGGCGCTCCTCGACCAGGGCGAACGGACCGCGTCCGAGCACGACCTCATGGAAGCGTAACGGCAATGGATTGCGCGGCCGGTCGATCATCCGCACGATAAAGCGCACGCCGGTCGCCGGGGCGAAGGCATCGATCTCGCCGGCGCCGACGGTCAGGAAGGCTCGCCTGCCGACGCGGCCGACGATCTGCGCCGCCGCCTCGATGCTGTCGACCTCGATCCAGCGGTCCAGCGGATGGCGCCGCCAGGCCTGCCGCAGCAGCAATAGTCGAGGCACCTGCGTTTGGTCACCGGCGAGCCGCGCCGCGCGCGAGATATCGGCGGCGAAGGGGTGGGTCGCGTCGATCAGCCGGTCGATTTCGTGCTCGGCGAGATATTGGGCAAGGCCGGCGGCGCCGCCGAACCCGCCGATCCGGACTTGGCCGGGGATCGGCCCCGGGCGAGCGGTCCGGCCAGCGAGCGCCGTTGTCACTTCGATGCGGTCCCCGAAGCGGGCGAGCACAGCGCGAGCCAACGCCACCGCCTCTCCGGTCCCCCCGAGGATGAGGAGTCGCGTCCCGCTCATGCACCTACCATCGCGAGGAACTCGCCAGTCCGATCGACGATCGCGACCTCGACCGCGGTAGCGCCCGACAGCGTCGCCAGAGCGACTTCGCGCGCTCGCCGTGCGACGCCGGCTGCCAACGCCGCGCGCCATTCCCCTGCCGCCTCGAGCAGCGCGCCGCCGGTCTCGGTGCCGCTTACCGCAGCGAGTGTGCTGTCATCGGCGCCGACCGAGGCCAGGATTTCGCGCAGCAGTGCCGGCTCGACCTGGCTCTTGCTCGAATGCAGGTCGAGATGGCCCGCGGCGAGTTTGGCCATCTTCGCGAAGCCGCCCGCCAAGGTCAGCCGAGCGACCGGATGGCGGCGCAGATATTTCAGCGTGCCGCCGACGAAATCGCCCATATCGATCAGCGCATGGTCGGGCAACGCATAGAGGCGCTGCACCGCGCGCTCCGAGGTGGTGCCCGTGGCTGCGGCGATATGGTCGAGCCCGGCGGCGCGGGCGACATCGATGCCGCGCTGGATCGAGTGGATCCAGGAAGCGCAGGAATAGGGCACCACGATCCCGGTCGTTCCCAAGATCGACAAGCCACCGACAATGCCGAGGCGCGCGTTCATCGTCTTCTCAGCGAGGCGCTCGCCGCCGGGGATCGCGACGGTGACGGTCACATCGGGCGGCGGCGCGCCGTTGGCTTCGGCTAGGTCCGCCAGCATCTCGCGGATCATCGCCCGCGGCGCCGGGTTGATCGCCGGTTCACCAACGCCGAGCTGAAGCCCCGGCCGGGTCACCGTGCCAACCCCCTCGCCGGCGGCGAAGGCGATGCCGGAGCCGGGCGTCGCCCAGGCGATTTCGGCGACGATCGTCGCGCCGTGGGTGACGTCGGGATCGTCGCCCGCATCCTTGACGATGCCGGCGCGCGCGCTCCCGCCGTTCAGTTCGGCGAGCGCCAGCGGGAAGCTGGGCCTCTGGCCGCGCGGTAGGCGGATCGTCACCGGGTCAGGGAACTCGCCGGTCAACAGCGCGGCAAACGCGGCCCGCGCCGCGGCCGCGGCGCAAGCGCCGGTGGTCCATCCGCGGCGCAGCGGACTACCTTCCTGCCGTGCCATAGAATGATCTTAGCAAAACCCGTGCGGCTGGCTACCTTCCGGCAATGATCGACGCCAAACGGCTGTACCTCCCTGAGATGGCGCAAGGCAGCGTCTGGCTGGTCGGCGCCGGGCCGGGCGACCCGGGCCTGCTGTCGGTGCTGGCGCTGCACGCCTTGGAACAGGCCGACGCCATCGTCTACGACGCGCTCGTCGACCCGCGCATTCTCACCTTGGCGCGGCCAGAGGCGGCTTTGGAAGACGCCGGCAAGCGCGGCGGCCGGCCATCGCCGCGCCAGCCCGACATCTCGGCCCGGCTGATCGCGCTCGCCCGTGACGGCAAGCGGGTACTGCGCCTCAAGGGCGGCGACCCTTGCGTGTTCGGTCGCGGCGGCGAAGAAGCGCTGGCGTTGGCCCAGGCGGGCATCCCGTTTCGCATCGTGCCCGGCATCACCGCGGCGATCGGCGGCCTCGCCTATGCCGGCATCCCCCTTACGCATCGCGGCATCAACTCGGCCGTGACCCTGATCACCGGCCACAACAGCGACGGCGCTGTGCCGGGCGAGGAAGGCAGCGCCCCCGACTGGGAGGCGATCGCCAAGGGCTCGCCGGTCATCGTGCTCTACATGGCCTTGACCCATCTCGGTGACATTGCCCGCCGCCTAATCGCGGCGGGGCGGCCGCCGGGCGAGGCCGTGGCGATCGTTAGCAAGGCGACGACGGCGGCGCAGAGCGTGGTCATCACGTCCCTCGCCGAAGCTGCCAGTGCCGCCGCGCAAGTCGAGAGCCCGGCGATCATCGCCATCGGCGAGGTTGCGCGGCTGCATGAGACGCTTAATTGGTACAAGGGGTGAGGGGCCGCGGGTTAATTCTTGCCGCGCCGAAATCGGGCAGCGGCAAAACGCTGATCACCGCAGGGCTGCTGCGCCATCTGCAGAACCGGGGCATCAAGATCGCCAGCGCCAAGGCGGGCCCGGATTATATCGACCCGACCTTTCACGCGCTGGCGAGCAACGCCACAGGCTTCAACCTCGACCCCTGGGCGATGCGCCGGGCGACGTTGGCCACCCTGGTCGCCGAACTCGAGGCAGACGCCGAGATCGTGCTGTGCGAAGGGGTGATGGGCCTCTTCGACGGCGCCGGACCCGACGACGAGGCGGGCTCGACCGCGGCGCTCGCCCGCTTCACCGCCTGGCCGGTCGTGCTAGTGGTCGACTGCAGCGGACAGGGCGCGTCGATCGCTGCCCTCGTCGCCGGTTTCGCCCGTCATGACCCGGAAGTACCGCTCGCCGGAGTGATCCTCAATCGCGTCGCCAGCGCGCGGCACCGCGCACTGCTGACCGAGGTGATCGCGCGGCACTTGCCCGACCTGCCGGTGCTCGGCGCGATAAGGCAGGACAAGACATTGACGATCACATCGCGCCATCTCGGCCTCGTGCCGGCCGAGGAAAATTTGGTCGCGATCGAGACCTTGATCGCCGACGCCGCGAAGCTGATCGCCGCCGATTTCGATGTCGGCCAGCTGATCGCGCTGGCGAAACCCTCGCGCTGCGGCGCGGCGATCGGCGCGACGGCGCTGCCGGCCCTAGGCCAGCGCATCGCCGTCGCCCGGGACGATGCCTTCCTCTTCGCCTACCAGGCCGTGCTGTCAGGCTGGCGGCGCCAAGGCGCCGAAATCTCATTCTTCTCGCCGCTCGCCGACGAAGCGCCGGACCCCGCGGCCGATGCGATCTACCTGCCCGGCGGCTATCCCGAGTTGCATGCGGGCAGGCTGGCTTCAGCGACACGGTTCCTCGGCGGGCTGTGCGATGCCGCCGCCGCAAACAGTCCCGTATATGGCGAATGCGGCGGCTACATGGTGCTCGGCGACGCGCTGACCAATGCAAACGGCATGGCGCATCGCATGGCCGGGCTATTGCCCGTTATCACGAGCTTCACCGCGCCAAAGCGGCATCTCGGCTATCGCGTCGCGACCTTGCTAGGCTCAGCACCGCTCGGCAACGCTGGCGCGCGATTTCGCGGTCACGAATTCCACTATGCCAGCATCGTCGAGGAGGGCACCGCCGACCGGCTCTTCGCCATCGCCGACGCCACTGGCAACGATCTCGGCAGTGTGGGGTTACGGCGCGGTTCGGTCGCCGGCTCTTTCATCCATTTGATCGACAGCGAAGACTAAAGCCGTCTGCCGGTCTCGGCATCGAACCAATGGATGTGCTCCGGGCGCACGGCGAACCGCAGCGTATGCCCAAGCGGCGGGTTGATCGTGCCGGCGGCGCGCGCGGTCAGCACGATGCCGTCACCGCCGAGCTTGCCGTGGACGATCGTGTCGGCGCCGAGCCGTTCCAACAGCTCGACCGTGAGCGGCAGCGGTCCGTCCTCCGCCAGCTCAAGATGCTCGGGCCGCAGCCCGACCAGCACAGCCTCACCAGACGCGGTCTTACTCGCGACCGGGAACGTGCAATTGCCGATCACCACCCCGGTCCCGTCGAACCGGCCCTCGATCAGGTTCATCGCCGGCGAGCCAATGAACCCGGCGACAAACGCGGTGGCAGGGCGCTCATAGAGATCGAGTGGCGGGCCGATCTGGTCGGCATTGCCGGCATTCATCACGATGAGCCGATCAGCCAAGGTCATCGCCTCGACCTGATCGTGAGTCACGTAAAGCGAGGTGGTACCCAGCTCCTGCTGCAAGCGCTTGATCTCGACCCGCATCTGCACCCGCAGCTTGGCGTCGAGGTTGGAGAGCGGCTCGTCGAAGAGGAACACTTTCGGGTCGCGGACGATGGCGCGGCCCATCGCCACGCGCTGGCGCTGGCCGCCGGAAAGCTGACGCGGTTTGCGGTCGAGGAGCCCGTCGAGCTGGAGGATGCGGGCGGCGCGGTCGACCCGCTTGGCGATCTCCTCGCGCGCCATTCCCCGCATCCGCAGGCCATAGGCCATGTTGTCGAAGCAGCTCATATGCGGGTAGAGCGCGTAGTTCTGGAATACCATCGCGATGTCGCGGTCCTTGGGCTCGACCCCATTGACCACGCGCCCGTCGATCGCCACCGCGCCCGAGGTGATGTCCTCAAGCCCAGCGACCATGCGCAGCAAGGTCGATTTCCCGCAGCCTGACGGCCCGACCACGACCACCAGCTCGCCATCGGCAACGTCGCAGCTCACGCCGTGGACGACCTCGCGGTCGGCATAGGATTTCTTGACGTTATCGAGGGTTAGCGTGGCCATTTATGCCTGCCCTTAGGGTTCCCGGCGGAAATGCTGCTCGCCGACGCGGACTTCCGCTTCGCGAAAGCCGAACTTCTTGAGCCGCTCGGCGAGACCGGCGCGGTTTGTGTCGCGGACGCTGGCGGTGACCGGCACCTTCCGCTCTAGCACCTTGCCGATAAGCCCGTCGAGCATCTCGCCGCCGGCGTAGCGGAGGTTGAGGAGCTCGTTTTCGCCCCAATGCCGCCCGACCTCGGCGCTGTCGACCAGGACAAACCCGACGACGGTTTTGCCGTCCACCGCAACCCATGATTGACCAAAAGCGAGCATCTTGCGCACCGCGGCATAAAGCAATTCCTCCTGCTCCAGGGTCTCGACCGCGAGCGGGATGTCGCCGGCGATCTTGAGCAGCAGCGCATGGATGTCGGCCGCGTCGCCGATCACCGCCGGACGATAGGTCGGCGCGCTCATTTCTCGCTCTCGACCAGGCCTTTGACGAACCAGCGCTGCATCAGCAGCACCACCAGAACCGGCGGGACGATCGCCAAGAGGGCGGTCGCCATGACGATCTGCCATTCGGTCTGGGTGTCGCCATTGCCGATCATCTGTCGGATGCCGATGACGATCGTCGTCATCGACGGCGTGTTGGTGACAAGCAGCGGCCACAGATATTGGTTCCACCCGAAGATAAACAGGATCACGAAGAGCGCGGCGATGTTGGTCGCCGAGAGCGGGATCACGGTATCAATGAAGAAGCGCAGCGGGCCGGCGCCGTCGATCTTCGCGGCCTCGACCAGCTCGTCCGGGATGGTGAGAAAGAACTGGCGGAACAAGAGCGTCGCGGTCGCCGAGGCGATCAGCGGCAGGCTCAGCCCGGCATAGCGGTCGATGAGCCCCATATCGCTGACGATTTGATAGGTCGGGATGATGCGCACCTCGACCGGCAGCATCAGGGTCACGAAGATCGCCCAGAAGGCGAGCTTCCTTAAGGGGAAGCGGAAGAACACCACGGCATAAGCCGAGGGCAGCGAGATCGCGATCTTGCCGGCGGCGATAACCAGCGCCATGACAAGGCTGTTGAACATCATCCGCGCGACCGAGACGCCGCTGGTCTTAGCCGTGCCGGCGGAAATCGCCTCGGTGTAATTCTGGATCAGCCGCCGGCCCGGGATGAGCGGCATCGGCGCCTGGAGGATTGACGACAGATCCAGGCTCGACGCGACAAAGGCGACGTAGATCGGGAACAGGACGATGAGCAGCCCCGCTATGAGGATCGCGTGCGGGATCCAGGCACGGGAGCGGGCCGTGATCATCATGCGTAATGCACTCGCCGCTCGATAAAGCGGAACTGGATCGCGGTGAGCGTGATGACAATCGCCATCAGCACCACCGACTGCGCCGCCGAGCCGCCGAGATCGAGCCCGACAATACCGTCGTACCAGACCTTGTAGACGAGGATTTCGGTGGCCTTGTCCGGCCCGCCTTGGGTGACGTTATGGATGACCCCAAACGTGTCGAAGAAGGCGTAGACAATGTTGACGACGATCAGGAAAAAGCTGGTCGGCGCCAGCAGCGGGAAGACGATCGTCCAGAACCGGCGGCGCGGCGTCGCGCCGTCGATCGCCGAGGCTTCGAGCAGCGAGGCGGGGATCGCCTGCAGCCCCGCGAGGAAGAAGAGGAAATTGTAACTGATCTGCTTCCACGCCGCGGCGGCAATAACCAGCAGCATCGCCTGCTTGCCGTTGAGCAGGTAGTTCCAGTCGATCCCGGCGCGGTGGAGGCCGGCGGCGACAACGCCGATGCTGGGGTTGAAAATGAACATCCACAACACGCCGGCGATCGCCGGTGCGATCGCGTAGGGCAAGAGGAGCACGGTCTTGTAGAAGGTGGCGCCCTTCACTACCCGATCGGCCATGACCGCGAGCAGCAGCCCCGGCGCCAGCGCCAGGATCGCCACCGCGACGCTGAAGAACGCGGTCACCGCGAAGGCGAAGACGTAGTTGGGATCGGCGAAGACGGTGGCGAAGTTGTCCCAGCCAACGAAGCGGGTACTAAGGCCGAATGCGTCGCCGCCCCGCACCGACTGGACGATCGCCTGAGCCGCCGGCCAGAAGAAGAAAATCACCGTCACCGCCAGTTGCGGCAGCAGCAGCACCACCGGAAGCAGCCAACCGGAAAAAACGACGCGGCGGTCCATCTACGTGAGAAGCTCTAGAAATCATCCCCTCCCCCGGGCTCGACCCGGGGATCCACGTCTGCATCGCAGGCGACCGCGCCACAAGACGTGGATGGCCGGGTCAAGCCCGGCCAAGGGCAAATTTTAGGCTGCTTCGACCTCACAGAATTGCTCGATGCCGCTACTGCACGTTTTTCTGGAACTGGCGCAGGATCGCGTTGCCGCGGCTGACCGCGTCGTCCATTGCCGCCTTGGCGTCCATCTTGCCCGAGAATGCGGCCTCAAGGTCCTCGGCGATGACGTCGCGGATCTGCACCATGTTACCGAACCTGAGCCCGCGCGAATTCTCGGTCGGCGGCTTGCCAGTCATCTGCAGGATGGCGATTTCGGTGCCAGGGTTCTTATCATAGAAGCCCGACGCCTTGGTCGCGTCATAGGCCGCCTTGGTGATCGGCAGGTAGCCGGTGTCCTGGTGCCAGGTCTGCTGCACTGCGGTCGACGACAGATAGGTGAAGAACTTGGCGATGCCCTTGTATTCCTCGGGTTTCTTACCACCCATCACCCAGAGGCTGGCGCCGCCGATAATCGAGTTTTGCGGCGCGCCCGGAACGTCCGGGTAGTAGGGAAGCTGGGTCACGCCGAAGCCGAATTGCACACCCTTTTTGACCGCGCCGTAGCTCGCCGAGGAATCCTGCAGCATCCCGCAATCGCCGGAGATGAACTTGGCGGTAGGCTCGGTGGTGCGGCCACCGTAGTCGAAGCTCTTGTCCTTCTCTGCATCCGCGAGGTTGCCGATGTGGCGGACGACGGTCGCGTTATTGATCTGGAGCTCGGTATCGAACCCGCCGAGCCCATTTGTCTTGGTACCGATCGGGATGTTGTGCCAGGCGCTGAAATTCTCGATTTGCACCCAGCTGACCCAGGCCGACGTGAAGCCGCAGGCCAAGCCGGCGCCGCGCAGCTTCTTGGCCGCGGCGAAGGTGTCGGGCCAGGTCGCCGGCGGCTTGTCGGGGTCGAGCCCGGCCTTCTTGAACGCGTCCTTGTTCCAGTAGACGACTGGGGTCGAGCTGTTGAACGGGAAGGACAACATCTTCCCGTCGGGGGTGCTGTAATAGGCAGTTACCGCCGGCAGATAGGTCGCGGGGTCGAAGGGCTCGCCGGCATCGGCCATGAGTTGGTATACCGGCTTCACCGCGCCCTTCGCCGCCATCATCGTCGCGGTGCCGACCTCGAAGACCTGGACGATGTTCGGTGCGTTGCCAGCGCGGTAAGCAGCGATCGCCGCGGTCATGGTCTCGGCGTACGAGCCCTTGAACACCGGGGTGACTTTGTAGTCGCTCTGCATAGCGTTGAAATCGGCGGCGATCTTGTTGATCCTATCGCCGTTGACCGAGGTCATCGCATGCCACCATTGCAGCTCGATCGGGTCGGCCCAGGCGGTGCCAAGACCTCCAGCCAACGTCGTCATGACGAGGGCAAGCGCGAGTGCAAGTTTTTTCATAAAATCCATCCCCCCTGTGCCGTCCGGCTTATCTGACGAGTGCAGCTTGCCAAATCGTGACGAAGCCAGGAAGCTTTTGTGACAATGCTCCGACACGACAGCCTTGAGGAGCGCATTCGCGCGCTGGGAATCGGCGCGCCGGTGACGATCCGCGTCAGCCCCAAGGCGCGGCGGCTGTCGCTGCGCGTCGACGCGGCGAAGCGCGGGGTCGAGCTGGTGCTGCCGCGGCGGTTTTCGGCCGAGACGGCGCTGGGTTTCGTGTCGTCGCACCGTGGCTGGATCGCCGCCCGGATCGCGGCGATGCCTCCGCCCCGTCCCCTCGGCGAAGGCGCCAGCGTGCCGGTGTTCGGGGTGCCACATCGCATTTGCTGCGAGACGGACTCCCGGGCGCCTACGGTAACGATCGCGGACGGCGAGATTCGCGTGCGCGGCCATCCGACACACCTGCCGCGCCGAGTACGCGACCATCTGACCGCGCTGGCGAAGCGGGATTTCGCCGCCCGCGCCCGCGCCACCGCCGCGCGCATCGGCAAGAGCGTCGCGCGGGTCGGGGTGCGCGACCCGAAAAGCCGCTGGGGAAGCTGCTCGTCGAAAGGCGCGCTGTCGTTCAGCTGGCGGCTCGTCTTCGCGCCAGAAGCGGTCATCGATTACGTCGTCGCTCATGAGGTGGCGCATCTGGTCGAGATGAACCACGGGCCGCGGTTCTGGCGGCTGGTCGCGAGCCTGGTTCCCGACGTCGACAAATCGCGCGCTTGGCTCAAACGGCACCGGCTGGAATTGCTGGCCTACGCATAAGCCACAGCAGGATCAAGAGACTGGGCAGGCACGCCGCCGTGCTGACGACGAAAAATGGAACCCAGCCCAGCTGCTGGGCAAGATAGCCGCCGGAGGCGGCGAGCACGTTGAGCCCGACCGTCGCCAGCGATGACAGGAGCGCATATTGCGTCGCGGTGAAATCACGGCTGCACAGCCCGGAAAGATAGGCGACAAAGGCCGAGGAGGCCATGCCGCCGGTCAAATTCTCGGCGCCGATGGTTAGCGCCAGCATGCCAACATCGTGGCCGGCCCAGACCTGCACCGCGTAGAGCAGGTTGGAACATGCCTGCAGCCCACCGCAGATAAGCAGCGAGGCGAACACGCCGATCCGCGCCACCAGCACCCCGCCGATCGCCACCCCGGCGAGGGTGGCAATGACGCCGTAGATCTTGGCGACCGTCGCCACCTCCAGCTTGGTGAACCCGAGCTGGACGTAAAGCGGGTTCGACATCGATCCGGCGAGCGCATCGCCGAATTTGAAGAGCACGATGAAAACGACGATCGCCACGAGCGGGCCGCTACCGGTGCGGCGGAATAGGTCGGCGAACGGCGCGACAACGGCGCGTTCGAGCCAGGCGGCGGCCCGCTCAACTGTGGTCGCGCCGGGCAGACGCTCGGGCGGCGCAATCCCGCCGGGCTCGGGGGTAAACCACACGGTTAGCATGCCGACCAGCATCAGCGCCGCCATGATCGCGTAGGCCAGATGCCAGCCGCCAAAATTCGCCGCGTAGAGCGCGCCGGCGCCCGAGGCCAGCATGCCGAAGCGGTAGCCCCATTGCGTCGCCGCCGCGCCGGCGCCCTGCTCCTCGGGTCGCAGCAGCTCGATGCGGTAGGCGTCGATGACGATGTCCTGGCTCGCCGACAGGAAGGCGACGACGACCGCCGCCAGCACGGCCGCGACAGGGTCGGCTCTCGGGTCGGTCATGCCGAGCGCGAGGATCGCCAGGCCTAGGAGGAACTGAATGGTCAGCGCCCAGCTTCGCCGCCGGCCGAGCCGCCGGGTGAGGATCGGGATCGGCAGCCGGTCGATCAGCGGCGACCAGAGGAATTTGAGGCTGTAGGAGGCGCGCACCAGGCCGAAGAGGCCAATCGCGGTCAGCGACACGCCCAATTCGGCGAGCCAATACGACAGGGTACTGAAGGTTAGCGCCAGCGGCAGACCGCTGGAAAACCCCATCAGCAAGACGGCAACGAGACGCGGCTGGCGGTAGACCGCGAGCGCCCCCGCCCAGTCGCGCCTCTGGCGCGGCGGCGCGGCGACCGCGCTATCGCTCCTTGTCGTCGTCTTTCTTCTCTTTTGGCTTTTTCGCCTTGTCGTCGTCGGCAATGACGTCGGCCACCACCTGCATTTTGATGATCTTGTCGGGGTTGACGACCATGCCGTTATGGGCCTGATCGCCCTTTCTCAGTTTGTCGACGAACTCCATCCCCGATTCGACATGACCGAAGATCGTGTACTTGCCGTCGAGCTGCGGCGCGACGGCATACGTGATGAAGAACTGGCTGTCGGCACTGTTGGGGTCGGAGGTGCGGGCCATGGCGACGACACCGCGGGCGAACGGCTCGGACGAGAACTCGGCCTTCAAGGGATGCCCCGAGCCGCCGGTGCCGGTGCCGGTCGGGTCGCCGGTCTGCGCCATGAAGCCGTCGAGCACGCGGTGGAAGACGATTCCGTTATAAAACCCGGCGCGCACCAGCTTTTTGATCTGCGCGCAGGTCTTTGGCGCCACGTCGGGTTGCAAGGCGATGACGACGCGGCCAAAGGCCAGATCCAGGTAAAGCGCGTTCTCGGGGTCGAGCGCCATCGCCGGACCAGCGCCCCAGGCGAGCGCGACGACGATCAGGACCAACCGGCTCCAGAGCTTCATCGGGCGCTCAGCCTCTAATCCGCCGCGTCGGCGGCGATTTGCATCTTCACGATCTTGTCGGGGTCGGAGACCGAGCCGCTCGACCCGCTGCCCTTCTTGATCGCGTCGACATGCTCCATGCCCGACACCACGTTGCCCCACACCGTGTATTGCCGGTCGAGAAAATTGGCGTCGGCGAAGCAGATGAAAAACTGACTGTCGGCGCTGTTGGGGTCGGAGGCGCGCGCCATCGACAGCACGCCGCGGACGTGCGGCTCGGCGGAGAACTCCGCCTTGAGCCGGGTCCCTGAGCCGCCGGTGCCGGTCCCGGTCGGGTCGCCGGTCTGCGCCATGAAGCCTTCGATCACGCGGTGAAAGACGATGCCGTCGTAAAAGCCGCGGCGCACCAGCCCCTTGATGTGGGCGCAATGGTCGGGCGCCAGATCGGGGCGCATCTCGATCACCACGCGGCCGGCGGGGACGTCGAGATAGATCGTGTCTTCTTTATCGGCAGCCATATCGGGTTCCTTTTCGTTCAGGCGACGGCGCGGCGCCGGTCGTACCAGCCGCCGGGGCGGAAGCGGTCGAGATAAGAGGGGATGATCGCCTCGACCGCGGTGGGTTCGATGCCGAGCGCACTCAGGGTCAGCGCCCCCGACGAGACGACATTGTCGCGCTTGAGCATCTCGACCTGGTCGACTGTCAGCGGCGGGTTGGGCAGGATCGCCATCAGCCGCGCCTGCAACGCGGCGAGGCCGAAGGGCAGGTCGATAAACCAGCGCTTGCGCTTGATCTCGGCGAGCATCAGCTCCATCAGCACGCGGAACGTATAGATTTTTGGCCCGCCGAGCTCGTAGGTGCGGCCGGAAGCGGCGGGATCGTCGAGCGCGCGGATCACCGCGTCGGCGACATCGCCGACATAGACTGGCTGGAACCGCGTCTCGCCGCCGCCGATCAGCGGCACGAACGGCGACAGCCGCGCCATCCCGGCGAAGCGGTTGAAGAATTCGTCCTCCGGGCCGAACACGATCGACGGGCGCAGGATCGTCGCGGTCGGGAAGGCATCCTTGACCGCCTGCTCGCCCGCCGCCTTGGAGCGCGCATAGGCGGAGGTTGAGCGCGGGTCGGCGCCGATCGCCGAGATGTGGATCAGCCGCGCGACCCCGGCCTCGCGCGCCAGCCGCGCCAGCCGCGCCGGCGCCGCATGGTGGACGCGATCGAATGTCTGCGCGCCGTGCTCCCTCAAGATGCCGACGCAATTGATCAGCGCGTCCTTGCCGGCGAGAAACTCCGGCAGCATCGCCTCGCTGTCGATGGCGATGTTGACCAGCCCGACCTGGCCGACCTCGCCCTTCAGCCTGAGGAATGTGGCCTGACTCGCGTGACGCCCGCCGACGGTCAGCGCCTCGCCGCGCCCGGCCAGGCGCTTGACGACATAGCGGCCGATAAACCCCGACCCGCCGAGGATCGCGATCTGGTGCGTCTTCATCACCGCGCGGCTTAGCAAACTGGGTGAGGTTGAGCAACAGCCCTCACCCATGCCGGCGCAGGCCGGTGCCCTTGGGCGACTGTCTCATCGACCCGCCGCAGTGCGTTCGAGTAACGAAGAAACGCCCCGCTGATACTCCTGATACTCCGCGCTAAAAAGCCAACGCCTTGGATCTATTCATATTTCTTGTTCAAAACAGCGAAATAACTGCGGTGAAAACAGCGGGATAACAGTGGCGGAACAGCAGCGAAAACAGCGAGATAACAGCAACCGGCGCAGCTGAAATCGGTGTTTTCTCGCAAAAATATCCGACCCCGTTTCGTTCCGCCTGTATCTGCTGGAAATTAACAGGCGCCCGCGTTCACGCTGTCCGCATATCGCGGACCCGATGGCGACACTATATAAACGCAATTACTGTCTTGTTAAGAACAAAAAGAGTACACGGTGGTATGCGCCTTGGCGTGCGGAAGCCAGAACTACACCGAAAAGTATTTTGCCTGCGGGTGGTGGACGCCCGATCAGGTCAGTGGCTCTCGTCGAGATCGCGGTGCGCATTGGCGAGCCGGGTCGGCCGCTCACTGTCGAGATTGGTCAGCGTGCGCGCCCCGAGGATTTTCTCGGCCGCCACGTCCTTCGGCAGGATGCGGGCGGGATAGCCCAGCACGACCCGTTTTCGCTCATCTCTTAATGGCCAAGCACGAAGCGCACTCTTTCATGTCGAAGCATCTCGAACGGCGTCATGCATTTTACGGAAACGCCGATGCAAGCGTTGGGAATCTTAATCTTTTTGGTCGACGGCGATGCGATCTCGTGGGTCACGACGGTGTGACGATGCGCCAGGGCATGGGCGACTAGGTAATAGTCGGCGACCTGCAAGAACGTGTTCACGGCAGCAGGCTCATACGCCTGACCCGTAGCCCACGCACTGACCGCGCCGAGAGCCGGAAGAATGGCGGCGTCGGGCCTCAGGAAGAACCCTTCTCCCTGCGCCACCGCCCAGGTCGAAAGCTCGTCTGCACCGGCGTCGATTTCATCGCCGACCTTCTCGATGCTGAAAACCCGGCCGGCCGCGTTGGCCTCGATCAGCCAATCCCAGAACGCCGGACAGAAATCGAGGCCGTAATGGAGATTCTTCGCCTGCATGAACACATTGGCGTCCAGCAGGTACGCCATCACTCGACACCCAGACTGCGGCCAAGTTCGCGGAATGTTGCAAGCTTCGAAAATCCGAGCAGGTGGAAAGCGTCACGATGGAGGGTCTGTCCCTCCAGCGTGTTCGCCACGAGGGCACGGGCGAACCGCTTCCCGACGCGTGCAGCCTGGGTCAGGTAGAAATCTCCGCCGCTTCCCCGAGGGATCGCCAGGAGGCGTTCGACTTCGGCTCGGTATGCCGCCCAAAGTTGGTCTCGCGTTAGACCGCCCGCGTCATGGATGCGACGCAAAACGACGAGCGTGCTTACCTTGAACCGCCTTGCCAGCCGATCCACCTCGGCGCGCAGACCTGCGTCCCGCCGATATTCGGCGCGTACCGCCGCGAGCGGAACAAGTAGTTCGGCCGCGACAAGGTTGCACCACTGCTCGACAGCGTGGGCCGGCGTGGACACCGGTTCCATGTCGGAGAGCGCGGACTGGCCGAGCCAGATGTGCGCCAACTCGTGGGCCAGTGTGAACATCTGCGCAGACTTGGTGTCGGACCCGTTGATGAAGACCAGTGGAGCCCGGTCATCGCAAAGGGCAAAGCCGCGAAACTCGTCCGCATCGAGTTTTCTCCGGTTGTTGCTACCGACCACCCCGCTGACCATGACCAGGACGCCGATCGCGTCTGCCTGTTCAATGAACCGCCGCAGCGCCTCCGTCCATGTCGGCATCCGTGCCCGCTCTGCGAGGTCGAAGTGAAGCGCCCCGCGAATAGCGCCCGCCGCCGTCTCTATTGCCGTATTCACGGTCGTCGAACCGACGAATGGAAGCGGGTCAGCAGCCGTCGAGCGAAGGAAGTCGCGGTACCATTCTTGGCGCTGCTGGCAGATGTAGATCGTTTCTAGCAGGTCAGGCGACGGTCGCTCGATATGCGCATTTCCGACCGTCCGGAAATCCGGAATCGGCACGCGCTCGACAGGCGGCTCGGGCAGAAACAGGTAGCCGATCGGCGCGTGGACCGCACTGGCGAACTGCTCAAGCTGCTTGAGCGTCGGCTGTGCGTCGCCGCGTTCCCACTCATCAAGTCTCGGAAATCGATGAGCGAGGGCGTCGGGATCGTATCCTGAGCGTTCCCGCGCCCAGCGCAGCAATCTCGGGTTTATCTCGACGCGCATTTCCGCTCCGTTCCCATGGCGGCGTGTCGCGATCACACCGAAAAGTACTTGGCTTGCGGGTGGTGGACGACGATCGCCGAGGTCGATTGCTCGGGGTCGAGCTGGTCTTCGTCGGTGAGGGCGAGGCCGATCGCGTCGGCGTTGAGCAGCGCCAGCAGCTGGGCCTGGTCGGCGAGGTTGGGGCAAGCCGGGTAGCCGAACGAATAGCGGCTGCCGCGATAGCCTTGCGCCAGCATCTCGTCGTGGTCGCGCGCCTCCTCGGCGGCGAAGCCGAGTTCGCCGCGGATGCGCTTGTGGACATATTCGGCGAAGGCCTCGGCCATCTCGACCGAGAGCCCGTGCAGATAGAGATAATCCTGGTAGCGGTCGGCGGCGAACCACTCGCGCGCCGCCTCCGAGGCGCGGCGGCCCATGGTCACGACCTGCAGCCCGATGACGTCGCGCTCGGGGCTTTCGATGTCGCGGAAGAAATCGGCGATGCAGAGCCCGTCCCGCTTGTTCTGGCGCGGGAAGTCGAAGCGCGCGACCTCGCGTTCTTTTCCACCCGGGCCGCCGTCGGGATCGAACAGCACCACCGCGTTGCCCTGAGCGGCGCACGGCCAATAGCCGTAGGAGGCCTGGGGCTGGAGGATGTTCTCGCGGATGGCGATGTCCATGATCCGCGACAGCAGCGGGCGCAGCTCGCCGCGCGCCCATTTCTTGTATTCGGCGAGGCTGCGGCCCTCCTTCCGGAAGCCCCACTGGAATTGATAGAGCATGCGCTCGTTGAGGTAGGACGCGACGGTTTTGACCGGCACGCGCTCTAGCACCCGCGCGCCCCAAAACGGCGGGTTCGGCACGGCGACGCCGCTGGTCAGCTCGGCCCGGCGCAGGCGGATTTCCTCGAAATCGATCGGCCGCAGCACCCGCGCGTCGGCGGCGCGCCCCAATTTGCGCGACGGGTTCTTCGGCCGCCCGGCACTCTTCTCCTGCACTTCTGCGAGATAGCCGTCGAAATCGTTGCCGACGATGCGGTCCATCAAGGCGAGGCCGTCGAACGCGTCGCGGGCGTAGGCGACGCGACCCGCCTCGTAGGCCTTGACGCAATCCTCCTCGACATAGCGGCGGGTGAGCGCGGCGCCGCCGAGCATCACCGGCACGTCGAGCCCCATGCGGCTCATCTCTTCCAAATTCTCGCGCATCACCACGGTCGATTTGACCAGAAGGCCCGACATGCCGATGGCGTGCGCCCGGTGCTCCTTGGCGGCATCGAGGATCGCGCCGATCGGCTGCTTGATGCCGAGATTGACCACCCGGTAGCCGTTATTGGTGAGGATGATGTCGACTAGGTTCTTGCCTATGTCATGAACATCGCCGCGCACCGTGGCGAGGACGATTGTGCCCTTCTCCTGGCCCTCGACCCGCTCCATGTGCGGTTCGAGGTACTTGACCGCTGTCTTCATGGTTTCGGCCGATTGCAGCACGAAGGGGAGCTGCATCTTGCCGGCGCCGAAGAGGTCGCCGACCGTCTTCATCCCGCCCAGCAGGTGCTCGTTGATGATGTCGAGCGGCGAGTGCGCCTGCATCGCCAGGTCTAGATCGGCTTCGAGGTCGAGCCGGTCGCCCTCGACGATGCGGTAGGCGAGACGTTCCTCGAGGTTTTCCGGCCGGCCCTGCTTCTCCTCCTTCTCGATCGTGCGGTCCTCGAAGAGGGCCATGAACGCCTGCAGCGGGTCGTATTGGTCCCCTGGGCCGTCACGGCGGCGGTCGAAGATCAAATCCTCGGCGACCTGCCATTCGGCTTCGGGGATGCGGTGCTGCGGTAGGATGCGGGAGAAATGCACGATCGCGCCGGTCATGCCGCGCTTGAGCGCGTGGTCGAGGAACACCGAATTCAGCACCTGCCGCGCCGGCGGGTTGAGGCCGAATGATATATTCGATAATCCTAGAATGATTTGGCACTCGGGTAGCGCCTTGGCGATGCGCTCGATCGCGTCGAGCGTGTTGAGGCCGAGCCTGCGGTCGTCCGCGTTGCCGGTGCAGATGGTGAAGGTCAGCGGGTCGAACAGGAGGTCCGACGGCGGCAGCCCGTGCTTGACGCAGGCGAAGTCGTAAAGCCGCTGCGCCAGCGCGAGCTTGTGGTCGACCTCCTTGGCCATGCCGGTTTCGTCGATGGTCAGCGCGATGACGGCGGCGCCAAACCGGCGCGCCAGCTTTACCCGCTTCTCGGCCGCGTCCTCGCCGTCCTCGAAATTGATCGAGTTGATGATCGGCTTGCCACCGTAGAGCGCCATCGCCGCTTCGAGCACCGGGTATTCGGTCGAATCGACGACTAGAGGCGCGTTGACCGACCCGCGCATGCGGGTGACCATCTCGGTCATGTCGGCGATCTCGTCGCGGCCGACAAAGGCGGTGCAGAGGTCGAGCGTGTGCGAGCCTTCCTTGACCTGCTCGCGCCCCATCTCGACGCAGCCGTCCCAATCGTGTTGCTCCTGCAGGCGGCGGAAGGCGCGCGAGCCGTTGGCGTTGCAGCGCTCGCCGATCGACAGATAGGCGTTCTCCTGGCGCAGGCTCACCTGGCTGTAGAGCGAGGCGACCGACGGCGTCCATGCCGGCTGCCGCCGCTTCGGTACGGGACGCGGGCGGTCGCGGCCAATGCGGCGCAGCATCGCGTCGAGCGCGGCGATATGCCGGGGCTCGGTGCCGCAGCAGCCGCCGATGATGTTGGCGCCGTCCTCGAGCACGAAGCGCTCGAGCCATTGGCTCAATTCTTCGGGCGAAAGCGGGTATTGGGTGCGGCCGCTGACCAGCTCGGGCAGCCCGGCATTGGGCTGCACCGAGATGAGCCTCGGCCAGTTGTCGCCGAGAAATTTGACATGCTCGGCCATCTCGCGCGGGCCGGTGGCGCAGTTGAGCCCGAGGCCGTTGACGTCGAGCGCGTCGATGATCGTCGCCGCCGCGGCGATGTCGGCGCCGACCAGCAAAGTGCCGGTGGTCTCGACCGTGACCTGGACAAAGATCGGGGTGTCCTTGCCTGCTGTCGCGCGCGCGCGCTTGGCGCCGTTGACCGCGGCCTTGATCTGCAGCGGGTCCTGGCAGGTCTCGATGAGGATCGCGTCGACCCCGCCGGCGACGAGCCCGTCGCACTGGACGGTGAGCGCGTCTTCCAGCGGTTGATAGGCGACATGACCGAGGCTCGGCAGCCGCGTCCCCGGCCCCAATGAGCCGAAGACAAAGCGGGTGCGGCCGTCATGGGCGAACTCGGCGATGGTCTCGCGCGCCAGCTCGGCCGACAGCTTGTTGAGGGCGAACGCCTTGTCGGCGATGCCGAACTCGTTGAGCGTGATCGGCGAGCCGCCAAAGCTGTTGGTCTGGATCGCGTCCGATCCGGCGGCGAGGTAGCCGCGGTGAATCTCGCGCACCAAATCGGGCCGGCTCTCGGTGAGGATCTCGGTGCAGTTCTCGTGATCGTGGAAGTCGCGGACGATGTCGAGGTTGCGCGCCTGGGTCTCGGTGCCCATCGCGCCGTCGCACAGCAACACGCAGTCGGCGAGGTAGTCGAGGAGATGCGCCATGGCCGTGTCTCTAGGCGGCGACCGGCTTCGGCGCGCGAACGCCGAGCATGTGGCAGATCGCCACGATGAGATCGGCGCGGTTGAGCGTGTAGAAATGGAACTCGTTGACCCCGTTTGCCTGGAGCCGGCGGCACTGCTCGGCGGCAAGCGAGGTGGCGACGAGGCGGCGCGTGTCGGGGTCGTCGTCGAGCCCGTCGAAATGCCCGGCCATCCAATCGGGGATCGAGGCGCCGCAGGTCGCGCTCATCCGCTTCAGCTGGGCGAAATTGGTCACCGGCAGGATGCCGGGCACGATCGGCACGACGATCCCGGCCGCGGCGGCGCGGTCGCGGAAGCGCAGGAACAGGTCGACGTCGAAAAAGAACTGGGTGATCGCCCGATTGGCGCCGGCGTCGAGTTTCTGTTTGAGATTGTCGAGGTCGTGGTCGTCGCTTCGGGCTTCGGGGTGGGTCTCGGGATAGGCGGCGACGCTGATCTCGAAATCGGCGACCCGCTTCAGCCCGGCGACAAGGTCGGCGGCGAAAGGATAACCGCCAGGATGCGGCGCGTAACGCTCGCCGCTTCCCATCCCGCCGGGCGGGTCGCCGCGTAAGGCGACGATGTGGCGGATGCCGGCCTCCCAATAAGCGGCGGCGACCGCATCGATCTCCGCGCGGGTCGCGGCGACGCAGGTCAGATGCGCCGCTGGCTCTAATGTCGTCTGCTGGCGGATGCGGCGAACCGTCGCGTGGGTGCGCTCGCGGGTCGAGCCGCCGGCGCCGTAAGTCACCGAGACAAAGCGCGGCCCCAAGGGCTCGACGCGTTTGACGACTTCCCACAGCCGCTCTTCCATTTCGGGCGTCTTCGGCGGGAAGAATTCGAACGAGATGCGCGGCGGCGCGGCATCGAAATCGCCGGCCGGGTCAGCCGCCAGCAGACCCCGCCCAGAGGACTGATAACTTCCGCTCATGGCTGCAACACCTGCTCGGCGGCGGCGAGCGCCGCGGCGCGGTCTTCCCGCGGCGGCGCGCCGCGATAGGAGGCCCAAACCACCACGGTCAGCGGATCGCCTTGGAGATGCACCGGCGCCGCGGGCGTAAGCCCGGCCGCCCGGCACCACTCGGCGACCTCCAAATCGGCAAAGCCGAGCCGGCGGTGAGCGTGCTCGGTGCGCAGGAATTCGAGGAGATGCGGCGCGAAATCGACCACCACCAGCACGCCGTTCGGGCGCAACACCCGCGCCGCCTCGGCGATCGCCATGGCCGGCCGGTCGGCGTAATGCAGTACCTGGTGAATGACCACCGCATCGAACGACGCGTCGGGCAGCGGCAGCTGGTACATGTCGCCGAGGCGCACCGTGCCGTTCGTCGCGCCGGCGCGTTCCAGATTGACCCGGGCCACCGCCAGCATCTCGCGCGACATGTCGATGCCGAGCGCCTGGCCGACTCGCGGCCCCAAGATTTCGACGATTCGCCCGGTCCCGGTGCCGATGTCGAGCAGATCGCGCGGCTGGGCGGCGCCAATGATCTCGATCAGCGCCGCCTCGACCTCGCGCTCGTCGATATAGAGCGAGCGGATGCTGTCCCACCGCGGCGCGTTCTCGCTGAAATAGGCAGAGGCACGCTCAGCCCGTTGGCGCTTGATCGCCGCCAGGCGCTGCAGGTCGAGCACCATCGTGGGGTCGCGCTCGCCGCAGGCGGCGACCAGATGGCGGGCGAGCCCGCTCGATCCGCCGCTGCCGGCGAGCCGGTAGAACACCCAACTGCCTTCGCGGAACCGGTCGAGCAGCCCCGCTTCGCACATCAGCTTTAGATGGCGCGAGACCCGCGGCTGGCTTTGCCCAAGGATTTGCGCCAGCTCGCTGACAGTGAGTTCGCCGCGCGAGCACAATACCAAAAGCCGCAGCCGAGTCGGCTCGGCGACGGCACGCAACGCGCCCAGAAGCTCGTCTAACGAGACGTCAACCGCAGTGGCGCCTTTGGGGACTTCGACCATCGATCAAACATATAAAGATATCTTTATATCGTCAAGAGCTAAGGCTCACCGTGCGTCGCAGCTGCTCGTGCCGGGCGAGTCACTTCAGAAGACTCCACACAATGCCCGTAGCGCTCGGCATGGTTAACGGTTTATACGCACTAATTGAATAGAAGCCGCACGGATCGCTTGCGGCGCATGCGCGTTATTCGTCATTATCCTGCCGCGCCGCTAGTCATTTAACGCGAGGGCCGTCGATGTACCGTCGCCAGTCAAAGCTTGCCCTGCCCGGGTTCGTGCTTGCCGCCAGCCTGGCAATCACCGGGTTGATCGGCGCGCGCCCGGCCGCCGCGCAGCAAGCTCCCGCTCCGGTTGCCGACGAGGGTACCAACGACCCTTTCGAGGACAGCAATCGCGCGGTCTTTAATTTTAACGAGGGGGTGGACAAGGCCGTACTGGTACCGGTCGCGAACGCCTATCGCACCGTGCTGCCCCCGTTCGCGCGCGACATGATTCACAATTTTCTGCAGAACTTGAACTCGCCGATCATCTTCGCCAACGACATACTACAAGGGCAGCCGAACTTGGCGGCGGAGACTGCGAGCCGAGCCGTGGTCAACACGACGATCGGCTTGGTCGGGTTGTACGACGTCGCCGCCCAATGGGGCGTCCCCTATCACACCAACGATCTCGGCATCACGCTGGCGACTTGGGGCATCGCCCCTGGCCCGTATTTGATGCTGCCGGTGCTTGGCCCGTCGAACCCGCGCGACCTGATCGGCGAGGTTGGCGACAGCTTCGGCGACCCGGGCAACATCGTCGCCAGCAATCATCACATGCTGTGGGCGACCTTCCTGCGCGACACAACCTCCGGCATCGATGAGCGCTCGCGCAATATCGAGAGCCTGGCCGAGATCGAGCGCACCTCGCTCGACTTCTACGCGACGATCCGCTCGCTGGCGCGCCAGCGCCGCGCCGCACAGATCCGCCATCAGAAGGACGACACGCCCAATGCCGTGCCGCTGCAGGGCGCGGGCGCTCTGCCGGCTCCGGTGCCGGCGCCGAACGTCGCCACTCTGCCCAAACCGCCCGGGCCGCCGATGACCTACAGCGTGTCGGCACAGCCGAATTCGGTCGCCGATTTGCAGAAATCGTCGATGGGGCGCTAGTCTACCGCAATGACCCGTCGCTGGTTTGCTTTCTGCTCGCTGCTCATCGCCGTCGGAGTAACCACTGCCGCGCCGCGCGGCATGGCACAGTCCGACGCGGTAGCGTTTATCAACCAACTTGGCGTCCAGGCAATTCAGGTGCTTGGGCCTGCCGTGGCGATGCCGCAGCGCGTGCAGCGCTTCCGCCAGCTGTTCGCCGCCGATTTCGACCTGCCGGGCATCGCCCAGTTCACCCTCGGCCGCTATTGGCGCATCGCCACGCCGCAGCAGCAGCAGGAATATCTCGGGCTGCTGCAGGAATATCTGGCGCAGGCCTATGCCGGACGGCTTGCCCAATACGGAGGCGAGAAGTTCAACGCGCTGAACGCGCAGCAGCAGGGCGACGAGACGATCGTCTTCAGCGAGATCACCCGCAACGACGGGAGCAAAATCCACGTCGAGTGGCACGTGGTCAATAGTGGCGGTTGGAAGATCACCGACGCCTATGTCGCCGGCGTCAGCATGAAGATCACCCAGCGCGACGAGTTCGCCTCGGTGATCCAGCAAGGCGGCGGCCAGGTCCAGTATCTGCTCGACCGCATCCGTCAGAAGGTCAGCGGGTAGCAGCCCTCGCCATTCATCGCCCGGCTCAGTTGCGCGTTAGCGGTTTGTATTTGATGCGGTGCGGCTGATCCGCCGCGGCGCCGAGCCGGCGTTTACGGTCGGCTTCATAGTCGGCGTAATTGCCCTCGAACCAGACCGTCTGGCTGTCGCCCTCGAAGGCGAGGATGTGGGTGGCGACGCGGTCCAAGAACCAGCGGTCATGGGTGATGATGACGGCGCAGCCGGGATAGTCGAGAAGCCCTTCCTCGAGCGCGCGCAGCGTATCGACATCGAGGTCGTTGGTCGGCTCGTCGAGCAGCAGCAGGTTGGCGCCTTCCTTGAGCATCTTGGCGAGGTGGACGCGGTTGCGCTCGCCGCCCGATAGCTGGCCGACCTTTTTCTGCTGATCGCCGCCACGGAAATTGAACAGCGCGCAATAAGCGCGGCTGGCGAGCTTGCGGCGGCCGAGGTCGATCTCCTCCAGCCCGCCGGAAATCTCCTGCCACACCGTGTTGTCGGCCTTGAGCGTGTCGCGCGATTGGTCGACATAGCCGAGCTTGACCGTGTCGCCGATGCGGAAGCTGCCGGCATCGGGCTTTTCGGCGCCGGTGATCATGCGGAACAGGGTGGTCTTGCCGGCGCCGTTGGGCCCGATGATCCCGACGATGCCGCCGGGCGGCAGTCGAAAGTCCAGCGACTCGATCAAAAGGTGGTTGCCGAAGCCCTTGCGTACCCCTTTCGCTTCGACCACGAGATCGCCCAGCCGCGGTCCCGGCGGCAGGACGATCTGGGCGTTGTCGGGCGCCTTCTCGCGGCTCTGCGCGACCAGCTCCTCATAGGCCAATAGCCGCGCCTTGCTTTTCGCCTGGCGGGCGCGCGGGCTCTGCCGCACCCATTCGAGCTCGCGCTCCAGGGAGCGCTGGCGCGCCTCTTCTTGGCGGCCTTCTTGCGCCAACCGCGCCTGCTTCTGCTCGAGCCATCCCGAGTAATTGCCCTCGTAGGGGATGCCGTGGCCGCGGTCCAATTCGAGGATCCAGCCGGCGACCTCGTCGAGGAAATAGCGGTCATGGGTAACGGTGACCACGGTGCCGGGATAATCCTTGAGGAAGCGCTGTAGCCAAGCGACCGATTCGGCGTCGAGATGGTTGGTCGGCTCGTCGAGCAGCAGCAAATCGGGCTTCTGCAGCAGCAGCCGGCACAGCGCCACGCGGCGGCGCTCGCCGCCCGACAAATTGGTCACCGGCGTGTCGCCGGGCGGACAGCGCAGTGCGTCCAGCGCGATCTCGATGGTGCGGTCGAGCTCCCACGCGTCGAGGTGCTCGATCTTTTCCTGCAGCTCGCCTTGCTCGGCGATGAGATCGTTCATCTCGTCGTCGGACAACTCCTCGGCGAAACGGGCGCTCACCGCCTCGAAGCGTTCGACGAGCGCCTTAGTTTCGGCAACACCCTCGCTGACATTGCCGAACACGTCCTTCTTGGGGTCGAGCACCGGCTCCTGCGCCAGATAGCCGACCGACGCGCCATCCGCCGCCCAGGCCTCGCCGGAGAAGTCCTTTTCGCTCCCAGCCATGATCCGCAGCAAGGTCGACTTGCCGGCGCCGTTGAGGCCCAAGACGCCGATCTTCGCGCCGGGCAGGAACGACAGCCAGATATCGCGCAGCACCTCGCGGCCGCCGGGATAGCTCTTCCCGAGGCCTTTCATCACATAGATGTACTGGTAGGCGGGCATCGCCACCGGAGTTAGGGGCCGGGGTCCACCCCGTCAAGCCTCTTTCGGAGGCGGCGCTAGCGGCCGATCACCGTAAACGGAAATTGGCCAAGCAGCACATTGTTGGCGGTGAGCGAGATCGAATAAATGCCCTTGCGCAGGCTCAAATTAAACTTGCACCAGGCGATCCCGGGGCTGCTGCTCTCCGCGGTGCACGACGAGAGAACGGCTTTGCCCTGAAGCACCTGGAAGCGGGCGCCGCCGGGTTTGCCGCCAGGGTAGACGACGCGGATGGCCACGGACTCCATCGGTAGGGTGAACACGGTTGCCGGGGAGATCGGATCGCCGTTGGGCGTGATGTCCCGAGCGATGATCGAGCCCAGCCCGACGCTCGCGGGTTTGGGTTCGGCGGATTGCGACGCGGGGTCGGTAACCGCGGCGAGGGTCGCAGCCCGCGGATCAACCAGGGTCTTCCAGAATGCGACGGTGCAGCCAATTGCGGTGGGCAACAAGGGGTAGCGGTCTTTCGCGAAGATCGCTCCGCTCGGCCGGCTCGACGTCGACCCGTAGAGCGGGCTGACCGTGAGCAGGCCGGAACTGTCGCGCGAGGCGAGGTCGGCGACCCGTTGTTCGAAAGCGCTGCACTCACCGTCGCTGTCTTCCAAGAGCGGCGGATAAGCGAAAAAGATCACGCAAGCCGACACGACGAGGACGACGAGCAAAAAACGGATCGCGACCAACACACCCAATCCCAGAAGAGCAGCAATCTATGCGGACATGCGGATCATAAGTTCATACTGGTAACGCGACCTTAATCATAAGCCTCAAACGGTTATGTTGCATTGCAACATCGGCCTTGACGCCATGTGAGTAAGCGCTTACTTAGCCGCGATGGCCATGGGCCGACTCGATAGCGACGAGCGCCGCAAGGCGATCGTCGAGGCGGCGGTGCCGCTCTTCGCGCGCGACGGCTTTGCCGGCACGACGACGCGCGAGCTTGCCGCCGCGGCCGGTGTCTCCGAGGCCCTGCTGTTCCGGCATTTCCCGAGCAAGCAGTCGCTTTACCGGGAGATCCTGACACTTGGCTGCGAGGGCGACCCGGCGCTCGAAAAACTGGCGATACTGCCGGCTTCGACCGAGTCCCTGGTGTGCATCGTGCACTTCATGGTGCGGCGCTTTGTGCTCGGCGAGGAGGCCGACCGGAGAGAGCTCGATCTGCGGATGCGGCTGATGCTGCATAGCGTGCTCGAAGACGGCGGCTATGCCCGCGAGCTCTTCGCCGTGGTGGCGCCGCGCGTCGTGCCGCTGTTCACCGCCTCACTAAGGGCCGCAGAGGAAGCCGGCGACCTTGCGCCGCTCCCGGCGAACGGCGCCAACCGGTTCT
The DNA here is from genome assembly GCA_035604035.1 of Allostellaceae bacterium. GTDB lineage: Bacteria > Pseudomonadota > Alphaproteobacteria > ATCC43930 > CGMCC-115725 > DATARH01. The sequence continues at coordinate 35,019 of DATNJF010000404.1, read as the reverse complement.
GGTTCGCCCATCATGTCGCGGCGATGATGGCTTTCGCATTCCTACCACAAGACGGGTTCATCCCTTACCAAGGCTCGCTCGACCGGCTTGTCGAGGAAGCCTCCGACTTCATCCTGCGGGGCATCGGCATGACCGAAGCGGCGATCGCCGCCTCGCATGCCACGACCCCTCTACAAGTGGCAGCTGACTAGAAGCGGAAGCGGATCATGGACGGCGAAGTCACCCCGGTTACGGCGCCCGAGCTTTCCCCCATGACGAGGGCGACCCCGCCGCCTAGCCGCGCCGGGCGAGCGCGGTGGTTTATCGGCGTCGGGCTGCTGCTCGCGCTGGTGCTCGGCATCCTCTACGGCTTCAACGCCTTTCGCAGCCACATGATTGCCACCGTCTTCGCTACCATGAAACCGCCGCCGGCGCAGATCAGCGCGGTCACCGCGACCAGCGAAGAGGTGCCGCACTTTGGCGCCGGGATCGGCTCGCTCGCGGCCGTGCACCAGGTCACCGTCACCCCCGAGGTCGGCGGACGGGTCACCGAGATCAATTTCGCCTCCGGCGCCAAGGTCAAGGCCGGCGACAAGATCGTGCAGATCAACGACGCCCCCGATCAGGGCGACCTCGCCAACTACCAGGCGCAAATGCGCTGGGCCCAGGTGTCGCTGCAGCGGGCACAAGAGCTGGCGAAGCGCCAATTTGGCCCGCTGGAAACCGTGGACCAATGGCAAAGCCAGCTCGACCAGGCGAAGGCACAAATCGGAAAGACCCAGGCGATCATCGCACAGAAACAGATCAAAGCGCCATTCGGCGGTCGGCTCGGGGTGCGCCAGGTCGATCTCGGCCAGTATCTGAACCCCGGCGCGCCGATCGTCACGCTGACCGATCTGTCGATACTTTACGTCAACTTCACGCTGCCGACGCAACTCGCGCCGCAGATCGCGGTTGGTCAGAAAGTCGACGTCGCCGCCGACGCGTTCCCTGGCCGCAAATTCACCGCGACCATCACCACGATCGAGCCACAAATCTCCGCTAGCACCCGCACGATCACCGTTCAGGCGACGATGCCAAACCCGGACGAGGCCTTGCTGCCGGGGATGTTCGTCAACGCCTCCGTGGTGCTGGCCGCCGACGCTCAGCAGGTCGTGCTGCCTGAGACGGCAGTCGACTACACGCTCTACGGCGACAGCGTCTATGTGATCCGCGCCGACGGCACCGACGCCAACGGCAAGCCGGTGCTGAAGGCGTTCCGGACCCCGGTCAAGACCGGGCTGCGCTGGGACAACAAGGTGGCGATCCTCGACGGGCTTAAGCCTGGCGATCAGGTCGTCGCCGCTGGACAGATCAAGATCATCCAGGACGGAATGCAGGTCGCGGTCACCGAGAACCCGCCGCCGCAAGCTCCGGCAAAGCCGACGCCGCAATAGGCGCGGTGACGCAATGCGGTTCACCGATCTCTTTATCCGCCGGCCGGTGCTGTCACTGGTCGTCAGTCTGCTGATCCTGCTGATCGGGGCGCGGGCGATGTACGGGCTGCAGATCCGGCAGTATCCGAAACTGTCGAACACCACGATCACGGTAACGACGGTCTATCCGGGCGCCTCACCCGACCTCATCGAAGGCTTCATCACCACGCCGATCGAGCAGGCGGTCGCCACCGCCGAGGGCATCGATTATCTAACCTCCACGTCGGTCCAAGGCACCAGCACAATCACCGCTTACATCAAGCTCAACTACGATCCCGACCGGGCAATGACCGATGTCATGGCCAAGGTCCAGCAAGTCAAATACCTGATGCCGACGGCGGCGCAGGACCCGATCATCCTCAAGGCGACCGGCCAAACAACGGCGGTCATGTATATCGGGTTCGCCAGCCCCTCCCTGCAACCAGCGGCGATCTCCGACTACCTGACGCGGGTCGTGCAACCGTTGATGGCGACGGTCGACGGCGTCGCCTCGGCCGACATCCTCGGCGGGCAGACCTTCGCGATGCGGCTGTGGCTCGACCCGGCGCGCATGGCGGCGCGCAATATCACCGCCAATGACGTGTCGACCGCGATCGAGGCCAATAACTTCCAATCGGCGCCGGGTCAGGCCAAAGGCGCCTTCACCGTCACCAATGTCGACGCCCGGACGGGGCTGACCGACGTCAACCAGTTCAAGCGCATGGTCGTCAAATCGGTAGGCGGCGCGGTGGTGCGGATGGAGGACATCGCCGACGTCGAGCTCGCCGCGCAGAGTTGGAATTCGAGCGTGGCGATGAACGGTCAGCACGCCGTCTTCATCGCCGTCCAGGCGACACCGGACGGCAACCCGCTATCGCTCGTCGCCGGGGTGCGCAAGCTGCTCCCCGAGATCGAGCGGACCCTGCCGCCCTCGGTCAAGATGGAGGTCGCCTACGATTCGACCAAGTTCATCCAGGCCTCGATCAACGAAGTCAAATGGAGCCTGGGACAGGCCGTCGTCATCGTCGTCGTCGTGATTTTTCTGTTTCTCGGCAACGTACGCTCGGTGCTGATCCCGGTGGTGACGATCCCGTTATCGATGATCGGCGCCGGGATTATCATGTCCGCCTTAGGCTTCAGCCTTAACCTGTTGACCCTGTTGGCGATGGTGCTGGCGATCGGCCTCGTCGTCGATGACGCGATCGTCGTCGTCGAGAACATCTATCGCCACATCGAGGCCGGGAAGAGCCCGCCGCAGGCGGCGCTGATCGGCGCGCGCGAGATCGCCGGCCCGGTCATCTCGATGACGCTGACCTTGGCCGCGGTGTACGCACCGATCGGGTTCCTCGGCGGCGTGACCGGCATCCTGTTCCGCGAATTCGCCTTCACCCTTGCCGGCGCCGTCATCATCTCGGGCGTCGTCGCGGTGACGCTGTCACCGATGATGTGCTCGCTGCTGCTGAAGCGGGGAGCCGCTGAGCGCGGCTTCGCCCGCGTGCTCGACCGCGGCTTCAATGGCCTGGCCAATTGGTACGGCCGCCGGCTCGAACGGTCGCTCGACTATCGCCCGGTTACGGCGATGTTCGCCGTCGCGATCCTACTGGCGCTCGGCTTTATGTACACGAACACCAAGAAGGAACTGGCGCCCGAGGAGGATCAGGGGGTGCTCTTCGCGCTGACCAAGGCGCCGCAATACTCCAACCTCGATTACCAGGACGCCTATGGGGCACGGCTCGACGCGGCAATGACCTCATTCCCCGAGGCCGATTTGCGCTTTGTCGTCAACGGCCGCTTTGGGCCGAGCCAGGGCATCGCCGGCGTCATCCTCAAACCGTGGGACGAGCGGACCCGGTCCGCGCAGAAGATCAAGCCGCTGCTTCAGGCGAAGCTGAATGGCGTCGAGGGGATGAGCGCGTTTGCCTTCTCGCTGCCTCCCCTGCCCGCCTCGATCGGCGGCTTGCCGGTACAGATGGTGATCAACTCGACCGGCGATTTCGTCTCGCTCTACAACGCGATGGACAAGATCAAGGCCGCGGCGCGCAAGAGCGGTATGTTCATCGTCACCGACAGCGATCTCAACTTCAACCAGCCGACCATCCGCGTCGATATCGACCGCTCGAAAGCCAACGAGCTTGGCGTCACGATGCAATCGATCGGCAACACCTTGGCGCTGCTCGTCGGCGAGAATTATGTCAACCGCTTCAACCTGGAGGGCCGTTCCTACGAGGTGATCCCGCAAGTGCCGCGCGTCGACCGGCTCAATCAGGAGACCCTGACCCACTATTACGTCAACTCCGCCGCCGGCCAGCCGGTGCCGCTATCGAACCTGGTCAAGGTTTCGACGACCACCACGCCCAATGCGCTGACCCGCTACAATCAATTGAATTCGGCGACCTTTTCGGCGGTGCCGATGCCCGGTGTGACGATCGGCCAGGCAGTCGATTTCCTCGAAAAGCAGGCGAAAGACCTGCCGCGCAGCTTCGGCTACGACTATCTTTCCGACTCGCGTCAATTCGTGCAGGAAGGCAACCAGCTCGTTGTCACCTTCGTCTTCGCGCTGATCATCATCTTCCTGGTGCTGGCGGCGCAGTTCGAAAGCCTGCGCGACCCGTTTGTCATCCTCATCAGCGTGCCGATGTCGATGTTCGGCGCGCTGCTGCCGCTGTTTCTGATCAACGGCAATTTCATGGGGATCGAGATCCCGGGAACGACCATCAACATCTATACCCAGGTCGGTCTCGTCACCCTGATCGGCCTCATCAGCAAGCACGGCATCCTGATGGTCGAGTTCGCCAACCAGCTCCAGGTCAACGAGGGGCTCGACCGGCGCCGCGCCATCGAGCGCGCCGCGCGCGTCCGCTTGCGCCCGATCCTGATGACGACCGCGGCGATGGTCGTGGGTCTGGTACCGCTGGTCATGGCGACCGGCGCCGGCGCATCGAGCCGCTTCTCGATCGGCATGGTCGTCGTCTGCGGCATGTCGATCGGGACGCTGTTCACGCTGTTCGTGCTGCCCGCGGTCTATACCGTCCTCGCCAAGGACCACGTCGCCGCAGCGCATTCGGTGCGAGCGCAGGAGCTGGCTCAGATCTCCTGATGCGCTTGGCGGTATAAACGCAGGGTAAGCAACACCGCGACCGCGGCGAGGCCGAGGACGAAGCCCCACCACAAGCCGATTGGGCCGAACCCGAGCGGGAAGGCGAGCGCCCAGCCGCCGGCAAAACCAATCCCCCAATAACCCAGCCCGGCGAAGAGCATCGGTGTCGTGGTGTCCTCGAAACCACGCAAGGCGCCGGCAGCGACAACCTGCATGCCGTCGACGATCTGAAAAACCGCGGCGATCGCGATGAAATTTAGCGCAAAGGCGACAAGAGCCGATTGGCCGGGTCCGCGACCGAGACGTAGGCGCCGACGATGTGCGCCGGCAGCGTCCACAACACGATCGCCGAGCCCGCCATGAAGACCATGCCCAGCGCCAACGCGACGAAGGCCGCACGGCGGGCCGCATGGGGCGCCTTGGCGCCGCGCTCGGCGGCGATCCGCACCGTCGCTGCCTGGCCGATCCCCAAGGGCACCATGAATGAGATGCTGGCGCAGTTGATCGCGATCTGGTGGGCGCCGAGCGCAGCGGCGCCGAAGAGGCCCATCAGAGCCGCCGAGGTCATGAAGACGCCGATTTCCATTCCCGCCAGCCCGCCGATCGGCAGGCCAAGCGCGAGGATGCGCCGGATATCGTGGGTGATTTGGGCTGGCTTGCCGCGCAGCCGGGGCGCCCGGCCGCGCCGCCGCAGCGCCCAGAACCATAGGGCGAGCCCCAAGAACATCAGCCATTGATTGATCGCCGAGGCATAGGCGCAGCCGAGGAGGCCCAAGGCCGGCGCGCCGAGATGACCGAAGATCAGAACCCAGTTGAGCGCGATCAAGGTCGGCACGCAGAGCGTCAGCACCACCATCACCGCCCGCGCCCGCGCCAGCGCCGCCAACAGACTGCGCAGCACGCCAAAGCCAAGAAACGCCGGCGCGCCCCAGGCGATCGCGTGCAGAAATCGGCCGATCTCACGCGCCAGCGCCGGCTCGTAGCCGATCAGGTCGAGGAGGCGGTCGGCGAACATCAGCGCCACCACCACCGGCACGGTCAGCACGGCGGCAAGCACCAACCCGCTGCCGCCCACACGCCCCGCCGCGTCGCGGTCGCCCGAGCCGATCGAGAACGCGGCCAGCGGCGCCACCGCGTTGAGCACGCCCTGGCAGATCACTGCGCTGGTAAAATAGAAGCCGCCACCGAGGCCGACCGCGGCGAGCGGCACCGCGCCGAGCGACCCGACCATCACCGTGTCGACCACGCCCATGGCGATTTGCGCCAGGTTCGCGGCGGCCAACGGCACGGCGAGGGCAAGCGTCGCACGGATCTCGGCAACGACGGTCGGGATCATGGGTCTGGCGGCTGAGAAAGAAGGCGCGGTCTCTACCCGGTTTGACGCCCTTGGGCAAACGCCATAGGCTTTTTTGAAACCGGCTTCCCGGAGGAGGATGCGCGATGGCCTACACGATCACGCCGTTGACCCGGCATACCGGCGCCGAGGTCACCGGCCTCGATCTCGCGAAGCCGATCGACCCGGAAACCAAGGCCGCCATCAACCGGGCCTGGGCCCAGCACCACGTGCTGGTGATCCGCGATCAGAAATATGAGCCGGGTGATTTCATGCGGGCGGTGCAGGTGTTCGGTGAGCTCCAGCCGCACGACAAGAAGGACCACCACATCCCGGGCTTCCCGGAGATGTACTACGTCACCAATCAGGAATTTCTCGGCACGCGGCGGATGATCCCGGGCGAGACCTTCCACACCGACCATTCGAACCATCCGGCGCCGCCCAAGGCGACGATCCTTTACCCGGTCGCGCTGCCGAGCAAAGGCGGCGACACGCAATACGCCAACATGCACCTCGCCTATGACGAGCTATCCGAGGCGATGAAGCGGAAGATCGACGGGCTGAAGGCGGTGCACGTCTATCTGAGCAAATACAGCCCGCGCCCGCTGAAGCCCTTGAACGAGGAGAGCCTGAAGGCGCTGCCGCCACCCGGCATCCATCCGCTGGTGCGCGTCCATCCCGAGAACGGCCGCAAGGCGTTGTTCATGAACCCGGTACGGATCGAATCGATCGTCGGCATGCCCGACGACGAGGCGCTCGACCTCGTCACCGAGCTGATGATCCACGCGACGCAACAGAAATACGAATACCGCCACCAGTGGCGCTATGGCGACATGGTGATCTGGGACAACCGCAGCGTCCTGCACAAGGCCAACCCGGATTACGACATGAACGAGCGCCGCTACCTCTACCGCCTGATGCTCAAGGGCGAGGCGCCGATCCCGGTCGCTCAGGCAGCCTAGGCCGACCGGCTAGGCGACGCCGTATTTCTTGAACCAGGCGAGCATCAGCCCCCAGCCGTCCTTGGCGTCCGCTTCGTTGTAGCTCGGTCGGTAGTCGGCGTTGAAGGCGTGGCCTGCATCCGGGTAGATCTTGAACTCACAGGTCTTGCCGGCGGCCTTGCAGGCGTCCGCCATGCGATCGACGCTTTCGACCGGTATCCCCTTGTCGAGCGCGCCGTATAGCCCAAGCACCGGACATTTCAACTCGCCGGCGAGGTCGATCGGGTATTTCGGCTGCAGATCGGTGCGCGGCCGGTCGATCGGGCCATACCACGAAGCTGCGGCCTTCAGGCCGGGGTTGTGTGCGGCATAGAGCCAGACCGGACGGCCGCCCCAGCAAAACCCGGTGATGGCAAGCCGCTTGGTGTCGGCCTTGCCGGTACCCCTCGAATAGATGACCGTGGCGTCGAGATCGCCCAGCACCTCGTAATCCGGCACCTTCGAGACGATATCGGCGACCAGTTTCGGGATGTCATTATAAGTCGATGGGTCGCCCTGGCGCGCATAGAGCTCGGGCGCGATGGCGAAGTACCCGGCCTTGGCGAGGCGCCGACAAATGTCCTTGATATGCTCGTGGACGCCGAAGATTTCCTGCACCACGAGGACGGTCGCGAACGGCCCGCCGCCAAAGGGACCATTGGGCGCCGGCATCGCCCGGTAGGCCGGCATCTCGCCGTCGGCGGTCGGCACCTTGACCTCGGCGACATCGAGACCGTTGGTGTCGGTGGTGATCGTCTGCGCCGAGATCGGCCCTGCCGCCAGGGCGAACCCGGTCGCCAGCGAAGTCACCACAAAACCGCGGCGCGACCAGCTCGCGCGCGGCAGCACCTCGTAAAGTTCGGGCGCGTAGGTATCCATGATCGCCTCCCCTATTTCTTTGCGGGCGCGACCATAGGTGATCGTCGCGCGGGGACGAAGCCCCGCTCACTCGGAGTTGATTGCGACGGATGGTTGGTGGTAACCGGCCCTAGACGCGGTTGGCGGCGGCGCCCTCGATGCGTTTCTTGAGGCGGCGGATTTCCGGCGACAATTTGCGCGCGGGCGTGTTTTTGAGGAACGCGTCGATGCCGCCCTTGAACTCGATCGTCCGAATCGCGTTGGTCGAAAGCCGCAGCCGGATCGCCCCAACGCTGTCCGATAGCAGCGAGATCGTCTGCAGATTGGGTAGAAACCGCCGCTTGGTCTTGCGGTTCGAGTGGCTGACATTGTTGCCGACTTGGACACCCTTGCCGGTAACCGGGCATCTGCGCGCCATGCCGCACCTTATGAAATCACTGCCGCGGCGATGATCCGCGCGCGGGAGCGCGGGTTCTACGGCGACGAGGGCGTCGCGTCAAGCCGGCGCCGGCCCGATTTTGGCAGAGCCTTAGACGGCCTGGCTCAATTCCACCAGCGGCAAAAGGCGCTCGCCCGCCGGCTTCCGGTGGCGCAGGACTCGCGAGCCGGGGAACACGATCGTCACCGTGGTGCCGATCCCGGGTTGGCTTTCGATCGCAAACTCGGCTCCGTGCAACGCCGCCATGCTCTTGACGAGCGGCAGTCCGAGCCCGGAGCCGTCATGCGTCCGCGTATGCTCGTTGGCGATTTGGCCGAACGGCGACAGCGCGATCTGAACCTCGCCGGCCGACATGCCGATCCCGGTATCACTGACGACGAGGGTGAGCGCGCCGTTGGGCTCCTCGCGCACCGCCGCGGTCACGCTGCCATTCGGCGAGAACTTGATGGCATTGCTCAGGAGGTTCAGCAGGATCTGCCGGACGGCCCGGCGATCGGCAAACAAGCTCCGCAGAAGCGGACAAATCTCGGCCTGCAACTGAACGCCGACCGAAAGGGCGCGCGGCGCGACAATACGCAGCGCCGCGGTCACCTGATCCTCAAGATCCACCGCCTCCTCGAACAGTTCCATCTTGCCACTGTCGATCTTGGCGGTGTCGAGGATATCGTTGATGAGGCCAAGCAGGCTCTCGGCGCTCGCATGAATATCGTTCAGATACTCGGCGTAGCGGGGCACGCCGATCGGTCCGAAGACGCCGGTCCGCATCAGGTCGGAAAACCCGATGATCGCGTTGAGCGGAGTGCGGAGCTCGTGGCTCATCACCGCGAGGAAGCGCGATTTTGCGCGGTTTGCCGCCTCCGCGGCGCTGCGGGCGTCCTCGATCTGGCGATTGCGTTGCTCGCTGCGCGCCATGCTGAGCTGCAACAGGGTCAGCGCCGTGCCGACCCCGATATAGCCGCCATCGCGCACGACGATAAATCCGCGGGCCAACGCCGCCGGTCGGTTTGCCGCGATCATCCATTCGAGCGCGTCGATCGCGACGCCGCTCTCGACGATCAGCGGATTTGGGTCCATCCGCACGGTGATCGGCTTTTGCGCGTAAAGGGCGCGGCCGTAATCCTGCGCCAGGCTCATCGTCAAATCGTACCGGTTGACGAGGCCGATCGGCGTTTCTCCCCGCACCACCGGCAGCGCCACCGTACCGGCATCGGCGCGAAAGCGCTCATAGACCTCGGCGCAACGGGTTTCAGGAGCGACCGGCACGACCGGGACCGCAGCCGCGGCAATGCAGACGCTGTCAAGGTCTTCTGCCTAGCTCTCCGTGGAAACAGTCATCGTGCAAAGACTCGTCGCTCGTCTCAGCGAGTATTATCGATGGGGATTAAATTAGGGTTACTCTAGTTTACCAAAATATCGTGACTAAAATTGGGAAATTCGAACTTGTTACAGTATTGTGACAAGCGCTATAGTGATCTTCTCACGCATCGATCTTTGTTATTTGATTGCCCGCATCGCCCGCTTTAGCGTTGCGGCAAGCCGATGGCCTCGCCAAGGGTGAGTGGCCTTACCTGACCGTCGCCCGATACCTGGCGCAGCGGTAGATTTCGCAATTCGAGCGCGGCGAAAACGCTGAAATCGAGGAGCGCCAGCCCGATAACGATCACGATCAGAACCGGGTTGAGCTCCTCGGCAACGCGTTCCAGCCGGCGCAGAAATGGCTGGGACTCTCGCATTGCGGGCTGAACCTTGCGTTTCCGGCTGTCCAGCACGGAAGCCTCCCTGTCCGAGCCGGCGATTTTGCTCGTTTCAAGGGCCGGCTTCGTTGGGAGGCATTATCCGCTGTCTGCGCGAACCGTCTTGAATCTACCCGTTGAATCTATCCAACCGGCTCGACGCTTCTAGGTGCTCGGCCAATTCTCCGCGGCGAGCTCGGCGAAGCGGGAGCGGCTGATGTAGTTGCGCTCGAAATCGGCGAGCGCGGCGAGGCCGTCGAGATTGAGGATCGTCACCTGCTGACGCTCGACCGTAGCGAGTCCCTCCTCGCGCAGCTGACGCAGGGTCTGGTTGACGTATTGCACGCTGAGACCGAGCGCGTCGGCGATGAGCTCCTGGGTCAGCGGCAGGCGGTAGGAGCGCTCGTCGGCAAGGCCGATCCCCTGCAACCGGATCAACATCTCGAGCAGGAAATGCGCGACCCGTTCCAAGGCCGAGCGCCGGCCAATCCCGATCAGGTGCTCGGCATACATCGCCGTTTCGCAGCTGAGCGACCAGAAGACCGCCGCGCCGAGCCGGGGGTGGGTCTCGGACAGGCGCAGGAAGCGGGTGAAAGGCACCGGCGAGACGACGCAATCGCTGAGCGCCGAGATCGAATAGAGCGCGCCCTCGAAAAAGCAGCCGGGAAAGCCGATGAACTCGCCCGGCAGCACGATGTTGAGGACCTGGCGGCGGCCGTCGTTGAGCAGGCGGTAGCGCAGCGCCACGCCATCGAGAAGGATCAGCAGCTCATCGTATTTGCGGCCTTCGACGACCATCTCACGGCCGCGCGCGACGCGGCGGCCGTGTGACTGCAGCTCGCGCAGCACTTCGGTTTCCGCCGGCGACAGCGCCACCAGCCGCGACAGCTTTCGGGTCAAGGGCTCCGCGCTTCGGGTGAGCCCGACGGGATCGAGATCGGATGCGACGGCTTCTTTCATGGCATCGATTTGCCGCTAGTGCTCGCGGGTCATCTGCAGCGTGCACGAGCGCGGACTGCCGGTGACCTTCGCATTGAAGACATCGCCGGAGATTACTCCGGTAAAGGCAAATTCAAACTGCGCACCGAGCGGGAGACCGCCGGCAAGACCATTCGATATACCGTAACCGTTGAGGCTCAACTTTCCGTCCGGACCAACCTTGCCGGCGAACGTCAGATAGCCGGGCGTACCGGCCTGAATCCGGTTCATCGACTCGGCTTCGTTGTTCTGGATCGTCATCGCGATTGGATGCTGAAAGGCCGGGTGCCCCTGCCATTCCGGACAATAGCGGATGCCGCGCCAGATGCCGTCATGCGGCGCCGTCGAGGTCGGGGCTTTGGGCAGGACGGGCGCGGGTACGGCTGGAGCGGGAGTTGGCGCCGGCTGCGGCGGTTGCGGCGCGGGTGCGGGTGTCGCCACCGCCGGCGGGCTCGGCTCTGCCGGCGGCGGTGTGACCGGCGCAGGGGCCGGCGACGGCTCCGGCACTGGCGGTGGAGCTGTCGGCGCCGGCGTCGGCACCTGGCGATTGCCGAATGAACCGAGCCACCTGCTCTGCGTCACCACGACTGCCACCGCCACCACGACGATCGCCGCGACAACAATGGCGACGAGGATGGGCTTGCGTGAGCGCGCCGGAGCGGGCACGCTCGCAGCAGGCGGCGGCGCTGGGGCCCGCGGCCGCGGGCTTTCACCCTTTGCCTCGACGGGAACAGCAGAGCTGTCGCTGTCGGCGTCCCCTGGCGACAGGTTGCGCCGTGCGGTCTCGACCAGCATCTCGATATGCGATTCCAGCGGCGGCGTCTCTGCATCAAGCCAATGCAGGCGGCCGAGGTGGTAAAGCAGCGCGCCGGTCGGTGCCACCGCGTCGATGCGGAACGGGATAACCGTCTTCCCCGCGCCCAGCGCGGTCACGACCTCGTTGAGGACGTGTCCCGAGTTGTTGGCCGCTGCCGAGAAGATGATGACCACAAGCTTCGACTCGGCTATCGCATCGACGATTGCCCCGTCCCAGTTCTTGCCGTAGCCGACATCGCGCGGCGCGATCCAACAGCGGACTCCGGCGGCTTCGAGATGGTGGCAGACGGCGTCCGCCGCAGGCTTGTCCTGGTGCGAATGACTGATGAAAACGTCGTGGGCCATGTGGGTTGGTCCGCTCTCAGGCCATCATCGCTGCCCGCACCTCAGGCCATTGCCTCTTCAGCGGCCGGCACGGTCTTGACCTCGTGCGCTTGCAGCGCCGGCAGCACCTCGCGGGCGAAGCGCGCGATCTGCGCCATAAAGAGGTCGTGCGGCAGCGCGCCGCGATTGAGCGCCAGCTGCACCTGATTGGCGCCTGCGCTCTCGGCGGCGTCGATGATGCGCTGGATAACCTCGTCGGCGGTGCCCATCGGCATGTGCTCGGCCTGCTCCTCCAGCTGCTCCATGGTCAGGTTGCGGAATTCCGAGCGCAGATTGGCGGCGGCGCGCAGGTTCTCCGGCCGCACGTAATCGGTCGAGGATTGCGACGAGTACCCCGTCTGCCGCTGCATCGCGGTCTCGGTGAAATTGCCGTGGCTGAAGAGGGTGCGGTTGAAATAGAGAATGTGCGGCCCGTACTCCTGCAGCGCCTGCTTCTTCGAGTCGGCGACATAGGCGGTGATGCCGAGCGACAGATGGTCGGGGGTGATGCGATGGCCCGCCTGCGCCAGGCACTTCGCATAAAAGCGGATGATGTCGTCACGCAGACCGCGGGCGCGGCGGAGACCAGGGGTGATCGGCAGATTGTGCCTGCCGGCGAATTCGATCGACTCCTGACTGCCGACCACCGGCACCCAGATCGGCGGGTGCGGGCGCTGTACCGGGCGCGGCCACAGCGCCACGTCCTTGTATGACCAAAACTTGCCCTCGTAGGAGAACACCTCCTCGGTCCAGGCGCGGGTGATGATGTCGTAGGCTTCCTCGAACCGCGCCCGTGATTCCGACAGCGCGACGTTGTGCACTTGGTACTCGCGGGGGATGCCACGAGCGAAGCCCGAGATGAGCCGCCCCTTCGACAGGCAGTCGATCATGGCCAATTCCTCGGCGAGGCGCAGCGGCTCGTGCAGCGGCAGGAGGTTGCCGTAGATCAGCAGCTTCAAATTCTTAGTGCGCTGCGCCGCCGCGGCGGCCATCAGATTGGGGCTGTTCATCAGCCCATAGGGCGAGCAGTGGTGCTCGTTGAACCCGACCCCGTCATAGCCGAGCTTATCGAGGAGCTCCCAGGCGTCGAGATGTTCCTCGTAGGTGCGCATCGCGATGTCGCGGTCGAAATAGCGGCCGGCGAGCGGGTAGGGCAGCTCGGTCTCGGCACCCTTCAGATGGTCGAGATTGGCGTCGTAGGCCAAAAGGTCAAAGACGAAAACCTTCATGACGCGATGCTCTCTCGTAAGGCCTCGACACGGCTGCCGCGGAAATGCAGCAGCGCCGTCGCCGCCGCCGCGACGATCGCAAAGCCGCAGGCGCTGAGAAAGATCTGCGTCGGCGGCAGGCCAAGCGACAACAGATATCCGCCCAAGAGCGGCGCGACGATGCCGCCCAACCGGCCGATGCCGAGCGCCCAGCCGAGCCCGCTGGTCCGCATCCGCGCCGGATAGAGCTTGCCGCAGGTCGCGTTAGCGCCAGTCTGGCTGCCGATTATGGTCATCCCGGCGAAGAACGTGAAGACCAGCATCAAGGCGTAAGGCAACGCCACCAGCGCGATCATCGCGATGAACACCGAGCCCACCGCATAATGCAGTGCCAGCGAGCGCTCCGGCCCGACGCGGTCGATCGCCCAACCGAGATAGAGCACCGCGAAGATCGCGCCGCAATCCCGCAGGCTCGAGGCGAACACCGCCTGTGCCGGAGTGTAGCCGATCAGCTTAAACACCGTCGGCATCCAATATCCGAATAGGAACAGGTTTAAGAGGCTGCAGAAGAAGATGATCCACATCAGCACCGTTTGCAGTGCGTATCCGCGGCTGAACAGCATCCCGATTGGATTGCCCTGCGCGACATCGATGTAGTGGCCCTGCCCCGGCTCGATGTCGAGGCGCCTGAGCAGCGCGGTATCGCGGGCCGACGGATTCGCCTTATGAGCGAGAAAGCGCGGCGACTCCGGCAACCAAATCAGCAGCGCCGGCACCAGGATCAGCGGGAACACGCCGCCGGCGATGAAGATCGACTGCCAGCCGAATTGCGGCAGCAACCACAGCGCCACGATCTGGCCGCCGAGGAAACCGCCGAGCGGCGCGCCGGTGAAGCTAAGCATGATCATCAGCGCGCGACGACGGTGCGGCGCGTAATCGCCCGCCAGTGACGCCGCACCGGGGAACGCACCGCCGATCCCGAGCCCGGTGAAAAATCGCGTGATCGTCAGCATCAGCAGCGAGGGCGAGTAAGCGCTTGCGATCGAGGCAAGCCCAAAGATGATCAGGCTGACGACCAGGAGGGGCTTGCGCCCGACGCGGTCGCCGATCGGTCCGGCCGACAGCGCGCCCACGAGAATGCCGATGCTCGACCACAGAAAGGCGCTGGTGAATGCCGGCGGCGGCAGATGCCACACATCGATCAGCCGCGGCACCGCCCAGGCGACCGAATTGATGTCGAAGCCGTCGCAGATCTGGATCAGCGTGCACAGGATCGCCACACGGACCTGCAGGCTGCCGATGCGTTGGTTTTCCAGCGCCGTCTCGACCGCCGAAACCGCCGTATCCGCCATTGTTCCCTCCCGTCGCCCGGTACCCGATAGCCGGCCTATCGCCGATCTTCGCCTGTTACCCGTGTTGCATTTCTCCGCCCGCTGCGCAAGCCTCGCTGGGTCACATTGCGCGGAGGCTTGCCGATGACCACCCGCCCGCCCGCCGAGATCGGCATGTCGCTCGACGAGGTCGACACCCCGGCCCTCATCATCGACCTCGACGCGTTCGAGCGTAATCTCAAACGCCTGCCCGAGCGGGCTGGCGGCAAAGTCAGGCTGCGCCCGCATGCCAAGACCCATAAATGCGCGGTCATCGCCCTGAAGCAGATGGAGCTAGGCGCGGTCGGCGTGTGCTGCCAGAAAGTCAGCGAAGCCGAGGCGATGGTTTATGGCGGGGTCAAGGACGTGCTCGTCACCAACGAGATCGTCGGCAAGCAGAAGCTGCGCCGGCTGATGGGGCTGGCCGGCAGCGCGCGCATCGCCACCTGCGCCGACGACCCGGCCCAAATCGTCGCGCTCGACGCGGCGGCGGGCGAGGCCGGGATCACCCTCCCCGTCCATGTCGAGGTCAATATGGGCGGCAACCGCTGCGGGGTCGAACCCGGCGCCCCGGCGCTCGATCTCGCCCGCAAGATCATGGACGCGCGGTATCTCTCCTTCGCTGGATTGCAGGCCTATCACGGCTCGGCCCAGCATCTGCGCGGCTGGGACGAGCGGCAGAAGGCGATCGCCGGCGCGATCGAGAAGGCCGGAAGCACCCGCGACCTGCTCGCGCAGAACGGCATCCAGTGCGCCAACGTTACCGGCGCCGGCACCGGGACGTTCGAGTTCGAGACCGCGAGCGGCGTCTACACCGAGCTGCAATGCGGCTCGTACATCTTCATGGACGCCGATTATGGCCGGAACCTCGACCGCGACGGCGGCCAGACCCGCGCCTTTGAGCCGAGCCTCTTCGTCTGGGCGACGGTGATGAGCCGGCCAACCGAGGATCGCGCCATCGTCGATGCCGGGTTGAAGGCGCTCAGCGTCGATTCCGGCATGCCCACCGTCTGGGAGGAGCCCGCCGCCACCTATGAGCGCGCCTCCGATGAGCACGGCAAGCTCACCATCAATGCCGCGACCAACCGGCTGAAGCTCGGCGACAAGATCAAGCTGGTGCCGGGCCATTGCGACCCGACCGTCAACCTGTACGACTGGTATGTCGGGGTGCGCGGCGACCGGGTCGAGGCAATCTGGCCGATCGTGGCGCGGGGCGCGGTTTACTAGAGCCCCAATGTTGCGACACCGTAGGATCGCATAGCGGGGTCGCGAGTACCGAGGATCAACCCCTCAAGAACCGCCTGCGCGATGATCAGCCGATCGAACGGATCGTTATGATGTCGCGGCAAGCCGCCGGCATGCTCCGCATGCGTCGCTGCAATCGGCAGCAGCTCAAAACCTAGGCGCTCGACGGTTTCGTTGATGGATGCAGTAAACTCCAGTTTACCGGTCGCTCGTTTGATCGCGATTTCCCAGACCGAAGCGGCGCTGACGAAAACTTCATTTCCTAGGTCACGCAAGGCTCTCATCAGGGCCGCAGGGACCACGTTTGGCCGTCGATCGCACCAAATGAAGATGTGTGTGTCGACCAGCAGCCTCACACGAGATCCTCAGGATCGCTTTCGCCCTCGAAGTAGCGCTGGATTTCCGATGGCAGCGGGCCATCCCAATCGTCCGCCATATACGTGATGCCGAGCAAGTTCTGCCCGAACACGCGTTTCTTGCGCGGAGCTTCATAGGGCACCAGCTTGGCCTTCGGCTTGCCGGATTTGGCGATGACGATCTCCTCCCCGGCGGCGGCGCGATCGACCAGTTTCGACAAATTCGTTTTGGCGTCATAGAGATTGATCGTGTCGCTCATGGTGGCCTCGGCACTGCTTGACCAACTTGACCAAGAGGTAATCTGTCAGAGCAGCTCTTACAACGGGCTTTCCGGCAGCGCCTCGCATCGCCACGTTAAACATATTCGCGACCAAAGGAGCCCCGATGCCCGCCAAGCTCGACCAGTATCTCGACCTCTTGAATGATAAGAAGGCTTTCGCCCATCTCGCGACGCTGATGCCGGACGGGTCGCCGCAGGTGACGCCGGTGTGGTTCGACTATGTCGGCGGCGCGATCCGGGTCAATTCGGCGCGGGGCCGCGTGAAGGACCGCAACATGAAGGAAGGCGCCGCGGTGGCGCTATCGATCCTCGACCCCGACAATCCCTATCGCTATCTGCAGGTGCGCGGCCGGGTCCGCAAAGTCACCGAGGCGGGCGGTGCCGCCCACATCGACTCGCTCGCCAAAAAATACCTCGGCGTGGACAAATACCCTTACGCCCAGCCGGGCGATGTGCGGGTGATCTACGAGATCGAGCCGCGCGGCGTCTCGGGAATGGGCTGAGTCACCAGGCGACCCATGACGAGGATCAGGAACAGCATCAGAAACTGCGTCCCGATCCACCATTCCTCCCATAGGCCGTAGGCGGCGAGCCCGATCGTCTGCGACGCGCAGAGGCTGCCGCCGGCGGCGGCGGCAAAGAGACGGGGCCACGGCGCTCTCGCCAAGCTCAACCACAGCCGGGCGATAAATCCCGCGAACAACAGCGCACCAGGCAGCCCGAGCTCGAGCCAGATTTGCAGCGCGCCGTTATGCGGGTGGAGCGGCAGCCAGGGCGGACCTTCTGGGGTCGGGTCGCTGCCGCCCGGGATCGCGCGCGAGGAGTCGAGGCCCCAGCCGAGCATCGGCCGCTCAGCGATACGGTTGCCGGTGAACCACCAGATCTCCAGCCGGTGCCGCGCGGAGAATTTCCAATAGCCCGCGGCCCAATCGTGGACCGCGGGCACCTCGGTCAGCGCCGGGAAGGTCAGCGGCGCGGTGAGGATCGCGACAACCGAGACGATCGCCGCCAAGCGGGCGATCAGCCGGCGCGCGAGATAGAGCAGCGCCGCCACCGCGACTCCCGCCGCGATGCCGGCCTTGGCGGATGTGCCGACGAGATCGAACAGCGTCAGCGCCATCGCCACGGCGACAAGCGCGGCCAGCCAGGGCCGCCGCCGCTCGATCAGCAGCGCGGTCAGCGGCAGCAGCAACAGAGCGAGCGCATTCTCGACCTGGTTCAGCGCCGGCGCGATGAAGACCCGTTTGCTGAAGCCGTTGGTCAGCCAGCCCTGGGTGAAGAACTGCACGGCGGCGAGCACGATGGCTACCGCTAGCCCGGCGGCGAGCCAGCAGAGCAAGCGCCGCGGAGCGGCGAGCGCTTCGGCCGCGGCAGCCAATCCCAGCGCCGCGGCGAACAGCGCGGCAAGCCGCACCGCCATCTCGAGAGTGCGCTCCGGGTCGACCGCCCACAGGCTGGAGACCAGTCCCCAGGCGATCAGCGCGCCCAGCAGCACCGCCGGCACCACCAGCTTGCGCCAGATCGTGAGCCCGGCGGGCAGCGCCAGGGCCAAGCCAAGCAAGCCAGCGATCGCCGCCAGCGGCGCCGCTCCACGCGGCGTCAGCACCAGCACCGGCAACAGCAAAAAGACACAGGCGTCGAGGCCGTATTCCGGCCAGCGCGCCGGCGCTTGCTCGATGGCTAGCGGAGGGGTGGACACCTAGGTTTTTTCGATGATCTCCAGCAATTTTTGCTGGAGCCGCTGCGATTGCACGCGCGCGTCAAACTCGGCGATTGCGACCTGGCGTGCGCCGGCGCCGAGCGAGCCGCGCAACTTGGGCTCGTCGCGCAACCGGCGCAGCGCCGCGGCGAGCGCTTCCGCGTCGCCCGGCGGCACGAGGAGCCCGGTCCGCTCGTGCGCCACCGCCTCGCCGATGCCGGCATGACGCGATCCGATCACCGGCGCACCGGCCGCCATCGCCTCGATCACGACATTGGGGAGACCCTCGGCGTCGCCGTCCTCGGCGTGAACGCTGGGCACGCAGACCGCGAGAGCGCCGTGCATCCGGCGGCGCAGCTCGGCATTCGGCAGCCAGCCGGCGAACGATACCCGTTTCAAGGGCGCCGCCTGGCGCTTTAGCTCGTCGGCAATCGGCCCGTCGCCGACCAGCACCAGCTCCAATTCGCCCGGCTCGTCCTCGAGCCGGCGCATCGCCTCGAGTAGGTAGCCGATCCCTTTCTTCTCGACAAAACGTCCGGCGAACAGCACCTCGCCGCTCGGCTCGGGCGGATCGGCCGGCAGGCTCGTGTCGATCTCGACCCCATAGCGGTGGACGACGAGCTTTTCGGGCGGGAAACCGCGCGCGAGCAGCTGCTGGCGGATGAAGTCGGAGACGCAGATGAAGAGCGCCGCCTCATCCTTGAGCGCCTTGAGGCGCTGCTGGTAGATCGTCGGCAGCAGCCGTTTGCGGTAGTGCTTTTCCTTGGTGGCGTCGCCGCCGTGAAAGTGTACGACCAGCGGCAATTTCAGCGCCCGCGCGATCGGCAGGGCCAGCGCCCCGCCGCGGCCGAAATGCGCGTGCACGAGGCGCGGCTTCAGCGCGCGCAAATCCGGCACCGGTGGCAGCGTGCCGAAATGCTTGAACAAGGCGCGGTCGACCGCGCCGAGCGGGCCGCCGCGGCCGAGAAATAGCGGCTCGTAGCCCAACTCGGCCAGCCCGTCGCCTTTATGCCGACCGATCCACACCGGCCGCAGCCGGTCGAACGCCAGGTAAAGCCGCCGCAGGAAATGCACCTCCGAGCGCGGCACGATGCGGTCGCGGTAGACGAGGATGTTGTCGGCGACGGTCATACCGGTCGCATTGTATGCTGTCCGAACCGGCACGGGGAGGACGCTCATGGATTTCGGCATCGGCATCGCCACCTCGAGCGATGCGTGGAAAACAGCGCTCAAGGCCGAGGAGCTCGGCTTTACCCACGCCTGGTTCTACGACACGCAGATGATCACCGCCGACCCGTTTGTCGCGATGGGCGCGGCCGCGGTGAAGACAATGGAGATCCGCCTCGGCACCGGCGTGCTGGTGCCCTCCAACCGACTCGCCGCAGTGACGGCCAACGCCTTCGCGACGTTGAACGGCCTCGCGCCCGGCCGGATCGATTTCGGCATCGGCACCGGATTTTCGGCCCGGCGCGCGATGGGCCTCGGCGCGATGAAACTCGCCGAGATGGAGGAATACATCCGCGTGGTCTACGGCCTGCTCGCCGGCGAGATCGTCGAGACCGAGATCGAGGGCAAACAGCGCAAGATCAAGTTCCTCAACCCCGATGCCGGGCTCTTCAACACCAAGGACCCGATCCCGTTGCACGTCTCGGCCTATGGCCCGCGCTCACAGAAACTGACCGCCAAACTCGACGCCAAATGGAAATGCTTTATCCAGGACGTGCCGGGCGGGCTCGCCGCGATCGACGGGATGAAGCAGAGCTGGGCCGAGGCCGGCCGCCCGGCGAACGACCTCTACGCCACTGCCTGGGTGTGCGGCTGCGTGCTCCAACCGGGAGAGCCGCTCGACAGCCCGCGCGCCATCGCGCAATCGGGGCCACGCGCCGCGGTGCTGCTACACCGCCACGCCGACCTCGACCAGCAGGGCTGGCAAAACACGATGGCGGTCGAGGCGCCCGAGGGCATCACCGACGAGGTGCGCGGCTATGTCGAGATGGCGCGGCATTTCGAACCGGCCGACGCGCGCTATCTCACCAACCACCGCGGACATTTCGTCTTCGTGAAGCCCGAGGAACGCAAGTTCGTCAGCGCCGAGCTGATCCGCCGCACCACCTTCACCGCCACCGAGCAGGAGCTGACCCAGCGGGTCGAGGCGTTGCGCAGCGCCGGCTGGAGCCAGATCGTGATCCCAATCGTCCCCGGCCAGGAAGCCGCGCTCGACGACTGGGCGCGGGTGAAAGCGGCGTTCGATTAAGGAGAAAACCATGCCCGATGACGCCACCGTTTTGCCGCGCGTTTCCCACGCGGCGTTGATCGACTTCATCGCCTCGGCCTATCGCGCCGCCGGGATCGCAGCCGAGGAAGCGCAAAAGGCGGCCGAGCTGATGGCGCAATCGGACATCTCCGGCGCCGATGGGCATGGCGTCTTCCGCCTGCCGCAATACGTCCGCCGCATCCAGACCGGCGGGATCAACACCCGGCCAAACATCGTCGTCCACCGCACCGCTCCGGGGACGGCGCTGGTCGACGGCGACAACGGACTTGGCGCGCTCGTCGTGTCGCGCGCGGTCGAGACCGCGATCGAGATCGCCGGCACGCAGGGGGTCGGCTGGGCCGGGACGCGGCACGGCAACCATGCCGGCGCCGCCGTGGTCTATGCCGCGATGCCGGTGCCGCACGACATGATCGGCATCTATTTCGCGGTCGGCAACGCCAACCATTTGCCGCCCTGGGGCGGCGTGGACATGTTGCTCTCGACCAACCCGCTGGCGATCGCGGTGCCGGCGCTGGAGGAGCCGCCGCTCATCCTCGACATGGCGACGACGGTCGCCGCCTACGGCAAGGTCAAGGTCGCCGCGCAGCAGGGCAAGACCATGCCCGAGGGCTGGATGGTCGACCGAAAGGGCCAGCCGCTCACCGACCCCAACCGCGCCGACGATGGGTTCCTGCTGCCGATCGGCGGCTACAAGGGCGCGGCGATGTCGCTAATGTTCGGGCTCTTGGCCGGCACGCTGAACGGTGCGGCGAACGGCGAGGACGTGGTCGATTTCAACAAGGACGACACGACGCCGACCAACACCGGCCAGGCGATCTGCGTCCTCGACATCAAGCGCTTTGCCGAGCCCACCCAGTTCAAGCGCCAGGTCGATAACGTCATCCGCCAGCTGCACGGCTCGGCCTTGCTGCCCGGTTTCGATCGCATTCGCCTGCCGGGCGAGGACCGCGCCGCCCGCATCGCCGAGCGCACGAAGAGCGGCATCCCGATCCCCGGTTCGCTGAGGGCCGCGCTCGACAAGATGGCCGGCGAGCTGGGCGTTGCGAAGCTGTTGGGGTGAGCGTTAGGCGCTTCACAAAATTACGCTTCCCGGCGCAAGCCGGGACCCACTCATCAACGTCTCAAGCGGGTCCCGATTATGGTGACAGACTGGGGTAGAGATCGATCCAATGGGGATTGTCCGTCTCGATCAATTCAATCTTCCAGACCCGTTTCCATTCCTTGATGCGTCGTTCCCGTTGCGCGGCGGCCGCCAGCGACTCGTGGATTTCAAACCAGACAAGCCGGTGGACGCCGTATTTTGCTGTAAAACCCGGAATAGCCTTGATCTTGTGCTCCCATACACGGCGCACGAGGTCGGAGGTACTGCCCACATATAGCGTCCCGCGTGGTTTGCTTGAGAGCAGGTAGACAAAGGCCATCACGAATTTCCGAGGTGGGTCCCGGCTTTCGCCGGGAAGCGTGAAAAACAGTTTTGGGGAATCTATGACATGACTGTCCTCGTAGAAAAGCATCCGGGCTATCACCAGATCAGCCTCAACCGGCCGGACCGGCTCAACGCACTCAACACCGAGATGTTTCACGCGCTGATGGCGGCGCTGGCCGAGGCCGAAGCCGATCGCGAGTGCCGCGCGATCCTCCTGACCGGCGCCGGGCGCGGGTTTTGCGCCGGGCAGGATCTGGCCGACGTCGCGGTCAAGGACGGCGGCCCGCCCGATTTGAAGGCGGTGCTGGAGCGCTACAACGCGTTGGTGCGGACGTTGCGCGGCCTCGAAATGCCGGTGGTCTGCGCGGTAAACGGCGTAGCAGCGGGAGCCGGGGCGAACCTGGCGCTCGCCTGCGACATCGTGCTGGCGGCGAGGTCGGCGAGCTTCATCCAGGCCTTCTCCCGGATCGGCCTGATCCCCGATTGCGGTGGCACCTGGTTCCTGCCGAGGCTGGTCGGCGCGGCGCGGGCGCGTGCACTGGCGATCCTCGCCGAGCCGTTGCCGGCCGAGCGCGCCGCCGAATGGGGCCTCATCTGGCAGGCGGTTGACGACGACAAGCTCATGGAGACGGCGCACAGCCTCGCCGCCCGGCTCGCCAAGCAGGCGACCATCGGCATCGCGCTGACCAAGCGCGCCTTCGACGCGGCGGAGACCAACGATCTGGGCACGCAGCTCGACCTCGAACGCGATCTCCAGGATGAGGCCGGCCACACTCCGGACTACGCCGAGGGCGTGCGCGCCTTTATCGAGAAGCGTGCGGCGAATTTCACCGGGCGGCGCTAAACCGCGTCGTAATCGAGCACCAGGCGAGGGGTGAGCGGCCGAAGCTGGCAGGTGAGGATGAACCCGGCCGCGATCTCCCACGGCTGCAACGAATAGTTGACCGCCATCTTAGCCTTGCCGGAAACGAGCTTGGCGCGGCACGAGCAGCACATCCCGCCCTTACATGAAAACGGCAGCTCGATGCCCTGCGCGAGCGCCGCGTCGATGACCGACATGCCCTCGGGCAGCGGCACTTCGTGATGACGCCCGTCGATGATCACCTCGGCGATCGCGGCGGGCTCGGCTTGCGGCGTGGCCGGTCGCGGCGACGCCTGGGCGACACGGCCGCCCTCGCCGGGGGTAAAGTATTCGCGGTGGATACGCTCGGGCGGCAGGCCCATCGCCGCAAACGCCATCGCGGCCTCGTCCATCATCCCGGCCGGGCCGCAGATGAGGGCATGGTCGACCGCCGGCACGCCGTGCAGCAGCAGCTCGATCCGGGCGCGGTCGAGCCGCCCATGCAGCACCGGCAGGTCCTGCATCTCGCGGCTCAGCACATGGGTGAGCGAGAAGCGGCCGAGATAGCGGTCCTTCAACCCGGCCAACGCCTCGGCGAAGATGATGTCGCGGCCGGTGCGGTTGCCATAAAGGAGCACGAGTTGGCTTTCCGGCGCGCGCGCCAGCACGGTCGTGAGGTGCGACATGACCGGGGTGATGTCCGAGCCGCAAGCGACCGCGACGATGACGCGCGGTCGGTCGGAGGGCGGCAGCGTGAACTGCCCGGCCGGGGTCATCACCTCGATTTCGTCGCCAGGTTTGAGCCGGTCGTGGACGAAGTTCGAAAACGCGCCGCCGGCGACTCGCTTTACCGCAACCCGCAATTCGCCGTCATCGAGGCCCGCGCAGATCGAATAGGAGCGGCGGAGGTCCTCGCCGCCGATGGTCGCGCGCAAGGTCAGGTACTGGCCGGGCAGGAACCCGTACGCCTGCCTCAGACGGGCCGGCACGGCGAAGGCGAGCGACACCGCGTCGTCGGTCTCGCGGCGGACATCGCTGATGGTCAACTTGTGGAAGCGTGGCGCCGGCATCTACCAGCTGGCGCCGGGGTAGGCGCGCTGGAGGAATTGCAGCGCGGCGAGGATGTGGCCGAGGTGTTCGGAGTGCCGGCCCAGCCGCCCGCCGGTCTGCATCCAGCCATCCTTGGGGCGTTTCAAGGTCGCCTCGTCGAGCACGCCGGCGACGGTCTCGTCCCATTCGCGGCGTAGCGAGGCGTTGTCACCCTCGAGCATCTCGCCGGTATACGGCCACAGATAATCGATGGCGTCCTGCGCGCGGCGGTGGCTCTCCTCGGTGCCGTCGCCAAGCCGGACCAGCCATTCGCCGGAATGACGCAGATGATACGCGACCTCGTGCTGTGCGGTGGCGGCGATGCCGGCGAGCGTCGTGTCCTTCGACCCCGCTGTTGCCCGCCAGAACGGCGCGGCATAGGTGCTGTAGAGGAACTGTCGGGCAATCGTCATCGCGAAGTCGCCGTTCGGCTGCTCGACCAATAGCAGGTTGTGGAATTGCGGCGCATCGCGCAGGTAGGCAAGCGCGTCCTGATCGCGGCCCTTGCCTTCGATGGCGCCGGCGTAGTCGTAGAGCGCGCGCGCCTGGCCGATCAGGTCGAGCCCGATATTGGCGAGCGATAACTCCTCTTCCAGCAGCGGCGCGTGCCCGCACCATTCCGACAGACGGTGGCCGAGAATCAGCGCGTCGTCGGCGAGGCCCAGCACGTCATCGAATGGCACACCCGCCATCACATGTCGCCGACTTCTTTCGGCACCGTGTAGAAGGTCGGATGACGGTAGGGTTTGGCCGTGGCCGGCTCGAACAGTTCGGCCTCTTCGGCGGGGTCGGAGGCGGTGATCGAAGCCGACGGCACCACCCACAGCGACACGCCTTCGCCGCGCCTTGTGTAGACATCGCGTGCCGCCTGCAGCGCCATCTCCGCGTCGGCGGCGTGGACGCTGCCGACATGGCGATGCGCCAGCCCCGCCTTGGCCCGAATAAAGACTTCCCACAGCGGCATCATGGCTTCGGTCATGCCGCCTGCTTTCGTCGCTTCTCGGCGTAGGCCAGCGCCGCGTCGCGTACCCAGGCGCCGTCGTCGTGCGCCGTCTGACGGTCGGCGAGGCGTTCGCGGTTGCACGGCCCGTCACCGGCGATGACGCGGCGGAACTCGGCCCAGTCGATCTCGCCGATGCGCCAGTGTCCGGTCTTCTTGTCAAACTTCAGCTTGGGATCGGGAATCGTCAGCCCGAGATACTTCGATTGCGGCACCGTCGCGTCGATAAAGCGCTGGCGCAATTCGTCGTTAGAGACGCGCTTGATCTTCCACCGCGTCGAGTTGTCGGTATGCGGCGAGTCGCTGTCATGCGGACCGAACATCATCAGGCTCGGCCACCACCAGCGGTCGAGCGCGTCCTGCGCCATCGCCTTCTGCTCTTGGGTGCCGCGGCTCAAGGTCAGCATGATCTCGAAGCCCTGGCGCTGGTGGAAACTTTCCTCCTTGCAGATGCGGATCATCGCCCGCGCGTAAGGCCCGTAGGAGCAGCGGCAGAGCGGGATCTGGTTCATGATCGCGGCGCCATCGACCAGCCAGCCGATCGCCCCGACATCGGCCCAGGTCAGGGTCGGGTAGTTGAAGATCGACGAATACTTGGCGGCGCCGGTCAGCAGCTGCTCGACCAGCTCCTCGCGCGAGACGCCGAGCGTTTCCGTCGCCGCATAGAGATAAAGCCCGTGTCCGGCCTCGTCTTGTACCTTGGCGAGGAGGATCGCCTTGCGCTTGAGGGTCGGCGCCCGGGTCAGCCAGTTGCCCTCCGGCAACATGCCGACAACTTCCGAGTGCGCATGCTGCGAAATCTGCCGGATCAGCGTCCGGCGATAGGCGTCGGGCATCCAGTCATTGGGTTCGACCTTGTCCTCGCGCGCCACCCGCGCCTCGAAGCGCTCAAGGCGCGCTGCGTCGTCAGGCGGGCGGGCGACGTCATCCATGCGCTTCAATATAGTGCCGCCCGCGCATGACGGCCCGGCAAAATCGCGGGAAATCGCCGGGGGACATCGCCCGGAAGCTGCGATACAGTGAGGGAAGCTGACGGTTGCTTATCATCCGTCACGCCCACGACCCGCCGCAGGGAGACGAAGCTGATGCAATACAAGCGCATTTCGGCCGATTGCCATCTCGACATGCTCTGGCTGCCGCCCGACCTGTTCACACGGAACGCGTCGAGCAAGCTGAGGGACCTGATGCCGTTTGTCGCCAAACAAGCGGACGGGACGGAGGTCTGGACCGACAAGAATGGCGCCAATTACGGCCAGTGTGGCGGAGTCGGCGCCACCGGCACGCCGCATGTCCCGGGCAAGCAGCTGCGCGCCGACAAGATGGCCGAGGCCGGTCTTTACCGCGACTATTTCGAAAAGGGGCTGCGGCGCCCCGGCGACCCGCATCTGCGGGTCAAGGACTTGGACCGCGACGGCGTCGATGCTGAGGTCATCTACGGCATTCTAGCGGCCTGCGCGAAGATGCAAGACCCGGAAGCGGCCGACGAGATGCTGCACATCTACAATGACTTCATGCACAACTTCACCAGCTACTACCCCGATCGCATGATCGGTCTCGCCTGCCTGCCCTACAACAATATCGAGGGCGCCGCGCGCGAAGTCCGGCGCGTCGCGAAGATGGGGATGAAGGGCGTCGAGCTTTCCTGTTCATGGCACATGACGGGGATGTGGCACCCGATGTGGGATCCGCTATGGGAGGCGGTCAACGAGACGCAGCTGCCGCTGCATTTCCACACCTTCCCGGCGACCGACCCAGAGCTACGCAAAACGCTCGAGCCGGAGGTCTCCCGCCGCATGACCTATAGCGGGCTGGTCCGTTTCCAGATGACGCTGGCGACGATCCTAACCGATCTGATGGGCGCGGCGGTGTTCGAGCGTTTCCCGAACATCCGCGTCGTCTTCGGCGAGAGCGGTATCGGCTGGATCCCCTACGTCATCGACCGCATGGATTTCGAGTACAAGGACCAGTACCAGGACCTGAAGCTCAAGAAGATGCCGAGCGAGTACTGGCGCAACCAGTGCAAGGCGACGTTCCAGTACGACCGCGTCGGCACCAAGCTGATCGAGGATATGGGCGTTGAGACCCTGATGTGGGGCTCGGACTTCCCGCATCCCGACGGCGTGTGGCCGGAATCGGCGAAGTACATCGACGACCAGTTCAGCCACCTCCCGGCGGACATCAAGTTCGCGATGACCTGCGGAAACGCCGCCAAATTCTATGGTCTGACGAATTGATTTGAGCGGCTAGCCGCTCAAATCACCCCGACAGAAGTCGGGGTCCAACGACGAAAGCGCGCTCCCTCGGGGGCGCGCTTTTTCGTTGGCGCGGATTGCACTAAGTTGCGCACTATGACCACAGACAAATCCCGCATCGCCCATGGCGGCAAGGGGCTTTACGGCTCGCGCGTCGGCATCCTGATGCTCGAGACCGAATTCCCGCGCATCCCCGGCGACATGGGCAATGGCAGCACTTGGCCGTTCCCGGTGCTCTACAAGGTCGTGCCCGGCGCCACCCCCGACCGGGTCGTGCGTCACAAATCGCAGGGTCTCATCAACGCCTTTCTCGACGCGGCGGCGGAGCTGGTGCAGCTCGGCGCCGACGGCATCACCACGACGTGCGGGTTCCTCTCGCTCTACCAGCGCGAGCTGGCGGCGCATGTCGGCGTGCCGGTGGCGGCATCGAGCCTGATGCAGATCCCGCTGGTCGAACGCATCCTGCCGCCCGGCAAGCGGGTTGGGGTGCTGACGGTCAGCGCCGGAAGCCTCACGCCCGAGCACTTTATCGCCGCCGGCGCCGACCCCGCGACCCCGGTCGTCGGCACCGATAACGGCCGCGAGTTCACCCGTGTCATGCTCGACGAGAAACACACGCTCGACGCCGCTTTGGCCGAGCGCGACATAATCGAAGCCGGCGAGGCGCTGGTCGCGGCGCATCCCGACACCGGCGCCATCGTCCTCGAATGCACCAACATGACACCATACGCCCGCGCGCTTTCCGACCATCTGCTGCTGCCGGTCTACAGCATCTACACCTTCGTGACCTGGTTCCAGGCCGGCCTGGCGCCGCGCGATTTCGGTCCGCCCGGCAGCGGGCCGCGCGAATGGCGCGAGCGATGAGCCCAAAGGGAGATAGAGTCACGCTCCGCTTTGCGACCATCGACGATTGCGGCCTCATCCTCGATTTCATCCGCGAGCTGGCGCTGTACGAGAAGGCGCCGGACGCGGTCGTCGCCACCGCGGATCAGCTGCGCGAGCACGGTTTCGGCGACAATCCGCAATTCGAGGCGCTGATCGCCAAACTCGACGGCGAGCCCGTCGGAATGGCGCTGTTCCACACGCGCTTCTCGACCTGGCTCGGCCAGCCCACCCTCTACCTCGAAGACATTTTCGTGCGCGAGGCGGCGCGCGGCCACGGGGTCGGGCGGCGGCTAATGGCACGGCTGGCGACAATCGCGCTGGAGCGCGGCTGGGGACGCATCGACTTTCACGTGCTCGACTGGAACCCGGCGCGCGGCTTCTACCGGAAGCTCGGCTTCGACCATCTCGAGGAATGGCTGCGCTATGGCGCGGCCAAAGGCTGGCTGGAACGCCTCGCCGAGTGGGACATCCAGGACTGACCGGTTACCACAGCACCGACACGCCGTAATCGCCAAACACCCGGTCGATGGTGACGACGATCAGGTTTTCGGCGAGCGCTTGCGCCATCATGATGCGATCCCAGGGATCGCGGTGCGGACGAGGCAGAGCTGCCGCCGCCAGGGCATGCTCAAGCGAGATCGGCAGAACAGAAATTCCCTCGCGCTGCAACTGGCGCGACAGGCTATCGGGTAATGGACGGAGGCGGCCGAGTCCTTGCTTGTAGACGATCTCATATGCCGCGGCGGCGCTCGCGAAAAGTTCGTTCTCGGGTTCGCCGATCGCCGTCCTCGCGATACGGGACAGGCGCGGATCATCCATCACCCACCAAAGCAGCGCATGGGTGTCCAGCAACAGCCTCACTTATCGTCGTGCTCGGGAAGACTGATGCCGAATTCGTCGCTGAACTTCCCTTCCGCTGCGTCGAGGTCTTCATCATCCATCGGCGCCAGGAACACTTCGGTTGGAATATCGGCGCCCCAGCCTCGCCATGCCCCGGGCTTGCGCGGCCGCTTGCGCTTCAGCGCCGTCAGCCGGGCCATCGGCTCTCCAGCTCGGGCGATGACGATATCCTCGCCGGCTAGGGCTCGATCGAGCAGTTCGGAGAGTTTGGCCTTCGCCTCGGCGATGTTGAATTGCGCGGTCATGCCGGGAATATCGTTTTCGCGGCGGACATGGTCAAGTAGCTTGACCATGTCTTCCTGACCTAGCGGCCCGCGATTGCGTTGCTCGGCCGGCAATGACATCGTTGTGCAACGCCATCCAACCGGAGGAAATCCCGATGCTCGAAGTCTGGTCCTGGCCGACCCCGAACGGCCACAAGGTGCACATCGCGCTCGAAGAGCTGGGCCTCGAATACAAGATTATCCCGGTCAATATCGGCGCTGGCGACCAGTTCAAGCCCGAATTTCTCAAGATCACCCCCAACCACCGCATTCCGGCGATCATCGATCCCGACGGGCCGGGCGGCAAGCCGTTCACGCTGTTCGAGTCCGCCGCGATCATGATCTACCTGTCGGAAAAGACCGGCGGCAAGCTGATCCCGAAAGACCCGATCGGCCGCTACAAATGCCTCGAATGGATCATGTTCCAAATGGGCGGCGTCGGCCCGATGTTCGGCCAGTGGAACCATTTCGGCGCCTACGCGCCGGAGAAAATCCCCTACGCGATCGAGCGCTACGCCAACGAGGCGAAGCGGCTGACCCGGGTGATGAACCGCCGGGTTGAGGAGACGCATTGGCTGGCCGGCGACGACTACAGCATGGCCGACATCATCACCTTCCCGTGGATCCGCGTCGCCATTGAACCGTCGTCCCGCTTCACCGAGCGCGGGTATCTCGACCTCGGCGAGTACCCCGCCGTCAAACGCTGGTACGACGCAATTGCGGCGTGCCCTGCGGTGCAACGCGGCCTTACGGTTCTGGCCGACGCTCAACGCCCGGGGAAGATCACCGACACCGAACGCGAGATCACGTTCGGCAAGACGCAGTTCGCCGCGCGGTAGCTTTGCGACGGACCGCGCCGCGCGATCAGCGCGGTCGAGGCCGAGGTGTTCGTGGCGGCGGCGCAGCGCTGGTCGGGATACCAGGTACCCAAGATGGACGATCCGTAGTAGCGCGGGTTGCCGCAGCACGTGCCACCCGCGCCGCATTCGTAGCCGCAATCGCGGTTGCCGTCATAGCCCGGCGGCGGGCATTCTATCGCCAGCACCGAACAGGACGGACCGCCGCCCGCCAGCGCCAGCAACATTACACCGACCAGGCGTACTCCTATCCGGACCATCGATCGGATCCGACCTACAGATGGACTGGGGTTGAGCCGCCCCAAGGCCCTATCCGGCGGTCGCCACGCGGCTCCACAAGAGCCGCGCGTCGCGCAGCGGGTCGTTGACGACGCGGCAGCGCGTGTCGAACACCATCGTCGCGCGCTCGGCGCCGGTGTAGGCGGGCCAGACCGGGATCGCCGGATTGTCGGGCTTGCCGGTGCGGGCGAAAGCAGCCCAGGTCGCCGACATCGCCGCGGCGAGCTCGGGCGCGCCGTCGGCGCCTTTGGTCGAGAGCGGCACCTCGGTCGTGTCGAAGACAAATGGCAGATCCATCGCGTGATGCGCGCCCATCCGCCCGCCGGCGAACGGGGAACCCCAGTCGAGCGAATAGTGATAAACCGGCGCCCCGCCTCTCGCGGCCCGGCGGTCGGCATAGAGCCAAGTTCGCACCGAGAAGTTCGAGCCGGTGAGCGCCGCGATCAGCCGGTCGCCCGGACTCGCGCCCGGCATAAGCTCGCGGTAGAGCGCCAGCGCCTTGTCTGCGTCCGGGCCGGCGACCGAGGCGACACGTTCGCGTAATTCCACCTCGCTGAGCGTGCGATGCCACACCGCGTCGTCGTCGAGGAAGAGGCTCGCTTCGCGCGCGGTGCCGCCGATCATCAGCGGGATGTCGTCACCAAACGGCGAGGTGCTCGGCTCGGCCGGGTGCTGCGTCACCGTCGCGCCGTCGACGACCGGCCCGAAATCGTAACGGTCGAGCAGCGGGTAGGCGCGGGGACCGGCAGCGCGCGAGGCCGGCACGATCGCGCCGAGGAGCTTGTCGAGCGGCGCGTCTTGCAGCTTGTCGATGCCGCCCAATTGCTTCAGCACCGCATCGGCCAGCGCGTTGGCGCGCTCGCGCGTGGTGAAGCGCACCGCCGCGCCAGACTGGACCACCGCACGATGGAACAGGCCCTTCGCCGCCGGCATAACCAGCAGCGCGCTGACCTTTCCGCCCCCGCCCGACTCGCCGAAGATCGTGACGTTACCGGGATCGCCGCCAAACTGGCCGATATTGCCGCGCACCCACTCAAGCGCCGCGATCATGTCGAGCGAGCCGGCATTACCCGATCCGGCGAAGCGCTCGCCGCCGAGTTCCTCTAGATGCAGATAGCCGCAGATGTTGAGCCGGTGGTTGACGCTGACTACGACGACATCGCCGCGCCGCGCCAGATTGGCCCCGTCAGTCACAGCCCGGTTGCCCGAGCCATAGGCGAAGGCGCCGCCGTGCAGCCACACCATCACCGGCCGCTTGGCCGTGCCGAGGCCGGGCGTCCAGACATTGAGGGTCAGGCAGTCCTCGACTTCCGACGATCCGTCGACCGGCCCGAGGATGTTGTCCATCTCACTGCGCCGCTTGACCTGCGCCGGCGATTGCGGCGCCTTGCCGTGATAGGCGAGCGCATCGCGGATGCCGGCCCACGGAGCTATTGGTTGCGGCGGCAGGAAGCGGTTCCTGCCACCAGTCGGCGCGCCGTAGGGGATGCCCTTGAAGGCGTGGATGCCGCCCGCGATTGCCCCGCGGATTTTACCGGTCCCAATTTCGACAACCGGCGACAGCGCGGCGGTCAGCACGTCATTGGCCATGGTTTTCCTCCCGTCATTGCGAGCACAGCGAAGCAATCTCGCGCCGAGCGTCGACAACTCGACGAGATTGCTTCGTCGCTACGCTTCTCGCAATGACAGAAGCAGGCTCAGTTTGCGTCGACGGTCACCGGTTGCGCCGTTTTGGCCGCCGCCTTACGCCGGTGCACGGCCGGCGCCAGCACACAAAGGATCTCGAACATCATCGTCGCGCCGACGAGCGCAGTGTTGCCCGAGGGATCGAACGGCGGCGACACCTCGACGACATCGCCGCCGACAAGGTCGAGCCCGGCGAGGCCGCGCAGCATCTGCTGCGCCTCGGCGGTCGAATAGCCGCCGATTTCCGGCGTGCCGGTGCCGGGCGCATAGACCGGATCGAGCCCGTCGACATCGAAGCTGACATAGGTCGGGCCGTCGCCGGCGATCCGCCGCGCCTCGGCGATGACCGAGGCCGGCCCGCGCTCGAAATACTCCTCGATATGGACGATGCGGATGCCGACGCTCTCGGCCCAGTCCTTCTCGTCGCGCTCGTACATCGAGCCGCGAATGCCGATCTGAATCACCCGCTTGGGATCGATCAACCCCTCCTCGATCGCCCGGCGAAACGGCGTGCCATGGGTGTATTTCTCGCCGCCAAAATAGCTATCGCTGGTGTCGGAGTGGGCGTCGAAATGGATGAGCCCGACCGGCCGCTCGCGGGCGATCGCCCTGAGGATCGGCAGGGTAATCAGATGGTCGCCGCCGGCTGACAATGGCGCCGCGCCGGCCGCGTGCAGGCGGGCGAAGAACTGCTCGATCCGCGCCAGCGAATCCATGAGATCGATCGGGTTGACCGGCGTGTCACCGTGGTCGCCGACTCGGCACAATTCATAAGGCGCGACCTTGCTGACATGGTGCACGCGCCGCATCAGGCACGACATCGTGCGGATCTCGCGCGGGCCGTGGCGCGCACCGGGGCGGTTGGTCGTGCCGCCGTCGAACGGCACGCCAACGAGGGCGATGTCGAGCTTTGCCGGATCGCGCTCGATCGGCAGCCGCATGAAGCTGGCGATCTCGCCGAAGCGCGGCACGACCATGCCGGAAAGCGGCTGCGGATTTTCAGTCTTTGGCATCATTAAAATATAGGGTCGTTGCGCCTTCCGGCGAAGGGCACGATGCTATTCCGCATAGATGACGGTTTCGGGAAGGAGCGCTCCATCATGCCAACGCAAATCCGCGAGAATCAGGCGAAGAAGATGCTCAAGAACAACGAGCTGGTGCTGTGCATGGGGGTCAACCAGCTGCGCACCCCGAACATCGCAATGATCGCCGCGGCTTGCGGGTTCGACGCGGTCTATATCGACCTCGAACACAACCCGACCTCGCTGGAAACCGCGGCCGGGGTCTGCGTCGCGGCGCTCGGCATGGGGATCACTCCGATCGCCCGCGTTACCTCGCACGACCCGCATGACGCCACCCGTATCCTCGATTGCGGCGCCCAGGGGGTGATGGTGCCGCACATCCAGAACGCCAAGGAGGCGAGGGACATTGTGCAAGCCTGCCTCTATGCGCCGAAGGGTCACCGCTCGGCCTTCGGCAGCGGGCCGCAGCTCGGCTACGCGGCGATCCCGCAGGCCGAGGTGTGCAAGATCCTCAACGAGGAAACCGTGCTGATGGCGATGATCGAGACCCCGGAAGCGGTCGAGAACGCCGAGGAGATCGCCGCGGTCGAGGGCATCGACGTGCTCCATATCGGCGCCAGCGACCTGTCGACCGAGATGGGCATCCCCGGCCAGTATTCGTCGGAGCGTATGCGCGCCGCCTTCGAGAAGGTCGCCGGCGCAGCCCGCCGTCACGGCAAGCAGATGGGGGTCGGCGGAGTGCGTCAGGATTTCGAGTTCCAGAGCTGGCTGATCAAGCTCGGCATGCGTTACCTCACCGGCGGCTCGGACATCGCCTACATCCTCTCGGCCGGCCGCGCCGACGTGAAGCAGCTGCGGGAATTGAAGATCGGCTGATGATCCGGCCGGCGGCGCGGGCAGATATCTCGCGCATCTTCGAAATCCGCGACAGCGTCACCGAGAACCGGCTGACCGACCCGGAATCGGTGACCGAGGAGGACGCCGCCTGGTACGTCGACAACGACGCGCTGTGGGTCTGGCAGGAGGATGACGGCACGATCA
Organism: Allostellaceae bacterium; assembly: GCA_035604035.1. Taxonomy (GTDB): domain Bacteria; phylum Pseudomonadota; class Alphaproteobacteria; order ATCC43930; family CGMCC-115725; genus DATARH01. The sequence continues at coordinate 1,014 of DATNJF010000404.1, read as the reverse complement.
ACGGGTTCGCCGCGGGAGACCCGCGCGACGGTTGGGTGTGGGCGCTGTTTGTCGCCCCGGCGCATGAGGGTCGCGGCATCGGCCGCGCCCTCCTGGAGCACACCTGCGCCAGCCTGCGCGAGGCCGGGCATCCGATCGCCAAGCTGATGACCGGAGCGGGCACCCGCGCCGAGCAGCATTATCGCAAGGCGGGCTGGATCGAGACCCGGCGCGCCGATACGGGCGAAATCTTCTTTGAAAAGCCACTTTGATCGATCAGAAACCGCACCAGGAAACTCACGTTCGGGGCGGTACATGGTCTATCGCGTCGCCACCGTGCTCATGGTGCTGACGAGCGGCGCCGCCCTCGCGCAGCAGCCGACGCCGCTCGTCCCGACGCCGGATCAGCCGTTGCCGCCAGCCGCTGCCGCACCGCCGGCCGAGGCCGGGCCGAGCCGCGTCTTCTGCGGTCAGACCGTCACCTCTCACCTCGCCGATCCCGCCTCGGTCCCAGAGCCCTACCGCCCGTTCATCGGCCTGTGGAGCGACGCGGCGTGGACGCCGCAACTATGCGCCGCGCTCGTCGTCGAAAGCGTCGCGCAAGACGGCACCGCGACAATCACCTATGCTTTCGGTCCGATCGGCTCGGGCAACCAAAAGCAAGGCGGCGTGCTGCACGGCACCGGCGTTGTCCAGGACGGCGAATTGAAGTTCCAGAACAACGACGGCAGCCAGTACGGGTTCAAGCCATTCTACTCCGATCTTATCGGACACCTGACGACGGCGAAGGGCGATAATTACGAGGCAATCTTCAAAAAGACCTTCTGACCGCCGGGTTCACGGCCCACGAGTTGACGCTTGGGGGTCGGGTTCCTAGATTTTCGCGCACCGAAATGGGACAAACCGAAGAACAGAGCTTGCGCACGCCAGGACCATCGACGCCTTCGCCAATCAGCGAACTTAACGCGCGCAGCCGCGAAATCTTTCGCATGATCGTCGACGGCTATGTCCAGACCGGCGAGCCGATCGGCTCCC
>DATNJF010000403.1:0-17218 GCA_035604035.1 Allostellaceae bacterium | reverse complement strand
ATCTCAGGCGCCTGCCGCGCGATTTCGCCCATGCTGGCCTCATCTACTCCTTGCCCCTCATAACCATCGGCGCCGCGTCCGCTTTCGGCTGGATGCTCGCCTATTTGCGCGGGCCCATCGTCGTTTCCGGATGGATATCGAGCATTGCCGGCAACAATCCCTACAAGATCATGTTCGCGCTGGTAGCGCTCTTCACCATCGTCGGCGATTTCATCGAGCCGGTGCCGTGCATCGTCATCTTCATGCCGATCGTTGCTTTGCTGACCGATGTCGGTGGGATCAATTCGGTGCATATGGGGGTGGTGCTGATCGTCACCCTGGCGTTCGGGCTGATCACGCCGCCCTATGGCCTCGCGCTGCTGATGGCGTCGAAATTCGTCGGCGTGCGTTTCTCGCAGGCGCTGGTGGCGTCACTCTCGATCTACATCGTGTTCTTTGTCACCATCGCGGCCTGCATCTTCATCCCCGAAATCGTGCTCTACCTGCCGCGCCATGTCTTTCCGGAAGCGATCGGCTGTTTCAAGAATCCGAGCGGCACGGGGTACATCTGCCCGTGAGTTTTTGGCCCAAATCTTGTAACGTCAATGCCGCGGAACGAGTTCTACTTTTCGGTTAGGCTCCGCTTTCAGTTTTGCTCTCCACAGAGGTCTTGAGATGAAAAAGCTGCTCGCCGCCGTTGTGACCGTCGTTCTCGCTTTTGCCGTGCCCGCCGGCGCCCAGGATGCCAAGCAGGATTTCAAGCTGGTCAACAAGACCGGCTACGAGCTCAAGGCGCTTTATGTCTCGCCGTCGAAATCCGACGATTGGGGCGATGACATTCTCGGCCAGGATGTTCTTGGCGACGGCCAGGTCGTCAACGTGCATTTCAACCCCAAAGCCCACACCTGCCATTGGGATCTGAAGGTCACCTATAGCGACGACGATTCGAACGCGGTGTGGGGCAACGTCGACCTCTGCACGATCGAGAAGATCACCATCTTTTACGACCGCAAGACCGACGTGACCAAGGCGACCTTCGACTGATCGCCGCGTCGTAGGGCGGATGAGCGTAGCGTCATCCGCCGTTGGGCCCGTGCGGTGTAGGCGGAAGACGCTTCGCTTTTCCGCCCTACTGGTGGCCGCCCGTGAGCTATCGTCCGTTCTTTTTCCTCATCCATTGTGCGTGGCGGTAGTCGGCCGCGCCGAAGGAAATTCCGAACAGTTCGGACACCGCATATCGAGTTTTCCCGGCGTCGAAATGACGGAAGACAGCATCGACGCCCCGGTCCGTCAGGTTCTTCCCGTTCTTGTTCCTTGGGTCGCGTGGATCGGGAAGCTCTGCCTCCTGGATTGAATTGTCGAGCAGGTTCCTCAGCCGATCCAGCTCCGCTTGTAAATTATCGACTGCGATTTTGATCGCTCGAACGTCAAGGCTCATGGGCCAGTCCTCCGAGTTTCTCTCATCGGAGGTTAATTGGTTACTGAAGGTTATATGGTCAAGTATATTCCTATAAAGTTTTCACTAGCGCCCGTCCAGCACCCGGTCGACCATCGCCTGGGCGGCGCCGAGATAATTCGCCGGATCGGTTAGCGCCTTGAGCTTCTCGGCGCCGAGCGGTCCGGCAACTTCCTTGTTCTCGCACAACACATCGTAGAGCGGCCGATCGCTCTCGATCGCCGCGCGGCACGCATCGTAGACGAGGTCGTGCGCCTCGTTGCGGCCGATGACCGGCGCCAGCCCCATCATCACCGCCTCGGCGACGATCAGACCGTGGGTCAGCGCGAGATTTTTCGCCATCCCGCCGGAATCGACGATCAGCCCACCGGCGAGGAACACGGTCTGGTGCAACGCGCCGGCGGCGTAGCCAAAGGCTTCCGGAACCGCGATCCATTCGAGGTGCCAGGCGGCGGCGTTGCGCTCGAAGCTGTTGACCATCGCGTCGAGCGCGAGGCCCGCCTGTTGGCGCAGCGCCCGTGCCGCGGCGACGATGACGCCGCACGAGATCGGATTGCGCTTTTGCGGCATCGTCGAGCTCGACCCGCGTCCGGCCTCGAACGGCTCGGCCGCCTCGCCGAACTCGGTCGCCGACATCAGCATCACATCCTCGGCGACCTTACCGAGGCTGCCGCCGAGCAGGGCGAGGAATTGCACCGTCTCGGCGATGGTGTCGCGGGCGACATGCCAGGTGATCGCCGGCTCGCCGAGATCGAGTTCGCGCGCCAGCTCGGCGACCGTGCGCAACGCCGCGTCGCCGCTGCCCAATGAGGCGAGGGTGCCGACCGCGCCGCCAAACTCAGCCACCAGCACGCGCTTCTTCAACTCGCCGAGCCGCTCGGCATGGCGGTCGAACGAGGAGAGCCACACCGCAGCCTTGTAACCAAAGGTGATCGGCAGCGCCTGCTGGAAAAAGGTGCGGCCCGGCATCGGCGTGTCGCGGTGCTTCTTGGCGAGCGCAACGAGGTGGCCGCGCAGGGCCGTCAGCTCCGTCTCGATCAGCGCCAACCCGTCGCGGATTTGCAGCACCACGGCGCTGTCGATGATGTCCTGGGTCGTCGCGCCCCAATGCAGCCAGCGCCCGGCATCGCCCGCCCGCTCCGACAGCTGGCGCACCAGCGGCAGGATCGGGAACCCGACAGTGGCGGTCTCGCGCTTCAGCCGCTCCATGTCGAGCGCATCGCGGCCCGAGACAATGGCATCGGCCGCCTTGGTGATCGCCGCCGCGGCCTCTTGCGGCACGATGCCGAGCCGCGCCTGCGCCCGCGCCAGCGCCGCCTCGACCTTGACGCAGTTGCGGATCAGCGCCGGTTCGCCGAACGCCTCGCGCATCGCAGCGGTGCCGAACAGATCGCCGAACAGGGTCGATTGCAGGATGCCGATGGTCATCGCGGTCCCGATCTGAGCAGGCGCCGCACTCAGCCGAGCGGGACCCACCCCGCTTCAGACAAACGCTCGACCGCCGGAAAACGCGCCTTGTAGGCCATCTTCGCGCTCTCGGCGATCCAGTAGCCGAGATACACATAGGGCAAACCCTGCCGCCGGCATTCCTCGACCAGCCAGAGGATGCTCCAGGTGCCGAGGCTGCGGCGCGCATCGCTCGGGTCATAGAAGCTGTAGACCGCCGAGACGCCATCATCCAATCGGTCGAGCAGCGAGGCGGCGACCAGCGCCCCCGCGCCGTCGCGGTACTCGGCGATGACCGTGCGTAGCGGCGTGTCCTCGACCATGCTGCGGTAGTCGGCATAGGTCATCGCCGCCATGTCGCTGTCGTGGTGGCGCGAGCGCTGATAGGCGGTGAAGAGCTGGTATTGCTCCGGGGACGCACGCGCCGCGACCAGCTTCCCCATGAGGCCGCGATTGGCGTTGCGCACCCGCCGGGTCGAGCTCTTATGGGCAAAGCGCTCGACGGCGATCCGCACCGGCACGCAGGCTTGGCATTGCGGGCAGGCCGGGCGATAGGCGAAACCCTGGCTGCGGCGGAACCCGGCGCGCGACAGTTCGTCGTAGAAATCGGCCGCCGCTGCGCCGGACAACTCGACGATCAGCTTGCGCTCGCCCTGGCCAGCGATATAGGGGCAGGCGACCGGCCCGGCGGTGAAGAACTGCCGCAGTGCTTGCAGACGGGCGGGGCGCTCTGGCGATAGCGGCGCCAGCGTCGGTTTGCCGCTCCCCGTCCCGATCTCCATCGCCTCTCCCCGTCTGGCGCGTCGCCCCGATCCGCTCCTCGCAGCATGCCAGAGGCTTTCGCCGCAGACAACGCCGCCTCATTATGAACCGACACGTCATCAGGAGGAATTGATGCCCGCCTACATCGTCGCCGAGGTCGAAATCACCAACCCCGCGGGGTACGAGAGCTACCGGCCGCTAGCAGGGGCGAGCGTCGCCCAGTATGGCGGCAAGTTCGTCGTCCGCGGCGGCAAGGCCGAGCTGATCGAAGGGTCGAAGGATCCGGCGCGGATCGTCGTCATCGAGTTTCCCGACAGCGCCGCGGCGAAGCGCTGGTACAACTCGCCCGAATACCAGGAAGCGCTGAAGATCCGCCTGGCCAATTCCACCGGCCGGGTGGTGCTGGTCGAGGGTTAGGTCCGGTGCAGGAGTCGAAGTGATGCGGCCTGGATCGCCAGCGCAACCAGCGTCGCGACCGCGAATCCGGCGGCGATCCCGAGAGACGGCAGGCTCAGCGCCAGCGCCGCGAAGAACCCGGTGAAAGCGAAGAGGCCAGTCAGCAGTCCGCGCAGCACCTGGACCGCGGCAGCGGCGCCGCGCCCGCGTTGGCTGAACACGGCGAGCACCGCGGCGAACACTGGATAGGTCGCCAGGAGACCGCTCAACTGCGGCCCGGCATAGGGCGCCAGCGCGGTCAACCCCAGCACCAACGATGTCGCGACGATCATCCGCGCGGGGATGTCCCAGGGTGGCAGCCTCGGTAGCTCGGTGTTGCTGCGGCGGGGTCGTGGCAGCAGCCACAAGGCCAGCGACAGCGCCGCACAGACCGCGATCGCCAGCGGCCAGAGCGGCAACGCTGCCGCCACAAATACCGCGGCACCCACGATGAACGCGATACTGGCGACAATGAGCGCCACCGGCCAACCGGCATGCTGTGCAACCCGGCCATAGGCGATGCAAAGCCCGGCTTTAGCCGCGGCGCCGGCGAGGCAGCCGAGTCCGGCCGCGGCGGCGAATTCCGGGCTTTCGTCGAGCGCTAAGAAGAAGCACACCGGCCCGGAGGTCAGCGGCAGGCCGACAAACCAGCCGCCGATCGACTCGCCCCAGCGCCGGCTGGCAAGGCTCGCCGCGAGGATCAACGCCGGCGTCACGATGAGCTTGAGGGCGAAGGTGTGCATTTGTTGGGAAGTGTAGGGCGGATAAGCGCAGCGCAATCCGCCAAAGTCGTCGGCGCGGGCAATGGCGGAATACGCTTCGCTCTTCCGCCCTACGACCGTTACGCCGGAGCGCCCGTCTCCGACCACGCCTCGGCGCTGGCGCCGGCCAATTCCTGGACCCGCGCCTCGTCGGCGCGCAGCTCGGCGGCGGGACCCGAGTAAACAACGCTGCCGTCATCGAGCACATAGGCATGGTCGGCGATCTCGAGGCTCACCCGCGCGTTTTGCTCGACCAGCAGCACCGAAATGCCCTCCGAACGCATTCGCGCCACGACGTCGAATACCTCGCGCACGATCAGCGGCGCCAGGCCTTGCGACGGCTCGTCGAGGATCAACAGGTTCGGGTTGAGGATCAACGCGCGGGCGATCGCCAGCATCTCCTGCTCGCCGCCCGACAATTGCCGGCCGCGATTGTTGCGGCGTTCGGCGAGGCGCGGGAACAGCGCGAAAATGCGCTCCTCGGTCCATTGCCCGCCGCGGGTCAGGGGCACGCGCAAATTCTCGGTCACGGTCAGGTTGGCGAAGATGCGCCGCCCTTCGGGCACGTAGCCGACCCCAAGCGCGGCGATGCGATAGGGCGGCCACCGGGTGGTGTCCTGGCCGAAGATTTCGACCCGTCCCTCGCGCGGCGGGGTGAGGCCCATGAGGCTGCGCAGCGTCGTCGATTTGCCGGCGCCGTTGCGGCCGAGAAGCGCGGTGATGCGGCCTTCTTCGACCGCGATGCTGACGCCGTGCAGGATATGGCTCTTGCCGTAGAAGGTGTGCAGCCCTTGGGCTTCGAGCGCGTTCACGCGGCTTGCCCGAGATAGGCCGCCTGTACCGCCGCATTCGCGGCGATCTCTGGCGGTGTGCCTTCGGCCAGGACCGCGCCCTCGGCCAAGACGGTGATGCGGTCGGCGAGGTGGAAGATGACGCGCATGTCGTGTTCGATCAGCACCACCGTTAGGCTCTGGTCGCGGTGCAGCCGGCGGATAAGCTGGGTGGTGTTGTAGGTCTCCTGATCGCCCATCCCGGCGGTCGGCTCGTCGAGCAGCAGGAGGCGCGGCTTCAGCGCCAGCGCCATCATGATTTCGCAAGCGCGCTGGTCGCCGTGGCTCAGCTCGCCGACCAGGCGATGCGCGACGCCGGCGATTCCACCCATTGCCAACAGCTCATCGATTCGCGCGGCGATTTCGGCGGCAGCGGCGCGCGAGATCCACGGCCGCAGCCGGTAGCCGGAAGCGACCTCGACCGCGATGCGCAGATTCTCGCGCACCGAAAGCTCGGGAAAGACCTCGGTGATCTGGAAGGTGCGGGCGATGCCGCGCCACACCCGCCGCGCCGGGAGCATCCACGTGATATCCGCCCCGTCGAACTCGATCCGTCCCGAGGTTGGCTGCAGGAACCCGCTGATCAGATTGAAAAAGGTCGTCTTGCCGGCGCCGTTGGGGCCGATTACCGCGCGCAGCTCGCCGGGCTCGACCGTCATCGAGACGTTGTCGACGGCGATGAGGCTGCCGAACCGGCGCGTCACGTTTTCCACGCTTAAGAGGCTCATGACGCGGCTCTGCGCCGGACTAGGCCGAGCACGCCGCGCGGGAAGAACAGCACGACCAGCACGAAGAACAAACCGATCAGCGACATCCAGTTCTCGGTTTGGCTGGAGAGGTAATCCTGAAGCACCACGAAGATCGCCGCGCCGATCAGCGGGCCCCAAAAAACGCGCATCCCGCCCAGCACCGCCATGATGACGAAATCGCCGGACTGGTCCCAGCGCAGCGCGCGCGGGTCGATGAAGTTGTTGAGCAGTGCGTATAGCGCGCCGGCAACGCTGACGAAGAAGCAGGAGATGACCCAGGACATCCAGATGTGCCGGTCGACGGGGATACCGAGAAAGCGCCCCCGGCGCTCGTTTTCCCGGATCGCCAGCAAGGTGCGGCCGAACGGCGAACGCAGTAGCCACGCCATCACCGCCGCCGACGCGGCGAAGACGATCAGCGCCAGGTAATAGAACGCCTTGTCGTTGCCGAGGATGTTGATCGTGGTGAAATGCAGATCGATCGGAACCCGCCGCCAGCCGGTCAGGCCGTCGTCGCCGCCGGTGACCGAGTTCCAGCGGAAGGCGATAAAGTAGAAGACCTGGCCGAAGGCAATCGTCACCATCGCAAAATAGACGCCGCGCAGCCGGATGATCAGCGGTCCGATCAATGCCGCGGCCGCCGTGCCGACGGTGACCCCGATGAGAAACGCGAGGGGCGTGCTTGGCACGAGATAGTGGATGGTCATGCCGACCCCGTAGGCGGAGAGGCCGAAATAGGCAGCATGGCCGAACGACAATACGCCGGTAAAGCCGAGCAGGAAATTGAGCGCCATCGCCGCCAGTCCGAGCACGATGACCCGGCTGCCCAGCTCGGTATAGCCGCCGATCAGCGTCATCCAATAGGGCATGGTGATGAGCACCACCCAAACCCCGATATCGGCAGCGCGCTTCGCTCGAGAATTCATCAGAAGCGGCCCTCTTCGCCGAGCAGGCCGCGCGGCCGGATCAGCAGAACCAGGCCCATCATCACGTAGATCACCGCCTCGCTCGCCGACGGGAAGAACACCGTGGTGAGGCCTGAAGCGACGCCGATCAACAGCCCGCCCAGAAGCGTTCCCGGCAAACTGCCGAGGCCGCCGACGATAATCGCGACGAAACTGGGCATGAGCAGCGAGCTACCGATGGTCGGCTGCAGGCCGAGCATGCCGGCGGCCAGCACCCCCGCAAGCCCGGCGAGATAGATTCCCAGCCCGAAATTGAGGTTGCGCAGGATGCGTACATTGACCCCCAAGACAGAAACCGTCTCCAAGTCCAGCGTCCCGGCGCGGATACGGATGCCGAGCCTCGTATGGTTGAGGATCACGAACAGGGCGCCCACCGCGACCCCGACCAGCAGCACCATGAAGACCCGGTAGCCGGTGACGAAGAACAACTCGCTGCTGAGCGAGGTTTGTAGCCAGCTGGGGATTTGATAGGGCAAGCTTTGCGCGCCCCAGATGTAGCGGGTCCCATCCTCGAAGATGAACGCGAGCCCGAAGGTCAACAGCAGGCTGTAGAGGGGATCGCGACCGTAGAGACGCCGGATCAAGACGCGTTCGACCGCGATGCCGATCGCGGCGGTCAGAAACGGCGCCAGTAGCAAGCCGCCCCAAAACCCGACATAGGGTATCAGCGAGTAGGCGATGTAAGCGCCGATGGCGAGAAACCCGCCATGGGCGAAATTGATGACGCCCGACAGATTGAGGATCAGCGACAGGCCCAGCGCCATCAGCGCGTAGAACGCGCCGATGATGAGGCCGTTAAAGATGTTGAAGAGAACGAGTTGGGTCATGGGAAAGCAGCGGCTGTGGCGCGCGGCTGCCGGGAGCTTCCTGTCCTGCGGCGCCCGGCAGCCGCCTCGCTCAGGTCGGCCACGTCATCTTGCACCCGGTGTCCGCGACCGGCAGCGCCGCGTCGACGCCCCTGACCTGCTGGTCGACCACGAACAGGTCTTCGGGGTCCTGCTCGCCCTTTGACTGGGCATGCCCAACGTCGGCATCAGCTGGTTGTCGCCCTCGCGGTAGAACGGGTCGTTCGGCATCAGCGCCACCTCGGGAGGCAGCTTGAGGCCCTGCATCGCCTTGGCCATTTTGACCGGTTCGAGCGACTTTGCCGCCTCAGCCGCGAGCGCGCAGCTCCATGTCGAGGTGAAGCCGAACCAGGTGCGCGCCGTCGGCACTTTGCCACCTGATGTCTTGCGGATCGCCGCGACGAACTCGTCGAGATGCGCGACGCCGGGCTGCTTCCAGTACCATTCGAACACCCAGTTGCCGATCCGCGCCTCGGGTGGCAAGCCTTCGAGCACTTCGAGCTCCTGCTGCGCTCCGGCGATGTGGAACTTCTTGTCGAGGCCGAATTGCACCGCCTGCTTTAGCGCGTTGACCGCGTCATCGCCGGCTTGCAGGAAGATGATGACGTCCGGGCTCGCCGCTTGCGCCTTGATCAGATACGGCGAGAAATCGGTCGTCCCGAGCGGCGTCAGGTCGGCGCCGAGCTCGGTCCCACCCAATTTCTTCAGACCGGCCTCGAAGCCTTCTTGCAAGGTATGGCCGAAGGCGTAGTCGGGGGTCAGGAAGTACCACTTCTTGCCGAACTTATCGAACAGGACCTGGGAGATCGAATTGGTCTCCATACGCGTCGTGTTGCACACGCGGAACACGTTCCAGTGGCAGTCCTTGCCGGTGACCGGGTCGGTATGCCCTCCGGGAACGATGTGAAAGACGCCCTTCTCGTTGCTGACCTGGGCGATAGCCACCGCCAGCGCCGAGTTGATATTGCCGAGGAGGAAGTTGACGTTGTCACGTTCGATCAGCTTGCGCGCCTTCTGCACCGCGGTGCCGGCGTCGCCGCTGGTCGAGTCTTCGACCAGCAACTCCACCTGCCGGCCGAGGATGCCGCCTTTTGCGTTGATCTGTTCGAGTGCGAGCTGACAGCCGATCAGCTCGTTCTTGCCGAGCGCGGCGTAGACGCCGGTCAGCGGATTGTCGAGGCCGATCTTGACCGTGTCCTCGGCCCAGGCGCTGACGACGAACGGGCGCGCCAAAGGCAGCAAACCGGCGGCGGCACCCGCCTTGAGTAGCGCGCGGCGGCGCATTCCTCGCGAATTTTCGCTGGTGTTCACTGTTTCCTTCCCGCGTAGCAATTTTTCTGTCCGCGATTTTGCTGCGGATCGGCAAAATTAGTGACACGAAACTGTAAGTAAAGGCACAAATTGCCGTGATTGCTGTTTCAGCTAAGTTAAGCAAGTGTGATTCGCGACGCCGTGGCGCCAGGCGATCAGGGAGGCGAGGCCGAACTTTATGAACTACGTCAGGCGGGTGCTGCAGCCCGGCGAGACCGTTACCCATGTGACCCGGCTGCACCCGGTCATTTTCCTCCCGGCCATCCTCTGGTTCGCCGCGGCGATCGTCTTGTTGATCGCCGCGCTAACCCTCGACGGCGATCTGCGCAGAGGCGGCGAGGCGCTCGCGACGTTTGCCGCGATCTTCGGGCTCGCGTCAGGGGTGCCGGCCGTGATCCGACGGATGACCACCGAGCTCGCGGTCACCGACCGGCGCGTCATCTACAAATCGGGCGTCCTCGCCCGCCACACGCTGGAAATGAACCGCAGCAAGGTCGAAAGCGTCGATGTCGATCAGTCGGTGCTGGGCCGGATTCTAGACTTCGGCACGATCGTCGTGCGTGGCACCGGTGGCAGCCTCGAGCCGATCCGTATGATCGGCGACCCACTTACGTTTCGCAGCCACATCACCGCCGGCTGAGGAAAGCTGGAGGCGCGCAACGCCTCCGATCGTCAGCGCCGGGGCCACTTGTGGTAGCTGTCGCGGCAAATGTCGACAGACTGCACATACAAGTCACGGCACACATAGTCGGCGTCAAAACGCTCGTACCGACAGCGAGCCGCGTCCTGCGCCGCGTCACGCAAGCAAGAGGAATAATTGTCCGCGAAAGAGACGCCAGCAGGGCCGATGAAGCAGATTGCCGCCGCCGCCAGAACTATCGCGCTCTTTTTCATCTCCACCTCCAGTTTCACACGACGGTATCATAATCGCTGCGTATGACAAGCGGACGAGCTGCGGCCTGGACCGTCTGGCGCGTTGTTGCGTGCCGCGCGAGCGTCATCTATCTCGTGGTAGAATAGCCGCCAATGCATGGCGTCACGGCGATACGGCGCAAGCCAGGAACAGGGATCCCGACCACTGGGCGCGGCGCGGCGCTGTCGATCGGTTTGGGCGCGGTCATCGTCGCGGCCAGCGAGCATGAGCCGCGGGTGCTGACCATCCGTCACGGCGCGACCGTCGAGGCCTTGCCCGCCGGCCCGCTTGAGGCCGAGCACCGGACGCTGGAGATCGGGCTCAGAACCTGGGTTGAGAGGCAGACCAGCCAGCGCCTCGGTTATGTCGAACAGCTTTACACCTTCGGCGACCGCGATCGGCTGGTCGGTGCCGGCGCGGTCGAGGACCCAGCGCTCACCGTCGCCTATCTCGCGCTGGTGCGCGAGATGCGCACGGGCGGTTCGGCAGAGGCGGTGTGGCAGAGCTGCTACCGCTATTTCCCCTGGGAGGATTGGCGCGACGGCAGGCCGCCGACCCTGACGCCGATCGAGGAGGGCCTCGCGGCTTGGACCGCCACGGCGCCAAACGAGGCCGAGGCGCGGCTGCGCGAGGTGCGCAGCCAGGTTGCCTTCGGCCTGCAAGCCGCGTCATGGAACGAGGAACTCGTGCTGGAGCGCTACGAGCTCCTCTACGAGGCCGGGCTCGTCGCCGAAGCGGCCCGCGATCAGGGCCGGACGGGTGAAGCCGCCGGCACCGGCGTTGCGATGGCGGTCGACCATCGCCGCATCCTCGCTACCGCGGTCGGCCGGCTGCGCGGCAAGATCAAGTACCGCCCGGTTGTCTTCGAGCTGATGCCGCCCGCCTTCACGCTGTCGCAGCTTCAGCACACCGTCGAGGCGCTGTCCGGAGTGCGGCTGCACAAGCAGAATTTCCGTCGCCTCGTCGAGCAGCAGGGTCTGGTCGAGGAGACTGGCGAGATCAGCGCCGCGACCGGCGGTCGCCCGGCGCGCCTCGTGCGGTTCCGGCCCGAGGTGCTGCTCGAGCGCCCGGCGCCCGGACTGCGCCTGCGGGGCAGACGCATGGCGCCGGGGAGCGCCGTGGTTTGAAGTTGGCCTTACGGGCTCAGCTTGTTTCGCGACACGGGATGTGGAGAGGGCACCATTGAGGCGGCCCCTGGGGCTCGCGCCAACCGGTAGCTGTCGTTCGCCTCTTGGCGTCGAATGTCGCTACCCGGCAGGTGACTGGGGTTCTGCGCATAGGACGGGCTGGGGCCAGGGGCCATGGCGACTGGGGCCCGTACCGCGATCGCGGAGTAGCATTTGTCCCGATCGATCGTATCCAGGCGATTGAAGTTCGGATCAATGCGTGCGCATTGCTCCAGAGCTTCGCGCTTGACCGGATCGGAGGGGTAGGCAGCGCGGTAAAGATCGATAGCCGCATCTCGGTGCTCGAACCCGACATAAGCGACGGATATAAGCAGGGGCAACATAATGAGTTTCATAGCCACTCTCACCGGAAACTATCCCACCCCGTAACCGTAAACGACTTTGAGCCATGAGGGTTCCGAATTTCTTAAAAACGGCGCAAAAGCCAAGGTTAACATTGGTTTAAGCATATCGGCCGGCCATGGTGGCGGGCGAAAATGGCGTTTTCGCCAGCGGGTCGTACCGAGCGGAGGTCATCAAAAAATGATAAATGAGGGACTTGACGCGGCCCGCTGACGACTTATTCTCATATCTAGCATAACCCAGCGCCGGACGGCTTTGACCTCCCGTCCGGCTTTTCCAGAGCTGAGAAATGCTCAGAATGAGTATAAGGAGGAAACCGTGTTGCAGCCTGCCGTCCCCGCCAATTTCCCCGGCGCCCGCCCAAACCTGCCGCTGCCCGAGCTCTACCATCGGGTCGAAAAGCATGTGCCGGCGATCGAGTGGCCGATACTGGCTGAGGACATCACAGCGATCCTCCGGCTGAAGAAGGAGCGCAACGCGGTCGTCCTGGCGCACAACTACCAGACCCCCGACATCTTCCACACCGTCGCGGACATTGTCGGCGACAGCCTGGCGCTGGCGCGCGAAGCGGCGCGCACCGACGCCGACGTGATCGTCCTCGCCGGCGTCCATTTCATGGCCGAGACCGCGAAGCTGCTAAACCCGGAAAAGACCGTGCTGATCCCGGACACGAGGGCCGGCTGCTCGCTCGCCGAGTCGATCACTGCGGCGGATGTGCGGCTGCTGCGCGCGCGGCACCCGGGCGTGCCGATCGTCACCTACGTCAACACCTCCGCTGCGGTGAAGGCGGAGAGCGACATCTGCTGCACTTCGGGCAACGCCAAGAAGATCGTCGAGGCGCTCGGGTGTCCCGAGGTCATCATGATCCCGGACGAATACCTCGCCCGCAACATCGCGGCGCAGACCGAAGTCAAGATCATCGCCTGGAAGGGTCATTGCGAGGTGCACGAGCGCTTCACCGCCACCGATGTGCAGGAGATGCGCGCCAATTACCCTGGCGTCATCGTGCTGGCGCATCCCGAATGCCCGCCCGAGGTCGTCGCCGAATGCGACTTCACCGGCTCGACCGCAGCGATGGCCGATTATGTCGGCCAGAAGCGCCCGGCTCGCGTGGTGCTGCTGACCGAATGCTCGATGAGCGACAACGTCGCGGTGCAATACCCCGATCTCGACTTCGTGCGGCCGTGCAACCTCTGCCCGCACATGAAGCGCATCACCCTCGGCAATATCCGCCACGCGCTCGAAACCATGACCCATGAGGTGACCGTGCCGGCTGAGATCGCCGCGCCCGCCCGCCGCGCCGTCGAGCGCATGCTCGAACTGGGCTGAGCGATGATCCGTCTGCTTGTCGAACCGATCGTCCGCGCCGCGCTGGCCGAGGATCTTGGCCGCGCCGGCGACATCACCACCGATGCGGTGGTTCCCGCCGACGCGCGGATCGACGCGGTCATCGCCGCGCGCCAGCCCGGAACTCTGGCCGGGCTCGACGCCGCGTTGCTCGCGTTCGAGCTGCTCGATCTCACGCTGGAATTGAAGCGCCTCTGCGCCGATGGCGCGCGCATCGAGCGCGGCCAGGCTGTCGCCCGGATCAGCGGTTCGGCTCGGCCGGTGCTGGCGGCGGAGCGCACCGCGCTCAACTTCCTGTGCCGGCTGTCGGGCGTCGCCACCGCGACTCGCTCGCTGGCCGATGTGATCGAAGGCCACAAAGCCAAGATCGTCTGCACGCGGAAGACCACCCCCGGCCTGCGCATTCTCGAAAAGGAGGCCGTGCGCCTCGGTGGCGGCGCCAACCACCGCTTCGGCCTCGACGACGCGATGCTGATCAAGGACAACCACGTCGCGATGGCCGGCGGCGTGCGCCCGGCGTTGCGCCGCGCCAAGGCGGCCGCCGGTCACCTGGTCAAGATCGAGCTCGAGGTCGATACCCTCGATCAACTCGCCGAGGCGTTGGACGAAGGCATCGACGCGGTGCTGCTCGATAACATGGACCCCGACACCTTGCGCCGCGCGGTCGATATGGTGGCGGGAAGGGCGATCACCGAAGCTTCCGGCCGCATCACCCGCGAGACCGCGCCGGCGATCGCTGCCGCCGGGGTCGATCTCATCTCATCCGGCTGGATCACCCACAGCGCGCCAATCCTCGATCTCGGGCTCGATATCGCCGATTAGATTAGCCGCCCGTGGCGAGGCTCGGCTGCAGCGCCCGGGCTTCCGGCGGACGGAAGGTGGCGGCGATCGCCACCGCGCCCAATCCGATCGCGCATGAGGCGATGTAAAGCCAGAAATAGCCGCCGAAATTATCGTAAATCCACCCGCCGGTCCACGGCCCCACCGCCATGCCGAGCGTCGACAGCATCGCCACCGCGCCAAACACGGTGCCCATGATCCTCGCGCCAAAATACTCGCGCACCAAGGTCGCGTAGAGCGGCATGATCCCGCCATAGGCGAGACCGAACAGCATGCCCAGCGCATAGAAGGCGCTGATGTCCCGGACGAACAGGTAAAGGCTGATCGCCACCGCCTGAACCATCAGCCCGGCGATCAGCGTTTCCTTGGCGCCAAACCGGTCGGCGAGCAGGCCGCACAGGACGCGGCCGCCGACCGACGAGAGCCCGGCGACGCCGATCACCGTGGCCGCCGCCATCGGCGCGATGCCGCAATCGATCGCGTCGGTCACCATGTGGAAGATCGGCCCCGAATGGGCGACGCAGCAGGCGAAATGGGTCAGTCCGATCGCCGCGAATTGCGGCGTCCGCAGGGCTTCCGCCACGGTGAACTCGCGCTCGGCTCCGGCGCTGGCCGCGCCGACGGTTTGCACTGAGGCCGGCGGCTTCCGCACCAGCATGCCGGCCGCGATGATCAGCAGCCAGGCGATGATTCCGAGCGTAAACAACGCGGTGCGCCAATCGTAGGCGGTGATCAGCCAGCGCGCGAGCGGTGCGATCGTTGTCGAGCCGAGGCCGATGCCCGCCGACACCAAGGCGACGGCAAGACTGCGATGCTGGGTGAACCATCGCGTCACCGTCGCGGTCAGCGGCGCGTAGAAACTACCGGCCGCGGCTCCGACGACCGCAAAGGCGAGCAAGAATTGCCCAATCGTCGCCGCGCGGCTGGCCACGATCAACCCGAGCCCGAGCAACGCGCCACCCGAGATCACCACGAGGCGTGTGCCGATCCGGTCCGACAGCGCGCCCCAGAACAGCGAAGCGACGCCCATGCACAGGAAATCGACCATGGCCGCCGCCGAGATGCTGGCGCGTGACCAGCCCGTCGCCACCGACATCGGCTGCAGAAAAACGCCGAGCGACAGCGCGGTGCCGAACCCGATGCAGGTCACCACGATCCCGGCGCCGACGATGACCCAACCGTAAAACAGCTTCATGGTGAGCTCGCCTGGTGACGTTGGGAACCGAGCCTAACTATGACAGCATTTCGCGCCGTCCGCGGCGTCGTAGCGGTCGTGGAGCTTCACCCAATCGCCCAGATTGCTCTTTTCGTTGCGCCCCTTCGGCGTCATGTCGAGCAGCGCGTAGGTGCTGAGCATCACCTCGCCGCCGCGCGCGAATGACGAATAGGTGTGGAAGACCGCACCGCTTTCGTCCTTGTAGAAGATGCTGCGCCCCGACATTTCCTCCATCGGT
Organism: Allostellaceae bacterium; assembly: GCA_035604035.1. Lineage (GTDB taxonomy): Bacteria > Pseudomonadota > Alphaproteobacteria > ATCC43930 > CGMCC-115725 > DATARH01. The sequence goes on along the minus strand of DATNJF010000403.1, from coordinate 1,596 downwards.
TTCGCCCCCGCGCGGTAGTTGTAGGTGGCCTGGCCGGCGGCGATTTGCTCAGGGGTGAACGAGACGTTGAAGTCGTAGTTGAAGTCGCTGTCGAACGACGACAGCCACTTGAAATGCCAGCCCATGCGCTGCTTTGCGGCGGCGATCTCGGGGTAGGGGGCTCGCGACACCGCGACATAGGAGACGTCGTGATGTTCGAGATGGATCACGACCCCGTCGATATGGTCCGATTCGAACGAGCAACCGACGCAGGGGTCCGTCCATCCCGGCCCCAGCATGAAATGCTTGATGACGAGCTGGCTGCGCCCGGCGAAGAGGTCGCCCAGCGTCTCGCGGCCGTTCGGTCCCTCGAACAAATATTCCTTGTCGATCCGGACCCAGGGCAGGGCGCGACGCTCGGCGCTCAGTTGGTCGCGCAGCCGCGTCCACTCCTTCTCCTTCGCCAGCAGCGCCTTGCGCGCCTCGACCCATTCCTCGCGCGAAACGATCTGGTGTTCCATGGCTCGTCTCCTCAGTTGACGCGGGCTTTGAGATAATCGGCCAGGCGCTCCAGCGCGCCCGACCAGCCGGTGCGGTGGTCGTCGCGCCCCGCAACCGTTGCGAATGGCGCCTGGTGCAGGGTGAGCTCGGTGCGGCCGCTGCCGAGGTCGGCAAAAATCAGGGTGACGACGGTTTCGGGCCCGTGCCCGGGAGCGCCGCCTTGTTCCCAGCAAAAGGTGAAGACCAGCCGTTCCGGCCTGACGATCTCGCGATAGACCCCGCGGGAGCGGTGTTCGGGACCATCGGGCGAGCGCATGCGCCGCCGCCATTCGCCGCCAACCCGAACGTCCATTTCGGCTGATACGGTGGTGAAGCCCTTTGGCCCCCACCATTGCGCCGCCTGCGCCGGATCGACCCAGGCGGCGAAAACAAGTTCGCGGGGGGCGTCGAGCACCCGCTTGATCACCAGCGTGCGGTCGTCGCTCATGTCGCTTGGCCTTTCGTCTGCAGCTCGCGCAGATGCTCGGCCAGCCGGTCGAGGCTTTCATCCCAGAAGCGGCGAAACTCTGCGAGCCAATCGGTCGCGTCCTTGAGCGGTTCCGGCGCGAGCCGGCAGGGCCGCCATTGCGCCTCGCGGCTGCGCGAAATCAGCCCGGCCCGCTCGAGCACCTTCAGGTGCTTCGACACCGCCGGCAGGCTCATCGCGAACGGCTCGGCGAGTTCGGTGACCGACGCCTCGCCGAGGCTGAGCCGCGCCAGGATCGCCCGCCGGGTCGGGTCGGCGAGAGCGCCGAACGTCGCGCTCAAGGTGTCGGGTATCACGTCTATTAATCCATCCAGTTAATTAACCTTTTGATTAAATAGAAGCGCCGACTCGGCCAGTCAAGCGCGCTCTCGCGTTGGTAATCCCTCAGTTTGAAGGTCGCCTATCGGAGCCCTAAACGCTCACCGGTGGCTCGCCCGTCGGTCGACTGGTTCTGCCCGAGGCCGTGGAAAAACGCGTCAGCGGAGGCGGCCGACGCGCTGTGTTTCGCAGGCGTGAGGGCCGAAACGGCGATAGACAGATTGGCGCGTGCGGCTTGAGCGAGGCGATCAGGTTGTGATCGCCGCGATCAG
>DATNJF010000402.1:0-9256 GCA_035604035.1 Allostellaceae bacterium | reverse complement strand
GGCCGCGGAACCCGCGCCGCCGGTACAGATGGCCCCGGCCCCTGTCGTGCAGGCGGCGGCGCCAGTGGTGCAGCCAGCCGCGCCAAAACCCGCCGCGGCGCCAACTCCAGAGCCGCCAGCTGGCGATCTGCTCACCGCGTTCTTGCGCGGCGGCGATATTCGCGATGTCCGACCGGCCGACCCGGTCGCGGCGATGGAAGCGCTGGGCGCCACCTTTCGCGCCATCGTTAGCGGTCTGCGCCAAGCGATGATCGCCCGAGCGGCGATCAAGAGCGAGTTCCGCATCGAGCAGACCTCGATCCGCAGCCGAGGCAATAATCCGCTGAAGTTTTCCGCCGATGACGACGACGCGATGAAAGCGCTGCTCGACGCCGGAAGGCGCACCGACATGAATGCGGTCGACGCCGTGTCGGACGCGCTGCGCGACATCCGTCTGCACGAGATCGCCACCGTTGCGGCGATGCAATCGGCGGTGCGGTCGCTGCTTGAGGAATTCGAGCCCGGCAAGCTGCGTCATGCCGCGGAACGCGGTGGCTTAGCCTTCGTGCCGGGGCAGCGCAAGGCGCAGGCCTGGGACGAGTTCGAGGCGCTCCACGGCAAGATCATCCGAGCGCTCGAAGACGATTTCGACAGCATTTTCGGCAAGGCGTTCGCTCGCGCCTATGAACGGGCGCTCAGCGACGCATCCGCGCGGGATCGCACGACGTGACGGGGAGCCGCGCCAGCTTCCCGCTTTCGCCGCCGGGCGGTCCGTGTGACGAAATTTCCGGCGCCCCATGACCTGGACCAACAGGGTCGTCTGGCACGAGGGGATGTTCCTGCGTGCCCAGCACTTTCAACAACAAGACCGCTGGCTTGAGACGATCCTGCGTGCCCGCGTGGCGCCGCTCAGACCCCATCCCTGGGGCATCGTTGAAATGGCGATCGATCGCGATCTTCTGGCGACGGGGCGGTTCGCGCTGACCACGGCCGCCGGTGTGTTCGAGGACGGCACGTCCTTTGCCATCCCCGGCGAGACCGATCACCCGCCCCCGCTCGACCTGCCGGAGAGCGCGCGCAACGTCGTGGTCTACCTGGCGGCGCCAATCCGCCAGCCCGGGGCTATCGAGATCGGTGACGGCAGCGATGGCGAAGGCCGCTATCTGGCTCGAGAATTCGAGGCCTACGACACGCATTCCGCCTCGCCGCAGCCGGCCGCGCTGCAGGTAGCGCGTCTGCGGCTGCGCTACCTCCTCGAAACCGACGAGCTAGCGGGCTATTTGTGCATCGGCCTGGCGCGGGTCGTCGAGGTCACGGCCGACCGGCGCGCGACGCTCGATCCCGCCTGGATACCTCCTGCATTGCTGTGTGCCGCGACAACGCCGCTGTCCGGCCTCATCAGCGAATTCGCCGGGATGATCAACCAGCGCGGCGAAGCGCTCGCGGCCCGTCTGACGGCACCCGGCTCGGCTGGCGTCGCCGAGGTCGCCGACTTCCTGCTGCTGCAATCGATCAACCGCTGGCAAACGTTGTTGGCGCACTGGGCCGACACCGCGAACGTCCACCCGGAAACGCTTTATTCGGCCCTGGTGCAGATGGCCGGCGAGTTCGCGACGTTCACCGAGACGACGCGCCGCCCGAACGCCTATCCGGCCTATCGACATGAGGATCTGCAACGCAGCTTCGCGCCGGTGGTGGCCGATTTGCGGCGCTCGCTCTCGGCGGTGCTGGAGCAGACCGCGGTGTCGATCCCGCTGCAGGAGCGCCGCTACGGGGTCAGGGTCGGGCTCATCACCGACCGCTCGATCCTGCGCGCGTCGAGCTTTGTGTTGACCGTGCATGCCGATGTGCCGACCGAGAATTTGCGGCGGCTGTTCCCCAGCCAGGTGAAAATCGGCGCCGTCGAGCATATTCGCGATCTGGTCAACGTCGCGATCCCCGGTATCTCGGTTCGGCCGCTGCCGGTCGCGCCGCGGCAAATCCCGTTCCATGCCGGCGCGTCCTATTTCGAGCTCGACCGCAACAGCCCGCATTGGCAGCAGATGCAGACGTCAGGCGGCTTTGCCATTCATGTGTCCGGAGATTTTCCTAACCTAAGGTTGGAGCTTTGGGCGATCCGGGGGTAGCCGGTTGCGGGGAATGGCATGAGCGACAACCCGTTTTCCGAGCCTGACGACAGCGAGCGCACGGTCATCCGTCCGGCGCCGGGCGGGCGCCGGGCCGCGCCTGCGCCTTCTGCGCCCGCGCCTGCTGCCGCTCCCAACCCGGCCCTCGAGCCACGCAGTTCGGGGCCGCTGCCGGACGGCACCGCCGGTGGCATGGCTGTGGGGCTGAGCCCGCTGGTCGCCGCCGCGGTGCCTCTGCTGCAGTTGCTCGCCCGCTTGCGCAATACGCTCAACCAGCCCGATCCGGGGGATCTGCGCGAGCGGGCGGTGGCCGCGATACGCGAATTCGAGAGCCGCGCCCGGGACACGGGGGTATCGCTCGAGCTGCTGCGCCCGGCGCACTACGCGCTGTGCGCCAGCCTCGACGACGTGGTGCTGAATACGCCCTGGGGCAGCACCGGCATCTGGGATGCGCGCTCGCTGGTCTCGACGTTCCACCAGGAAGTGCGCGGCGGCGAGCGCTTCTTCAATCTGCTGCGTCAGATGTGTCAGAACCCCGGCACGTTCCTGCCGGTCATCGAGCTGATGTATCTGTGCATGTCGCTCGGGTTTCAGGGCCAATATCGGCTGTCAGCCCGCGGTCCCGCCGAGCTCGACCGGCTGCGCGAAGAAATCTACGCGCTGCTGGTTCGCCAGCGTCAGCAGATCGAGCCCGAACTATCGCCGCACTGGCAGGGCGTTGCCGCCCCCTATCGCAGCTCGCGGCCGATCGTGCCGCTCTGGGTTGTCGCAAGCGTGGCGCTCGCCGTCCTGGCAGGGTTGTTCATTTGGTTCACCACCTCGCTCAACGCCAGCTCGGACGATTTGTTCGCCCGCATGCTGCGGGCGCCGCCCGACCACATGCCGCAGATCGCCCGGGCGCCGGTCGCGGTGCCGGCGCCGCCGACCCCGGTACTGCCGCCGCCGGTGGATGATTTGTGCACGCTGCTCAAGCCCGAGGTCGACCAGGGCCTGGTGACGGTCATCTGCACGCCGCCGACGATCATCATCCGCATCAATAACCGCGGCATGTTCGCCTCGGGCAGCGCCACGGTCGAAACCAAGTTCGCGCCGCTGCTCGCACGCATCGGCGCCGGGCTCGAAAAGGAACAGGGCTCGGTTCAGGTGATCGGCTACACCGACAATCAGCCGATCCATACGATCCAGTTTCCATCGAATTTCCAGCTGTCCTCGGCGCGAGCCGACGCGGCCAAGGCGATCCTCGCCGCGCAGATGAGCGACCCATCGCGCATCGCCGCGGAAGGCCGCGGCGAGGCCGATCCCCTCAACAAGAACTCGACGCCCGAGGAGCGGGAGGAAAACCGGCGTATCGAGATCGTCCTCCAGCGTTCGGAGTGACGAGATGGACTCGGCGGTACTCAGTCTGCTATCGCGGTTCGCGGGGCCGTTTGTCGGCTTTGCGCTGCTAGCGAGCCTCCTGTGGTCTTTCGGCCCGTACGTACCTTTCCTGGAAAGCCAATGGAACCGGATCTTCGTCATCCTCGGGCTATTTGTGCTGTGCGGTGGGATCACCCTGGTGCTTGCCCTCCGCCGCCGCCGGCGCGAGAAAAAACTCGCCGAGGGCGTCACGGATGCCGCGCCCGATCCGGCCATAGCGGCTTCAGCTGACGAAGTCGCCGCGGTCCAGGAGAAGCTGCGCACCGCGCTGACGCTCTTGCGTAAGGCGCGCGGTAGCAAGGGGTATCTCTACGAGCAGCCGTGGTACGCGATCATCGGCCCGCCGGGCGCCGGCAAGACCACGGCGCTGGTCAACGCGGGGCTGCGCTTTCCGCTTGCCGCCGAGATGGGACAGAACTCGGTTTCCGGCGTCGGCGGGACCCGGTTGTGCGACTGGTGGTTCACCGAAGACGCGGTGCTGATCGACACCGCCGGCCGCTACACCACCCAGGATTCCGATGCAACGGTGGACAAGGCGGGCTGGGACGCCTTCCTCGATCTCCTCAAGCGAACCCGCGTGCGTCAACCGCTCAACGGGGTGATCGTCGCCATCGCGCTGACCGATATCGGCTGGGCGGCGCAGGGCGAGCGCCTCGCCGATGCCCGCGCGATCCGCCGGCGTATCAAGGAGCTCGAGGATCGCCTGTCGGTCCGCTTGCCGATCTACGCCGTCTTCACCAAGGCCGATCTGATCTCCGGCTTCACCGAATTCTTCGACGATCTCGATCGCGACAGGCGCGCCCAGGTGTGGGGCGCGACCTTCCCGCTGAGCGCCAGCGACGCCGGGCCGGTAGGCGGGTTTGGCGGCGAGTTCGCGGCGTTGATCGAGCGCCTCAATGAGCGGCTGATCGATCGCCTGCAGGCGGAGCGCAGCCCCGATCGGCGGGTCCAGATTGCTGGTTTTCCCCCGCAAATGGCGAGCCTCGAACCGGCCATTGCCGAATTCCTGCAGGAAGCGTTTGGCGGCTCACGGCTCGACCCGGCGCCGATGCTGCGCGGCTTCTATTTCACCTCGGGAACCCAGCAAGGAACGCCGATCGACCGGCTGACCGACCTGCTCGCGCGCTCGTTCGGCATCGACCAGCGCCGGGCCACCAGCCTGCGGCCCGAGCAGGGGCGCAGCTATTTCCTCTCCCGCTTTGTCAAGAATGTGATGTTCGGCGAGGCGATGCTGGTGTCGGAGCGGCCGGGCGCGGCGAGACGCCGGCTGATTATGCGTGGCGGCGCCTTTGGCCTGGCCGGATTGGTGCTGCTGCTTGGCGTCGCACTGCTGTGGCACGACCGCAACGTCAATCAACAAGCCATCGACGAGATGGCGAAGGCCCTCGCCGCCTACGAGCTGACCGCGGGCAACTTGCCGCTCGACCCGGTCACCGATGCCGATCTGCCGCGCATTCTGCCGTTGCTCGACCAGGCGCGCGCGCTGCCGCATGGCTACGACCAGGCCGCGGCGAGCGCGACCTTCTTCCTGTCGCAAGACGCGAAGCTCGCCGCCGGGGCGAAAACGATCTACCGGCACGCGCTCGAACGGGTGCTGCTGCCGCGGTTGCTCTGGCGTCTCGAAACGCAGATGCACAGCAACCTCAACCAGCCGGATTTCCTCTACGAGGCGACCCGGGTCTATCTGATGCTCGGGGGCGCCGGTCCGCTCGACCGAGATCTGGTGCGCGCGTGGATGACCCTCGACTGGCAGGCAGCCTTTGCAGGGCCCGCCATGGCGCCGAGCCGCGACTCGCTCGCCGCTCACCTCGATGCGCTGCTGAAAAACCCGCTGCCGAAGATAGACCTCGATAACCAATTGGTCGCGGTGGCGCGAACGACATTCAGCCGCGTGCCGGTCGCTAACCGGGTTTACTCGCGGATCGTGCCGTCGACCGCGGCGCAAGCAGTCCCAATGTGGAAACCGTCGGACGCCCTAGGCGGCGCAGGCGTCCGGGTCTTTGTGCGGGCCTCGGGCAAACCGCTGACCGATGGCGTTCCTGGCTTTTATACGATCGACGGATTCTACCATGTGCTGCTGCCGGCACTGGGCAACGTGACCAAGGAAGTCGCGAACGAAAGTTGGGTTCTCGGAACCGCAGCGGCGCTGGCACCCGACAGCACCGAGAGCCGACAGATCGAACACGACGTGATTGCCCTCTACGAGACCGACTACGCCAAGCAATGGGACGCGTTGCTCGCCGATCTGGCGGTCGTGCCGCTGCGCAACCCGCAGCAAGCCGCCCAGGACCTTTACATCCTCGGTTCTCCCCAATCGCCGATTCGCAATCTGCTTGTCGCCGTCTCGCGTCAGCTCAACCTCACGCAACCGCCGCCGGCACCCGCCGCGACTGCTACTGACAAGCCCGGCGCCGCCACAACGCCTGCGACGCCAGCCTCGGTCGGGCAATTGAAGGGCCTGCTTTCCGCTCCGGCCGGCACGCCCGCGGCGGAAGTTCCCGGCAAGGAGATCGACGATCGCTATCAAGCCTTGCGCGACTATGTCGGCGCGGGTGCGGGAGCACCGCTCGACCTGGCGCTAAAGGCGATCGACAGCCTGCGCCAGCAGCTCTCCCAGCTCGCCATGGCGTCCCCCAGCGCTACGCCGGCCGCGCCGACGGGCGATGACCCGGTTTCCCTCCTTCACGCCGAGGCGAAGGCCGCGCCCGACCCGGTCGCGCGCTGGCTCGAAGCGATGGCGGCGAGCGCCACGGTGCTGCGCACAGGAAGCACCGTCGATCAAGTGAAGAAAGCCTACAACGCCGCCGGCGGGCCGGCCAGCCTGTGCCGCCAGGCGGTGGCCGGACGTTATCCCTTTACAGCCGGCTCGAGCAGCGAAATCCCGCTCGACGATTTCGCCAAGCTGTTTGCGCCGGGCGGTCTGATCGATGGCTTCTTCAACACTCAGCTCCGCCCCTATGTCGATACCACCGGATCGGTGTGGCGCGGCCAACCGGTAGACGGCGTACCGGCGCCCGTTGCCCCGGCCGACCTTGCGCAATTTCAGCGGGCCGCGGTCATCCGCGACATGTTCTTCGGGGCCGGCGGCAATACGCCCTCTGTGCGCTTCGACATAACCCCGGTCGCCGCCGACGCCACCGCCAGGCAGGTGACGCTCAGCCTCGGCGGCACCAACATCACCTACGCCAACGGCAGCCAGGCGCAATCGACGCAGATCACCTGGCCCGGCGCGAACGGCATGACCAATGCCCGCCTGGGATTCGACCCAGCGCCGGCGGGCGGTACCGGCGATCTGCAGGCCTCCGGCCCGTGGGCGCTGTTCCGGCTGTTCGACCAGGGCAGCCTAGAGCAGGCCGGGTCGGTCGATCGCTACCGCCTGACCTTCAATGTCGCCGGCCACCAGGCAACATTCGTGCTGCGCGCCGGGTCGGTGCTCAATCCCTTCGCCTCCGGCGTCCTGAGGGACTTTCGATGCCCGAACCTGTAAGCCTCGGGACCTTCGGCTCGTCGCTGCGCGAGTGCGCGCTCGGCTTTTACGGCAAAATCCCGGCGCGTGGCGATTTTGTCCGCAACGGCTTGCCGCACGCGTTCATCGACCCCTGGGATCGCTGGCTGCAGCAGGGAATAGCGGCGAGCCGCGCCGAGCTCGGCGACGAGTGGATTGCCGCCTGGCTCGAAGCGCCAATCTGGTCGTTTGCCCTGGGGCCGGGGGTCTGCGGCCCCGACGCCGTGCTCGGCCTGTGGATGCCCAGCGTCGACCGCGTCGGCCGCCATTTCCCGCTGACGCTTGCGGCCGTTTCTCCTGCCGGCGATGCGCGCGAACTGGCGCGCGACAATGGCGGCTTTCTTTTCGCCGCAGAGCAGGCGGGGCTCGCCGCGGTGGAGAGCGATCTCGCGCCCGAGGGGCTTGCCGACCGTATCCTTGCCGCGGCCGGGGCGGCGCCGGCCGACGCGGGGATTGACCCGGCGGCATATCCGAGCGGCAACACGCTGTGGTGGACCGAAGGATCGCCGCGTGTGCCGCGCCGTGCGTTCGCGAGCGATGCTCTGCCCGACGAAGCGACATTCGTGAAGATGCTTGATGCCGGCGCCACAACCACGCCGGCCGATGGAGCTGGTTGCCCATGACCGCCGTCGATCCGATCGAACGCAGCGCGATGTCGGCCGGCCGCTTTCATTCGTCAGCGGCGAGCCATTCAGGTGCGGTGCGCGACCATAACGAGGACCGCTTTGTCAACCGGCCCGATCTCGGCCTGTGGGCGGTGGCGGACGGCGCCGGGGGACACCAGGCGGGCGACGTCGCCTCGACGATCGTCGCCGATGCGCTGCGCGCGGTGCCAGCCGGACTAGGCAGCGCCGCGTTGCTGGCGGAAGTGCGCCTGCGGATGGACCGCGCTCACAAGCGGCTCCAAGAGGAGGCGATACGGCGCGGGGGCACTGACATTCTCGCCAGCACCGTCGTCGTGTTGATTGCGCGAGGCGAGCATTACGCGTGCTTGTGGGCGGGAGATTCGCGAGCCTACCTCTTGCGCGGGGGAATGCTCACCCAGGTCAGCCACGACCATAGCTTCGTGCAGGAATTGGTCGACGCTGGCGCGATAACCCCAATCGAGGCCGCCAACCATCCGCGCGCCAATGTCATCACGCGCGCGCTCGGTGCCCAAAGCGAAATCGTCGATCTCGACAAAACCACCGACCGGTTGCGCAGCGGCGACCGCTTTCTGTTGTGCAGCGACGGGGTATCGAAGACGCTGCCCGAACACGAGATCGTCCGGCTGTTGACAGACGGCGACGATGCGTCCGCAACACAAATGATCACCGCCGCGCTTGACGGACAAGCCGACGACAATATCACCGCGGTGGTGATCGACGTGCTCTCCGCCCCGGCCGCAGCCGGCGAGATCGCTCGCTAGGTCGTCTTCCGGATCGCCAGATCGTAACCGACGGATTCCGGGCTGCCGGAAACGCCTGGATCCATGCCAGTAAACGTCTTAATTATCTTGGTGAAGTTAAGGGTTATTGACTCCATCGGCAAGTCTCCGCCGCTACTAATCGAATAACTGCTGACACACGTATTATCAAGTTCGTAGGTGAGAAAAGTAACGACTGTATTTTTGGTCGTCGTGGTGAATTTTATTAAAACCGTGTTGTTGAGTAGGCCTGCCACCCCCTCGAGAAACATCTTTGGCGCCGAGACATCCATTTCTTTGGTCACGACGACCTCACTGAGGGTCGGCTCAGTGGCCTCGCGCGAAAGCCCGGTGCTTGTCGGTGAGCCGACCCCTCGCCTAACACCCCACTGAAAGCTGGTTAGCTCGGTCCACTTCTCGAAACCTGAGGTGGTGACCGAACCAGGTATGCTACCGTACTTCATATAGATCGCCATGGTGAACTCCCGTTGCCGATAGTTCGAGCTTAGTTATTCCACGGTGTAACTGAGTGAACCGGACGGGTTCACCCCGATGGATAGGCGGTTGATCGATTGACCCGCCCCGAGGCGCGCCAAGGCCCCTGCTGAAAGCTCCGGCAGCAACGTGCCCGAGATGATCTTTTCGACGTTGCGCGCGCCCGACGAGGTTTCGGTGCAGCGCGCCGCGATGGTTTCGATGAGCGCCGGGTCATATTCGAAAGCAGCGCGGTAGGAGTCATGGACCCGCGCGCGAACCCGCTCGAGCTGCAGCGACACGATCTGCCGGATCACCGCATCGGATAGCGGCAGGTAGGGGACCAAGGTC
>DATNJF010000401.1:0-2749 GCA_035604035.1 Allostellaceae bacterium | reverse complement strand
CCGCTTCTCACAGCTTTGGCGCCACCGCGGAATTCGAGGAGAAGCTTTACGACCACCTCCATGCGCTGCTCGAACGCCGCGCCGGGGCGGCGCTAGCAAGCGCGGCGATCCGCTGGCACAAGGCGCCGTTCCGCGCCCTGTTGTCCTACGAATTCGAGGATGCGCCGATATTCTTCGGCCGCACCCGTGCGCGCAACGAATTGCGCGAGTTGCTGGCGCGCCAGATCGAGCGCGGCTCGGCTTTCGTATTGGTGTTTGGCGCCAGCGGTTCGGGCAAGTCGTCGCTCGCCAAAGCGGGCCTTGTGCCTGACCTGACGTTGCCGGGGATGATCGGCCGCATCGGGCTTGTGCGCCGAGCGGTAATGCGGCCCTCGGACATCGGCGGCGATCCGCTCGCGGCGCTGGCCGCGGCGATCTTGTCGCCGACCGCGCTGCCCGAACTGGCCGGGCTGCACTACACGCCGGAACAGCTTGGCGCCTTGTTCCGCGACGCGCCCGGGCAGGCCACGCTGCCGATCCGCCAAGGGCTTTCTGAGGCCGGCAAGAAAGCCGATCTTGCCGAGACCGCCGAGGCGCGGCTCGTTCTCGTCGTCGATCAGCTTGAAGAGCTGTTCACGATCGACGGTCTCGGCGATGAGGTCCGCGAAGCGTTTGTCGCGGCGCTCGATACGCTGGCCAAGAGCGGTCTCGTCTGGGTCGTCGCGACCATGCGTAGCGACTTCTTTGACCGGCTGGAGACGAGTGCGGGGCTGGCATTGGCCCGGCTCGCGGCCAACGAGGTCCGCTACCAACTATTGCCCGCAAACGACGCAGAGATCGGCCAGATCATCCGCCAACCAGCGCAGGAAGCCGGGCTGCGCTTCGCCCACGACGCCGCCCGCGGACTGAGCCTCGACGAGGCGATCAGCCAAGCCGCCGCCGCCAACCGCGGCGCGCTGCCGCTATTGTCGTTCCTGCTCGATCAGCTCTGGCAGAAGCGCAGCGATACCGGCCTGCTGACCTTCGCCGCCTATGAGGAGCTGGGCGGACTGGAAGGCGCGATCGGGCGCCGCGCAGAGGAGGTGTTCCAGGCTCAGCCGGAGGCGGTGCAGAAGGAATTGGTTCCGCTGTTGCGCTCGCTAGTGACGGTGCGGGGCACCATGGCAACGGCGCGTGCGGCACCATTGTTACTGTTCCCGGCGGGCTCGCCGCGGCGGACTCTAGTCGATGCGTTCCTCGATCCCGAGGCGCGGCTGCTGGTCAGTGACAGCGATGGCGGCTGGGCGCAGCTTCGCCTCGCGCATGAGGCGCTGCTAACCGATTGGCCACGCGCCAAGGCGCAGGTCGACGCTGACGCGCGCGACCTCGAATTGCGCGGCCGGCTGGAAGAGGAGGCAGAGGCGTGGCGGGCAGTTCGGACGCGCCGGGAAAAGCGTGGCCGGGTGCTCGTCGGCCTAGTGCTAGCCGAGGCCCGGGCATTGCTCGCGCGCTGGGGCACCGAGTTGCCTGGGGAGATCAGGGAATTCGTCTCCGCCTCGCGACGGGCCGCGCGTTGGCGGCGCTTCCGCCAATGGGGCATGGTGGCTTCGGCGCCGATGGCGGTGGCGCTTTTCGCCGTCATTGTCTGGGCGGGGCTGGTCTGGTGGGGGGTGCGTCAGATCGAGGCCGAATGGGCGGAGGAGCAAGAATTCGTGTCAGTTAAGGCTGGTTGCTTCGATATGGGCAGTTCGGATGGCAGCAATGGATCGCCTGCCGAGCCGGGGCGGTATGCGAATGAAGGTCCGGTCCACAATGTCTGCGTCAAACCCTTCGATTTCGCCAAGCTCGAGGTGAAGCAGGGCGAATGGCGCCGTGTCATGATCTTTCCGAGCACTCCCGATCCGTCCCGCTTCAAGGGCGAAAACTTGCCGGTCGAGAGCATCAACTGGAACGAGGCGCAGCGCTTCGTTTGGCTGATGTCACTGTTCGGGCATGGTCACTATCGGCTTCCGAGCGAGGCGGAATGGGAATACGCGGCACGAGCCGGGACGACGACTTCTCGCTACTGGGGCAACAACATCGATGACGGCTGCGCCTACGAAAACATCGCGGACCAGAGCCTGAAGAATCTGGCACCGGATATCATCTCCGAGTTCGCCAATTGTAACGATGGTCACCCCACGACAGCGGCGGTGGGATGGTCAAAGAAGCCCAATCCGTGGGGTCTTTACGACATGCTCGGCAATGTTGCGAATTGGGTTGAGGATTGCTATGTGGACAGCTATAGCGGCACTCCAACCGACCGCAGTCCTAACACAACGGGCGCCTGTACCTCCCGTGTCGTTCGCGGCGGTTCCTGGAACTTCAACCCACGGAGTGATCGCGCGGCGGATCGCTTCAACGGCGATCCGGTCAGCCGGAGCGGCAGTATTGGGTTCCGTCTGGCCAGGACTATTACACCTTGAATCTTTGCCTCTTTCCGACTTGAAACACGTCGCGGCGTGGGGCGTCGGGTCAAGGGGCCGAGCCCCTTAGGGGTGTCCGGCAAGGACCGGTAAGGGCACGAAGGGCGGTTCCGCCGGGCCGGTTGAAGGCCCGCTCCTGGTTCGGTCAAGAGACCTTCGGAAGGGCGCACGTCAACGGGTGAGACGCGCCGAGAGATCCCATGGGCGTCTGGCTAGCGACCATCGCTCTTTGAGAGTGAGGTCGCTGACCCACCCACTCTGGAGGCGACGATGCCTGAAGACGCACCCCGGCCTATGCAGGCCGCTATCCGCACCGATCTTGGCGC
>DATNJF010000400.1:0-10449 GCA_035604035.1 Allostellaceae bacterium | reverse complement strand
CGGCGGGGCCAAATTACTTGCCGAGCAATATGCCGACATCGTGGACGCCTTCGCCGCCGAGAACGTGCCGTTGGCGAAGGCTCATATCACCGTCAACCGCTTTGCCCACATTACCGGCAGCGAGGAAGAGGGGCTGCGCTTCGCCGAGAATGCGCGCTACCAGTCGCGCCTCGCCTCGAGCCTGAGGCGGCGACAGGAGGTCATGCAGGGCACGGTGCTGGTCGATGTTCCGTTTCCGGACGAGCCGCCGCTCGAAACCATCCGCGATGATCTGCTGATCGGCGATGTCGACACCGTCGCCGAGAAGCTGGTCGCGGAAATCCACGCGACGCACCCGGCGCATATCTGCTTCTCGTTCAAGGTTGGCGATACCCCGCACAAGGCGGCGATGCGCTCGATGGAATTGATGATCGGCGAGGTCAAGCCGCGCGTCGAAAAGGCGCTCGGGATGTCGGTCCAGGCCGCCGCCCAGTAGCAGCGTCAACGATCACGGGGACGGTTTCATGCCGGATGGCGGTTTCGATCCCGGCGCGGCTGCAACAGAAGGTCGCGGAGATTTCTGACGGAGCCCTACGCTAGCGCCGCTCTGACGAATTCCGGGTCGAAAATCCGGTCGGCCATCACCTGACAGCGCTTGATCAGGCGGTGCTCGTCGGGCCCGTAATCGGCGTGGGCGTTGTGCAGGGTGCCGATATCGTCCCACAACAGCACATCGCCCTCGGTCCAGCGGTGGACGTAGCGGTACTTCACCTGAAGCTGGTGGTCGAACAGGAACTCCAGCATCGCTTCGCTCTCGGCCTCGGGCAGCTCGTTGATGCGGATCGCGTAGCCGGGATTGCAGTAGAGCACCTTCCGCCCCGTGATCGGGTGGCTGAGGAAGATCGGGTGCGACACCGGCGGCTTCTTGGCGCGCTGCTCCGCGGTTAGCGGTTGCCGCCAGGTGTCCGGCCGCTTCAGCATCATGTCCCAGAATTTGTTGAAATCGTGCAGCACGGTCATCCCGTCGAGCCGCGTCTTCAGCTCGGCGGGCAGGTCGGCATAGGCGGCGCGCATATTGGCGAATTCGGTGCCGCCCAGCGGCTTGCCGTCGCGGTGCGGCACCGTCAGCGCGTAGAGCACGTTGGCGAAGGCGATCGTCTCGCTATACGACATGTCGGTGTGCCAATCCTGCCCGGCGTCGCGCGCGCCGATCGGCCGGCCGCTCGCGTCCTTCATATTGGAGAGGATCATCACCTCCGGGTGCCCCGGCTCCTGGAACGCGCCGGCGACATTGATCTCGAGCGACCCAAACCGCTCCGAAAATGCCATCTGCCGCTCAGCGTCGAGATGCTGCGTCGGGAAACGCAGCACCCCGTATTCGCCCAGCGCCTTGAGGATCGTAGCGAATGTCGCGCGGTCGAGCTCGCCGTTGAGGTCGATCCCCTCGACCGTCGCGCCGAGGGTCTCGCCGGTCGGAGTGATCCCGATCATCGCTTCTCCCCAACAAACTCGTGCTGCAGCCCGGCGGCGAGCGCCAGCGCGGACTCGCTGAGCGGGCCCTTCTCGATCGACCGAACCGCGTATTCGAACTGCTCCGGTGTGGCGATGCCGATCAGCACGGTCGAGACCGCTTCGTTGGCGATCACATAGCGCAGCGACGCCTCGACCAGGCTGTCGGCGTGACCTTCTCTGACTAGCGGCATCAGCCGGCAGGCGCGTTCGAGGTCGATCGTGTAGCTGCTGCCGGAGCCGATCGGCTCAGGCGGCGGCGAGGCGAGCGCGTGGCGCTCCTCGCTGCCCGACAGCGCCCCGCCGGCGAGCACGCGGATATTGATGACCCCCATATCGGCGGCCTTGGTATGGCTGAGCAGATTGCCGTAATCCTGCGCCGGGAACCCGGCCGGCACTGGTCCGCCCGGGCTGGGGTTGAGCAAATTGTAGCTGACCTGCGCGGTGGCGAAGGCCTTGGCGTCGACGACCCGGTGCAGCGCCGTCGTCTCACCGACCGCGGTAATGCCAAAGAACCCGAGCTTCCCGTGCTGCCGCAACCGCTCGAACGCCGGGACCACCTCTTCCAGCACGTCGGTCGCGGAAAAATCGCCGCCGTCGGTCTTGTCCACGATCGCGTTGTGGAACTGGAACAGATCGACCCGCTCCATCTGCAGCCGGGAGAGGCTCTGCTCGAGCGCCGCCGCGATGGCAGCGCTGATCTTGCCGCGCTCGGTCGGCGGCAGCCGCACCTTGGTGCCGACATAGGCGTTCGGCTTAAGCGATTTCCAGATGCGCCCGAGATTGGTCTCCGACCGCCCGCTGCCGTATTGCGCGGCGGTGTCGAAATAATTGATGCCCATCTCCAGCGCGCGGGCGACGGCGCGCTCCTGGTCGGCCGGGTCGCCGTTGGTCATCAAGCCGCCGACCGCGCCGCAGCCGAACCCCAACAGCGACACCTCGAAGCCGGTCTTGCCGAGCCTGCGCTTTTCCACCGCGCTCTCCCTCACTATCTTGCCGGTCGTATCATGCCGTCGGGAGGACCGAATTGGCCACAGCGAAGCCGGCGCCGGCAAGCCCGGCGCTGATCGAAGACCTCGTCGCCGCCAACCGCATCTTGTCGAACGAGGGCGTGGTCGACGGCTTCGGCCATGTCAGCGTGCGCCACGACAGCGCCGCCGGCGTTTTCCTGCTGGCCCGCAGCATGGCGCCGGGCCTTGTCACCGCCGCCGACATCATGATGTTTGGCGTGGACGGCGAGGTGCTCGGCGGCGACCGCCGCACCGCTTATGTC
This sequence comes from Allostellaceae bacterium, assembly GCA_035604035.1. Taxonomy (GTDB): domain Bacteria; phylum Pseudomonadota; class Alphaproteobacteria; order ATCC43930; family CGMCC-115725; genus DATARH01. Next base: position 7,688 of record DATNJF010000400.1, on the reverse strand, counting down.
GAGCGTTACATCCACAGCGAAATCTACAAAGCGCAGCCGGCCGTCCAAGCGGTCGTTCACAGCCATTCGCCGGCGGTGATCCCGTTTGGTGTCACCGACGCGAAGCTCCGCCCGACCTATCACATGAGCTCCTTTCTTGGCCGCGAGGTGCCGGTTTTCGAGATTCGCGATACCGGCGGCGAAGCGACCGACATGCTGATCCGCTCTCCGCAACTCGGCGCCGCGCTGGCCCAAAGCCTCGGCGACGCCACCGTCGCGCTGATGCGCGGACACGGCAACGTCGTCGTCGGGCGCTCACTGGCGGAGGTCGTCTTTCGCGCCATTTACACCGAGACCAACGCCCGGCTGCAAGCCGATGCGTTGCGGCTTGGCGATGGAAGGGTGACCTATCTCAGCGACGGCGAGGCGGCCGCATCGATGGCGACCAACGCCGGTGTGCTGACCCGCGCCTGGGAGCTTTGGAAGGCGGCGGCGCTGGGAAAGCGCGGGTAGACCAGCCCCGATTCGCGCTTCCCCGGGCGTCCGGCGCCTCCCCCAACGCCAAGTATTGGCGCTTTGACGGAGCGTCGCTGCCAGGGCTGCGGCGCGCCATCCGTCACGGTAAAATCTGGAAACGCCCTGAAGGAGGACATCGCCATGCATCCTCTGTTTCGCGGCACCAGAGTCATCCCGGTCCTCACCGTCGAGCGCGAAGCGCATGCGGTGCCGCTCGTCCGCGCGCTCTACGAGGGCGGGCTCCGCGTCATCGAGATCACCTTCCGCACCGAGTCCGCCGCCGCCTCGATCGCCGTGATTGCCCGCGAGCTGCCGCAAGTGACGGTCGGTGCCGGCACCTTATTGCGTGCCAAGGATGTCAGCGAGGCGGTGCGCGCGGGCGCCAAGTTCCTGGTCAGCCCCGGAACGACGCCAGAGCTCGCCGGCGCGGCACTCGCGACCGAGTTGCCCTATCTGCCCGGCGTCGCCACCCCGTCCGAGATCATGGCGGCGCGAGCCCTCGGCATTTGCGTGATGAAGCTGTTCCCAGCCGAGGCGCTCGGCGGCATTGCGCTATTGCGCGCGCTGGCCCCGGTCTTTCCCGGCATCGCCTTTTGCCCCACCGGCGGGATCGACGAGCGCACCGCCGAACATTACCTGGCGCTGCCCAACGTGCCGATGGTCGGCGGCTCGTGGATGGCGCCGCGCGACGCCATCGCCGCCGGCGATTGGCCCCGCATCCGCCACCTCGCCGAGCGCGCCGCGGCAATCGGGCAGGCGGAGGCGGCTTAACCACAACCGCGTAGCGGCCATTAAAACCACAGAGACACAGAGGCACGGAGATGCCGCGCCGCTGATATCTCTGTGTCTCCGTGCCTCTGTGGTGAATTTTCTAGGCGTTTCGCGCCGAAATTAGTAAGCCGCTTGGCCCCCTGAAATATCAAACACCGCGCCGGTGGCGAAGCTGCATTCGTCCGGGCACAGCCAGGCGACGAGGGCGGCGATCTCCTCGATTAGCACGAACCGCCCCATCGGAATTTTCGACAGCACGCAGTCGATCTGGGCCTGGGTCATCTGGTTGAAGATGTCGGTCTTCGCCGCGGCCTAGCCGCCCTTCTGGGGAAACAGGTCTTCGCGCGACACCAAGTCGCCGCGCTGCCGCCACTTGCCGCTCACCATCGTATCCTCGAACAGCATGCCGCTTTTGTACGCGCCGTCGGCGCTGCAATCGAATTCGATGAAGCCCGTCAACTTCACGCCCTCGACCACGACACAAGCCGTGCGGCCGACGGTCAGTCGCTCGGGCGCATCCTTGCGGTAACAGAAGGCCCCCTCGGTCCCGGGCGGGAGGCTCAACCCGAAGCCGTCGACCGGAGAACCCTGTGCCGGCAACCGGAAATTGCTGGGGCGCCCGTCGTAATAGGTGACCGAACTCCCCGCCGGCAGGCTGAGCGGGCCGAAGCGCGCCGGTTTCGCGAAGGTGCAGGCGGCAACCTGACCGGTGCTGACGAGAATCCGCTCTCCCGCGGCGCAGGCGATGTCGCCGAACTCCGCCGCCTCGGCGAGCCGGCAGCCGCCCAACTCGCCGGCCCGCAATCCGTCCAGCTCGATCGTGTCGCCCGCCAAGCAGCGGAGCTTCTGCGCTTGAGTGCCGCCATCGGCCTTGGCGATTGTCGCGGCTATTTCTGTGTTCTGCGACAGGGTGCAGCTCATCAGCTGCCCGCCCCAGAAGAACGTCACCCGGCCGCCGGCCCGGCACGGAATGCCGTCGATCGCCGTTGACGCCGCGAGCGTCCCGTCGGTGATCTGCCCGTGCGCCGCGTTGGGCGCGTGCGCCGGCTCGGCGAATTCGACCTTGCCCTGCCAGCTTGCCCCGCGCAGCGTCAAGGCCGCGCCGTCCGGCAGTTCGGCGACTTTGAGGACGCGGTTCTCGTCGAGCTCGACCCGCGTGCCGGCGGGAAGGGCGACGCCGTCGATCTCCGCCGCCTTGTCGAGTGTGAAATATCGTTTCGCTTCGTCGATCTGCCCCCAGATCGTCGCTACCAGCATCCAGCCGCCGAGCGCGAGACCGCCGAACCAAAACGGCGCGACGATGATCGCGCTCCATTTGAGCCCCGTCAGGCGCCGGGTGCGGTCGCGCCGGCGGATGCGGTAAGCGGCGACGCCCAGCCCCGCCATGATTACGGTCGTCACTGGCAGCGCCAGGACCAGCGCCAGGGCGACCGTGAGCCAGAACGGGAAGATGAAGCCGATATCGCTCACGGCGGCGTTGCCCTCGGTGCGCTAATAGGTCGCCCGCCCGCCCGAAATATCGAACACCGCGCCGGTCGCGAACGAGCATTCGTCCGAGCACAGCCACGCGACCAGCGCGGCGATCTCCTCGACCAGCACGAACCGGCCCATCGGGATCTTCGACAGCATGTAGTCGATCTGCGCCTCGCTCATCTGGTTGAAGATATCGGTCTTGGCCGCGGCCGGGGCCACCGCGTTGACCCGGATCCCAGTCCCCGCCAGTTCCTTGCCGAGCGACTTGGTGAGGCCGATCACCCCGGCCTTCGCCGCCGAATAGGCCGAGGCGTTGGGGTTGCCCTCCTTGCCGGCGATCGACGCGATGTTGACGATGTGCCCGCGGTCGCGGCGGCGCATCGGCGGCACCACCGCGCGGCAGCAGTAATAGACCCCCATCAGATCGATCTCGATCACCCGCCGCCACTCCTCGACCGGGTACTCGTCGAGCGGGTGGTTCGGTCCGGTGATGCCGGCGTTGTTGACGAGGATGTCGGGTGGCCCGAGCTGCGCTTGCGTTGCGGCCAGCGCGCGCTCGATCGAGCCCGGGTCGGCCACGTCGGCCACAAAATCGACTGCGTTGACGATCGACATGGCGGCGTCCTGCGCCGCCTCGCGGTCGATGTCCCAGATCGCGACCCGCGCGCCCGAGGCCGACATCCGCTCGGCGATGGCGCGGCCGATGCCTCGTGCCGCGCCGGTGACGATTGCCACCCGGCCTTCGAGATCGATCCGGTTCATCCGCTTCTCCACAAACCGCGGGCCAGAAGCCGCTTCGCGACCGCGCTGAAATGCGCCACCGCCGAGCGCTCCAGCCCTTCGAGCCAATTCTGGTCGAGAAACGAGGCGAGCGCCGGCTGGCCCAACTCCGCCTCCCACAAAATCCCGAGCAGCGACGCTGTCGCTTCGTCGGCTTCGCGGTCGAGCAGCGCCACACTCGCGGTGCGCTCGGCGCCGTCGCGGTCACGCGTGTCGGGCCCCGGCCCGAGCCCGAAATCCGGCAGCGCCCGGCGCTCTGGCGGCGCCAGCAGGTAATGCGCGACCTCGTGCAGGATCACATAGGCTTCCGTCGCGCCGTCGAGCGCCGCGCCGTCCCAATTATAGGCGCACGCGGTACCCTGTGGATGCACCGCTATTCCATGCGCCCGCGCGAAATCGAGCGCCGCCAGTCGATGCCGCTCGGCTTCCGCACCCGCCGCCCTATCTGCTGAGGTCGTGCGGATCGTCGCCAACGCCGCCCGCGCCTCCCGCGTCGTCAGGCCGCCGGCCAAGCGGTCGAGCGCCGCATCGAGTTGTTCCGCCGGGATCGGGGTCAGGATCATTCTTTCTCGTCATTCCGGGACACCACAGAGTGGTGGGCCCGGAACCCATGAACACGAACTTCGAGGACGAGGGCTACACCGGCTGAACCCGGTTCGGCAATCGCCGGTGTTCATGCATCCGGGGTCGCGTCTGCGCCGATCCGCTGAATGACGGAGCTAAATGCACGCCAATTGCATCTCCAAAGTCGATGTGCCGAAATCGCGTCTTTGATGGAGTAGGGGACAGGTATGCCCGGCGCGTTGTTGTTTTCGAGCAAGCTCGATGATCCCGTCGCGTGGTCGGCCGCGCTCAAGGTGGCGATGCCGGAGCTCGAAATCCGCGTCTCGCCCGAGCTTGGGCCTCCGGCCGATATCGAGACCGCGCTGGTCTGGAAGGCGCCGCCCGGCGAGCTTGCCGCGCTCCCCAACCTCAAGCTCATCACCAATCTCGGTGCCGGGGTCGATCCCATCCTCGCCGATCCGACGATCCCGTCGCACATCCCGGTCGCCCGGCTCGGCGACGAGGTCATGGCGCAGATGATGGCGCAATTCGTCACGATGTGCGTGCTGCGCCACTACCGCGACCTTGTCCGCTACGAGCGGCAGCAGCGCAATCGCCGCTGGCACTACGAGCTGCCGATCGCCTCCTATGACTGCCGGGTCGGGGTGATGGGCATCGGCCTCTTGGGCGGCGCCGCGGCGCGGATGCTCTCCGGCATCGGCTTTCCGGTCGCCGGCTGGGGCCGCTCGCCGCGCAGCATCGACGGGGTCGAGACCTATCACGGCCGGGAAGGCCTCGCCCCGTTCCTCGCCCGCACCGACATCCTCGTCTGCCTGTTGCCGCTGACCCGCGAGACCCGCCACATCGTCGGCCGCGATGTGCTCTACGGGCTGCCGCGCGGCGCCAAGCTCGTCAATTGCGGCCGCGGCGGCACCGTCGACGAGGCCGCGCTTCTCGCCGCGCTCCGCGACGGCCAGATCGCCGAGGCGACGATCGACGTCTTCGAGGAGGAGCCGCTGCCGCCGGAAAGCCCGTTCTGGGGCATGGAGCAGGTGCTGGTGCTACCCCACATCGCCTCGATCGCGGTGCCCGAGATCGCCGCCCGCGATGTCGTCGCGAACATCCGCCGGCTGCGCGCCGGCCAGCCGCTCCTCAACATCGTCGATCGGGCGCGAGGCTACTGAGAACCGACGACCAAATTCGCTGCGTTTATGTAAAAGTAAGCGGCATGGGGCACAATTAGGCGATGAGCGGCAAAGTCCTCGTCATCGGCCGGATCGGTCAGGTCGGGCATGAGCTGGCTCGCGCTGCCTGGCCCGCGGGGTTTGCCCCCGAATTCGTCGAGCGCGACCAGCTCGATCTCGGGAACCCCGATGAGGTGAAGCCCGCGGTCGTCGCGATGCGGCCGCGCATCGTCATCAATGCCGGCGCCTATACCGCGGTCGATCAGGCGGAATCGGAGCGCGACGCAGCCTTCGCGGTCAATCGCGATGGCCCGGCGGCGCTCGCTGAGGCGTGCCGCGAGGTCGGCGCCGCGCTCATCCACTTCTCGACCGATTACGTCTTCGACGGCACGAAGCCGAGCCCCTATACCGAGGACGATCCGGTCAACCCGCTCTCCGCCTACGGCGCCAGCAAGGCCGCCGGCGCTTCGGCGATCGCCGAGCGCCTACGCCGCCACGTCATCCTGCGTACCTCGTGGGTCTACAGCGCGGTCGGGCACAATTTCGTCAAGACCATGCTGCGCCTCGGCGCCGAGCGCGACGAGTTGCGCATCGTCGACGACCAGCATGGCGCGCCGACTGCCGCCGCCGAGCTCGCCCGCGCCGCGATCCACATCGCCGCCGCGCTCGATGCCGGGCGCGAGGATGGGTATGGCATCTTCAACTTCACCGGGGCCGGGGCCACTACCTGGTACGGCTTCGCCCGGGCGATCTTCGCCGGCGCGGCCGAGCGCGGCGCCAAGGGTCCGCTGCGCGTGCAGCCGATCGCCACCGAGGATTATCCTCTGCCGGCGCCGCGGCCGCGCAACTCGCGGCTCGATTGCGGCAAGATCGCGCGGACTTACGGTCTCGCCGCCAAGTCGTGGCAGGATTCCTTGTCGGACTGCCTCGACGAGTTGATCGGCCCGGCGCTGCGCTTGCGTTCCGCTCAGGGGGGCGGTCGATGAAGGGAATCGTTCTCGCTGGCGGGCTCGGGACACGGCTCTACCCGGTCACCCTGGCGGTCAGCAAGCAGCTGCTGCCGGTCTACGACAAACCACTGATCTATTACCCGCTATCGATGCTGCTTCTAGCCGGCGTTCGCGACATCCTCGTCATCACCACACCGCAGGACCAAGCGAATTTCCGCCTGGTGCTGGGCGACGGTGCCGATTGGGGCGTCCACATCACCTATGCCGCCCAGGCGGAACCGCGCGGTCTCGCCGACGCCTTTATCGTCGGCCGCGAGTTTGTCGGTCGCGACGCGGTCGCCCTGGTGCTCGGCGACAACATGTTCTACGGCCACGCGCTCGGAACGCTGCTTGAAACTGCGGCGCAGCGCGAAAGCGGCGCCACCATCTTCGCCTATCAGGTCACCGATCCCGGACGCTACGGCATCGTTGCCTTCGACCGCGAGGGGCGCGCCACCAGTATCGAAGAAAAGCCGGCGCACCCGCGCTCAAACTGGGCCGTCACCGGGCTTTATTGCTACGACAACGCCGTCATCGACATTGCCGCCGCGGTAAAGCCGTCCGCCCGCGGCGAGCTCGAGATCACCGACGTCAACCGCGCCTATCTCGAAGCCGGCACGCTGGCGGTCGAGCGGCTCGGCCGCGGCTACGCCTGGTTCGACACTGGCACACACGACTCCTTGCTCGAAGCCGCCGAGTTCGTCCGCACCATCGAGCACCGCCAAGGTCTCAAAATCGCTTGTCTCGAAGAGATCGCCTGGCGCAGCGGGTATATCGACACCGAAGCTCTGCTGCGCCTCGCTTCCCGCTACGACAAGAGCGGTTACGGCGCCTATCTGCGCGCCGTTGCCGCCGAAGGCTGCTGATCGCCTCTACTCGGCGACTTGAGCGGTCGGTGGCGGTATTGCGTCCGTATCCTGCGCCGTCGCTTCGTTGACCCGCGCGAAATAGAGATGCACCGCGGTGCCGACCCCCTCGGCGGTCTCCACCCTAGTGAAGCCGCCGATCCGCTCGACCGCCGCGGCTGCCGCGGCGATCGCCGGCCGCGTGCTGGCGTCGGGCTCGAAAATCCGCGCGAATTCCTCCTCAGAGAGGGCGGGGCCATTATCCCGCACGGTGATCCGCGCAAACTCGCCGAGCCGAGCCCCCGGATAATCGTAAACATTGGTTTCGTCGAAGACGATGTTGCGGGTGCCGACGATAAGGCTGCCGTCTTCGCCCATCAGGGCGGTCGCGATGCCGACCAGGTCGAGCACGATCGCCGCGACCGGACCGCCCTCGGTGCGGCACGGCCACAACTCCGGCAGCAACGAGAAGCGGAAGCGGACTTTGCCGCGCACCCGCTGGCGGATGCGGCGCTCGAGCGGCCCAAGGATCGCGTTGAGGTCGACCGGCGCCGGCAGCGGCGGTGGCGGCGGAATTTCAGGAAGTGGCGGTGGCTCCGGCGCGTGCC
>DATNJF010000399.1:0-2037 GCA_035604035.1 Allostellaceae bacterium | reverse complement strand
ACCACAAGCAGGCAATGCTGCCGACCACCTCGGAGATCCTCGACAACCCGATCGGCACCGCCTGCGGCTTCGCGATGGATATCGGCAAGGCGCGATTCTTCTTCACCCCGGGCGTGCCGCGCGAGCTGCGGCGGATGCTCGAAGAGCAGATCATCCCGCGGCTGCTCGCCAAAAGCGGAGCGCAGACCGCGATCCAGCTGAAGCGGTTTCATTCCTACGGGCTCGGCGAGTCGCATGTCGACCAGCTGCTGACCGGGGTCGAGGAGCTGGTGCCAGACGGCAGCGTCAAGCTCGGCTTCCGCGCACACTACCCGCAGATCGAGACCAAGTTGACCGTGCGCGGCGCGGACATAGCGGAGATCGATCGCAAGCTTGAACCGGTCGTCGCCGAGGTCAGGAAACGGCTCGGCAATTTCATTCTCGCCGAGGACGACGATTCGCTCGAAGGCGTGATCCTCAAGGCCTTGCAGCGCGAAAACGGCTCGCTGGCGCTGGTCGAGACCTTTACCGGCGGTCAGATGGCGGCGCGCTTTCTGCCTCAGTCCGGCGCTGAGGCTGTATTTCGCCGCGGCATCGTCTCGCGCGACCTGAGCGAAATCTTCGACGCGGTCGGGCTCGGTGGCGCCGAGCCGCTCGAGATTACTCGCGAGACCGCCGAGGCCGTGGCCCGTGCGATGCGGCGTGAAAGCGGCGCGACTCACGTCCTTGCCGTGCTGATCGACCTCGACGATGGTCCCGACCGGATCGATTTCGGCGGCTCGATCTGCATCGGCATCGCCACCGAGGACCATGTCGAATCGCGCCGCTCGCGCATTCTCGGCGGGCGCGAATGGGTTCGGCTCGGCGCGGTCGAGCTGGGCCTCGATTGCCTGCGTCGCTACCTTTATGGCCTGCCGGTCAGCGAACGAATCGATTTCGAGAGAACCTGAGTGACCCAACAAGAAAACAATGTGGGCGAGGTGACCCTCGTTCACAGCTCGGATTTGCATGTCGACGACAGCCGGATCGCCGCGCAGCACGGCGGCGACGGCACCGGCGGCCTCAGGGCGGTGCTGGCTTACGCCCGATCGATCGCGGCGAACGCGGTGATCCTCGCCGGCGATACCTTCGATAATCACATGGTCACCGCGGCGACGATCGATCGCGCCGGGCGGCTCTTCGCCGACGCTGGCGTCCCGGTGGTGATCCTGCCCGGCAACCACGACCCGGTAACCGCCGACTCGGTCTATGTGCGCGGCGGCTATGCGGCGATCCCTGGCCTGTCGATTCTCGGGCTGACCGATGACGGCGCCGCGCATCTTGCCGACCGCCGGCTTGAAGTCTGGGGCAACGCGCATCGCGACTATCACGACATGGTTCCGCTGCGCGACCCGCGGCCACGCACGACACGATGGCAGATTTGCGTCGGCCACGGCCATTACGAACCGCCGGAGACGTGGCATAACCCGCTGCGGCCGTCCTGGCTGATCAGTGACGAGGCGATCGCCGCGACGGGCGCCGATTATGTGGCGCTTGGGCACTGGGATCGGCCGGCGCAGGTCGGCAGCGGTGTGGTGCCGGCCTATTATTCGGGATCCCCGGACTGGGCGAAGACGGTGAACCTCGTGCGGTTTACCGCGACGGATGGCGTGGTCGTCACCCGCGAGATGTTGCCCAACGGTATGATTTAGCCGAAATCGGGTTCCCTGGTTGGTTTTTGGGCCTTAGATTGTGACAATTGTGCCACATGTCGCTAACCAATGCTTATCTAATGCCCATTTAGAATTGCTGGTAGTGTCCTGGACACTACCGAATTGCTCCTTGAGTTGACCTGGGGGGTCGGGTCGACGATATTTAAAACATCCGACCGCGTAGTGTGTGGAGGGGGTAATGCGCTTGTGGAAAAGTGGAGCGGCCGCGGCCGTGCTGGTTGCGTCGATGGCGCCTGCGTTGGCGCAGTCGCCGCCGATGGTTGCCAATTGGGCGGGGTGTTATCTCGGTCCGACGTTTGGAGGCGACTGGGGCGATTCGGCTGTTAAGGGCACGCCCAACGGTGCT
>DATNJF010000398.1:0-3514 GCA_035604035.1 Allostellaceae bacterium | reverse complement strand
CTGATCGCGGCGATCACAACCTGATCGCCTCGCTCAAGCCGCACGCGCCAATCTGTCTATCGCCGTTTCGGCCCTCACGCCTGCGAAACACAGCGCGTCGGCCGCCTCCGCTGACGCGTTTTTCCACGGCCTCGGGCAGAAGCGGTCAGTTGTCCTGATGGCAATCGCCGCTATCGGTCGATAGCGGGTGCCGTTGAACCTTACGAGACGCGGCTATGAGAGTGTGATGAACGTCCCGTCCAGCGCCATCAGCAACGTCTCGATCTTGAGCCGAGGCTGGCGCTGTCCCACCTCTTCGCGGAACTCGGCCATCGCCTTGCGATGCGTTTCGGTCTCGATCTCGGGCGTGGCGACGCTCGCGTCGCCGTAGGCGATCTTGGCGGCGCCGCAATCGCGATGATCGATGGCGATGACGCTCTTGATATTGTGCAGCTGGATCGAGGTGGCGAGATTGTCCCAGAACGCCTTGTGCCACTGGTCGAAGGCCGGGGCGACGACCCCGATCGCCGCGCCGGCGATGGTGAACTGGCTATATTGCCCGATGAGTTTCTGCTTCACGGCGTAGTCGTGCACCGGCTCCTGCATGCGCGGGTCGATACAGCCGAGGATCATCGCCTCGTAGTCGCCGCTCGCCGCCCGCGCCAGCCAGGGCCGGAACGCGAGCGCCGCCGCGCCGGCGCCGAACAGAAATCCGCGGCGGTGAAGCCCTCCGCAGGTGCAGGGCGCTGGCCTCAGAACGGGATCTCGTCGTCGAGGTCGCCACCGCCAGCCGGGGCGCGGCTGCGCGAGGGCGCGGCGCTCCCGGATTGGCCGGTGCCGCCATAGCGGACCTGATCGCCGCCGGCGCTGCTGAAATCTTCGTATTCGGCGTCGCCCTCCATCGCGCCGCCGCCGGGGCGATCGCGGGCGCCGTCGAGCATCGTCAGCTCGCCGCGGAAGCGCTGCAGCACCACCTCGGTCGAATATTTCTCGACGCCGGCGTTGTCGGTCCATTTGCGCGTCTGCAACGCGCCCTCGACATAGATTTTCGAGCCCTTGCGCAGGTATTTCTCGGCGATCTCAACGAGGCGCTCGTTGAAGATCACCACGCGGTGCCACTCGGTGCGCTCCTTGCGCTCGCCCGAGTTGCGGTCGCGCCAGCTTTCCGAGGTCGCGAGCGCCAGATTGGCGATCCGCGTGCCGTCATTGGTCGAGCGGATTTCCGGGTCGCGGCCGAGATTGCCGACGAGGATCACCTTGTTGACGCTGCCTGCCATGGGGGCCATCCCGAAATTGAGGGGTCAGGCCGCCATTTTATCAAGCCGGGCGGATGTTCCTACTTTATTCTTATCCCCGTTATCCACAGAGACGGGCCGGATCAACGCCGGGCCGGCGCCTCGTGGCCCATCGACATCGCCCGCCCGTGCGTTTCGACGCCGAGGAACGCGAAGGCCAAGGTTACGGCCAGCATCGTGCCGGCAAGGAAGATGAAGGCCGGGAAGATCGCGTCGGCCGTCGCCTTGGGCGCAATGACATTGCTGCTGCCGGCGAGCAGCGCCAACGCGAGCGGCCCCAGAATCTTGCCGACCCCGTTCGCCGCCTGTCCCAGCCCCGACGAGCGCGACCCCATGTTCACCCCGTACTGCTCAACCGTATAGGGCGCGAGGTTGGAGAATCCGCCCTCGACGCAGAAGGCCGAAGCGGCGATCAGCACGATGAACAGCGGGAAGCCGTCACCGATCAGGACGGAATTGAAATACCCAGCCAGCACCAGGAACACGACCGAGGCGAAGCCGAAAACGACGCCGAGCGAGCGCCTCCCCGTCTTCGACGCGATCAACGAGACGATGATCTTGCCGACAATCCCGGTGCCGGAGACGTAGATGAAGTACTTGGCGGCCACGGCCGGCTCGATCTTCAACGCGAGCGCGACGATGGTCGGGCCCCAGAGGTAATAGCCGTAGGCGGCCGAGGCGGAGCCGCCCCAGATCAGGATGGTCTGCCAGAAGAGGCGCGGGTTGACCGAATAGAGCTCGCCCAGATGCGCACGCGGCGGCGCCACCGGCCGAGCGGTCGGCAATGGCACGCTGTCGAGCGGCACGCCGAGCTGCTTCGCGACGCCCTGGCGCGCTTCGGCGAAGCGCCCCTTGGCGGTTAGCCAGCGCACCGATTCGGGAACAAGGGCCCACACCAACAGCCCGACGATGACGGCGATGAACCCGGTCATCGCCACCCCGCGCCAGCCGAAGGCGTTGAGCAAGGTCGCTGAGGTAAACGAGGCGAGCAGCGTGCCGGCGCTGGCGAAGACGACGTAGAAACTCGTCATTCCGGTGCGCCAGCGCGTCGGGGTCTGCTCGACGACCATGGTCAGCGCCGGGGTGACCCCCGCCGCCAGGCCGAAACCGACGAAGAACCGCAGCAGCGCCAGCATTTCCCACTGCCCGGTCGGCACCAGCCCGATCAGCCCGGCGCTGATGCCGCAGATGAAGGTGCCGGTAACGCACTGCATCTTGCGCCCGAGCAGGTCGCCAAGCGCGCCCCAGACGATTGCCCCGATGATGGCGCCGACGCCGGCGGCGTAGAGGATCAGCGCGCCCTGCCCGTAGGTCAGCTGCCATTCCTTGCCGATCACCGACATGACAAAGGCGATCAGGAAGAAGTCGAAGAAATCGAGCACGAACACCGCCGACATGATGGTGAAGGTCACCCAGTAGCGCGGGTTGAGCGGCGCGGTATCGAACAGCGCCATAAGGTCGTCGGAGGTGTGCTCGGCCATGCGTCTCTCCCCAGGGCTTTGTTTTTGCCGCGCCGGCGTTGGCCATTGAGAGTCGCGGCTCGATTGACGTCAAGTATCGGCCGGGCGGCAAAGCGCGTCAACGCGGCGCGGAGGGGTCAAAAGTTGCGATGCCAGTCCCAAGCGCGACTATCTTCGATGGTCTTTTGCAGCGCGATGCAAGATGGGTTGTCGCGGGAGTGCTTGACCGATCGCCCGTATCCGTTAAGGCGTCGGCGTAACGCCACAAACGGGTTGGGAGCGCGAGCAATGGGAGTTGCGTCGAAGAATCGGTAGGCCGGGTAGGTCAACACGTGGCCGATCAGCCGCGCGATCGCGGGCATGTTGACATCGTCAAAGATCACCACCCCGCCGGGGTCGAGCATCTTGTTGACGTAAAAGAAGTCGACCAACGCATGGTCAAAAGTGTGCCAGCCGTCGATGATTGCCGCCTGGACCCGGGTCTGGGCCCGTAGCAACCGCGGCAGCGCAGTCTCGGATGGTTCCTCGATCAACTTCACAAAGCGGTCATAGCCGGCCCGCCTGATGTTGAGCAGGCCGATGCCGTCATACAGGCTGGATTGGCAGGGATCGACGACGATATGCCGCGCAGGCTTGCCGTTGCGATCGAGCGCGGAACACGCGAAGAGCGTCGATATCCCATAGGCAAACCCGACTTCGAGCGAGAGGTCAGGCTTCACCGCCTCGAAGACGCGCATAATGAGCTCGCCCTCGGCCTCGTTCATGTTGACGGTGAGGGGC
>DATNJF010000397.1:0-13957 GCA_035604035.1 Allostellaceae bacterium | reverse complement strand
TGGCGCATATCCTCGCCACCCGCCGTGCCTTTCCCGGCGAGATGCTGGCGGTCACCTTCACTAATAAGGCTGCGCGCGAGATGCGCGAGCGGCTGGAGGCGATGATCGGCCATGCATCGGAAGGGGTGTGGCTCGGCACCTTCCATGCGCTGGCCGCGCGCATCCTGCGCCGCCACGCCGAGGCGGTGGGCTTGAAATCGAGCTTCACGATTCTCGACAGCGACGATCAGCTGCGCCTGGTGAAGCAGATCCTCGCCGCCGCCAATATCGACGAGCGGCGCTGGCCGGCGCGGGTGCTGCACGCGGTCATCGAGCGCTGGAAGGATCGTGGCCTGACGCCCGACAAGGTCTCGGCCTCGGAGATCGGCGATTTCGCCGACGGCAAGGCGATCGAGCTCTACCGGCTCTACCAGGAGCGCCTCGCCACCGTGAACGCGGTCGATTTCGGCGATTTGCTCCTGCACAATTTGACGCTGTTCCAGAACAACCCGGACATTCTCGCGACCTACCAGCATCGCTTTCGCTATGTGCTGGTCGACGAGTACCAGGACACCAACGTCGCGCAGTATCTGTGGCTGCGGCTGTTGGCGCAGCAGCATAAGAACATCTGCTGCGTCGGCGACGACGACCAGTCGATCTATTCCTGGCGCGGCGCGCAGATCGAGAACATCCTCAAATTCGAGAGCGATTTCCCCGGCGCGCTGATCGTGCGGCTCGAGGAGAACTACCGCTCGACCCCGGAAATCCTCGCCGCCGCCGCCGGTGTCATCGATCACAATCGCGGCCGCCTCGGCAAGACGCTGTGGACCCGCGCCGGCGAGGGCGACAAGGTCACCGTGCGCGGGCTGTGGGACGCTGAGCAGGAGGCGCGCTGGGCCGGAGACGAGATCGAGGCGCTGCACCGCAAGGGTCATGCGCTGAGCCAGATCGCGATCCTAGTGCGCGCCGGCTTCCAGACCCGCGAGTTCGAGGAACGCTTTATCGCGCTCGCTTTGCCCTATCGTGTGATCGGCGGCCCGCGCTTTTATGAGCGCCAGGAAATCCGCGACGCGATGGCCTATCTGCGCCTGATCAACCAGCCGGCCGACGACCTCGCCTTTGAGCGCATCGTCAACACGCCCCGGCGCGGCATCGGCACCGCCAGCCTGCAGCTGCTCCACGCCGCGGCGCGCGCGGAAGGCATCTCGCTGGTCGAGGCGGCGCGGGTACTGATTGCCGGTGACGATCTACCCAGGGCGGCGCGCAATGCCCTCGCCAATTTCCTCACCATGCTCGACCGTTGGCGGGCCGAGGCCGAGCGTGACAGCCATGTCGAGCTGGTCCAGCGCGTGCTCGACGAGTCGGGCTATACCGGGATGTGGCAGGCCGATCCGTCCCCGGACGCGCCGGGGCGGCTCGAAAACCTCAAGGAGCTGGTGGTCGCGATGGCCGAGTTCGAGAACCTCACCGGGTTTCTCGAACACGTCAGCCTGGTGATGGATAACGCGCGCGATACCGCCGGCGACATGGTCAACCTGATGACGCTCCACAGCGCCAAGGGGCTCGAATTCGACACCGTGTTCCTCCCGGGCTGGGAGGAGGGCGTGTTTCCCTCGCAGCGCTCGATCGAGGAAGCCGGGCTGCCCGGTCTCGAGGAGGAGCGGCGCCTCGCCTATGTCGGGCTTACCCGCGCGAAGCAGCGGGCGCTGGTCTCGTTCGCCGCCAACCGGCGCATCCACGGCCAATGGCAGGCCTCGGCGCGCTCGCGCTTTGTCGACGAGCTGCCCAAGGGCCAGATCGAGGTTGAGACCGAATTGGGGCTCGGCCCGGGCGCCGGCTGGGCCGCGACCCCGGCGGCGAACGCCGCCTGGGGCACCGGGTGGAGCGAGGGCATCCGCAAAAGCCTGCCGCGTCCGCCGCTGGTTATCGAGCATGCGCGGACGCCTACACGCGGTCAGGAGGTCCGCAAAATCGGCGGGTTTTCGGTCGGCGACCGGGTGTTCCACCAGAAATTCGGCTACGGGATCATCCAGGTGGTCGAGGACAACAAGCTCGAAGTCGCCTTCGAGAAGGCCGACGTCAAGAAGGTGATGGACGCCTTCGTCGAGCGCGCGTGAGGTGATGCCGCTGTGGCGGGTCGCAGTGCGGGTCGAGGGCGCCGAAGCCGCAGGCGCGCTGTCCGATGTCTTCGAAGCGTTGACCGGCAGCGTCTCTGCCTTTGAGACAAGAGAAGGCCGGCCGGCCGAATGGCTGGTCGAGACCTACGCGGCGAAGGCGCTGGTCGATGTCGCGCTCGACCTGCGGCTGACCCTGGCGGCGATTGCGGCGGGCGGGAAAATTCTCGACCTGATCGAGATGCCGATCGCCGAGCGCGACTGGCTCGCCGAGAACCGCCGCGCCTTTCCGCCGCAGTGCATCGGCCGGTTCTTCATCCACGGCTCGCACTGGCACGAGACACCGCCGGTGGGAGCGATCGCGGTCGAGATCGACGCGGCGAGCGCGTTCGGCACCGGCGAGCATGCCTCGACCCGCGGTTGCCTGATCGCCTTCGACCGGCTCGCCCGGCGCCATCGGTTCCGGCGGGTGCGCGATGTCGGCACCGGCAGCGGCATCCTCGCGATTGCCGCGGCGAAGGCGCTGCGGCGCAAGGTATTGGCGAGCG
Organism: Allostellaceae bacterium; assembly: GCA_035604035.1. Taxonomy (GTDB): domain Bacteria; phylum Pseudomonadota; class Alphaproteobacteria; order ATCC43930; family CGMCC-115725; genus DATARH01. The sequence goes on along the minus strand of DATNJF010000397.1, from coordinate 11,316 downwards.
ATATCGATCCGGAAGCGGTGCGGGTGGCGCGGCACCACACGCGGCGCAACGGGCTGGCGCGTCTGGTGCGGGTCGAGCGCACGGCCGGCGCGAGCGGCCGGGGTCACGATCTGGTCTTCGCCAATATCCTGGCGCGACCGCTGATGCTGATGGCGCGCGACCTGTCGCGCAGTGTCGCGCCGGGTGGTCGGGCAATCCTCTCGGGATTACTGACGCGGCAGGAGGCCGGCGTCCTTGCAGCCTATCGGACGCAGCGCCTCGCGCTCGATTTCCGCATCGTCATCGATGGCTGGTCGATCTTGGTGCTGCGGAAATAAAACGGCCCGCTCCTGGTCGGGAGCGGGCCGCGTTCTGGTCGCGATCAACGCTGCTTAGAGCGGCGGAAACCGCGGAAACCAGTTGCCAGCCAGATAGGTGCTGAAGGCCGGGACGAGCTCGCGATCGTGCGGCTTTTGCGAGGCTTCGTGAAAGCCCTCGACGATCGCCGGGATCTGCGAGCGGTTGATACCGATATCGGCGAGCGACCGGTCGTCGAGCGCGGAAAGTTCGGCATAGGCCTGCTGCTTGCGGCGCCATTCGGACAGCGCGGCCTTGGCAGCGGCGAGAAGATTGACAACGAACATGATGACACCTCCACCGTAAATGGTGCACTGCACAAATGGTGATCTTTGGTTAATTATCCAATCATGTGAACGCAAAGCAGCCATGCGTATGTCAGTATCGCTGACTGATTAATGAACTAACCTACTGCGTTGCAACGCGCGCGAGCCGCCGGTTGTCGCGAACGCCTCCGGGAACGAAAATGCGCTAGAGTGCCAGTGTCGATTGACGGGAGCGGGCGATGAGTGACGCAAGGCCGGGCCGGGCCCGGCTGGCGCAATTGCTGAAGGCGGCAGGGTCGGTGCTCGATGTCGCTGCGGTCGAGGCGCTGATCGGCGGCGTGCTCGCGGCCCCGGCGGAGATCGGGACGAGCTGGCACGCGCTCGTCGCCGAGCCGACGCCGCCGGAACTAGCCGCCGCGCTGGAGGCGCTGAAGGCGCATCTCGCCGCCGGTCACAGCGATGGCGTGAGCCCCGAGGATTTCGCCCGCATGCCGCGTGCCGAGCGGCTCATGCTGCTGCGGGAGAAGCTGGCGGAGCACGGGCTTGCTGGTTTCATCGTCCCGCGCGCCGACGAGCACCAGGGCGAGTACGTGCCGCTGTGCGGCCAGCGTCTCGTCTGGCTGACCGGGTTCACCGGCTCGGCGGGGATGGCGGTAGTGCTGGCGACGCGCGCGGCGATCTTTGTCGACGGCCGCTACACGCTGCAGGCCGGCGCCCAAGTGGATCCCAAGGCATTCGAGATCCATCACCTGATCGACGAGCCGCCGGCGGCCTGGCTGGCGGCCACGGCGGCGCAAGGCGACATCATCGGCTACGACCCCTGGCTGCACACGCCGCAGGAGGTCGAGCGGCTCAAGGCCGGGGTCGAGCGCGCCGGCGCGTCCTTGAAGCCGGTCGACCAGAACCCGCTCGACCAGGTCTGGGGCGGGCGGCCGGCGGCACCGCTGGCGCCGGTCTTCGCCCAGCCGGAGGAGTTCGCCGGCGAAAGCGCCGCCGATAAACGCGCGCGCATCGGCAAGGCGCTCGCCGGCGAGGGCGCCGCGGCGACAGTGCTGACCATGCCCGAATCGATCGCCTGGCTGCTCAACATCCGTGGCGGCGACGTGTCGCATACGCCGCTGCCGTTGTCGTTCGCGATCGTGAAATCCGACGGTGCGGTCACGCTGTTCATCGACCGCCGCAAGCTGACCCCCGGCCTCGACCGCCACCTCGGCAATGCGGTGACGATCGAGGCGCCGGACCGGCTCGGCGCGGCGCTCGACACGCTCGCCAAGGAGGGCCGGGTGCAGGTCGACCCGGCGAGCGCCGCATCCTGGGTGTTCGACCGGCTCGGCAAGGCCGGCGCGCAGATTCACCGCGCCGCCGACCCCTGCATGCTGCCCAAGGCCTGCAAGAACAAGATCGAGCTCGACGGCACCCGCGAGGCGCATCGCCGCGACGGCGCGGCGGTGACGCGCTTCCTCGCCTGGCTGGCGCGTGAGGCGCCCAACGGCGGGCTCAAGGAGATCGCCGCCAGCGACCGGCTCGAAGCCTTCCGCAAGGAAGGGAAATATTTTCGCGACCTCAGCTTTCCGACGATCTCGGGGGCTGGGTCGAACGGCGCCATCGTGCATTACCGCGCCAGCCCGCAGACCGAGAAGCGGCTTGAACCCGGCACGCTTTACCTGCTCGATTCCGGCGCGCAATACCTCGACGGCACCACCGACATCACCCGCACGATCGCGATCGGCACGCCCAGCGACGAGATGCGCGAGAATTTCACCCGCGTGCTGAAGGGCCATATCGCGCTGGCGACCGCGCGGTTTCCCAAGGGCACGACCGGGTCGCAGCTCGACGGGTTCGCCCGGCGCGCGCTGTGGCAGGCCGGGCTCGATTACGACCACGGCACCGGTCACGGCGTCGGCAGCTATCTCTCGGTACATGAAGGGCCGCAGCGCATTTCGAAGGCGGCGAACACCCAGCCGCTGTTGCCGGGGATGATCGTCTCCAACGAGCCCGGCTATTACAAGACCGGCGCCTATGGCATCCGCATCGAGAATTTGATCGTTGTGCAGCCGGACGATGGGGCTGCCGAGCGTGCGATGTTCTGCTTCGAGACTATCACCCTGGCGCCGATCGACCGCAATCTGGTTGCGCGCGAGCTGCTCGATCGGGGCGAGGCGGACTGGCTCGATGACTATCACGCGCGGGTGCGGGCGACGATCGGCCCGCTGGTCGATGGCGAGACCGGTGCGTGGCTAGAACGGGCGACGGCGCCGATCAGCTAGGAGGAACGCATGGCCGATATCGAGTTGTTCCAGCCGGGAAACTACCGTTTCATCGCCCACGCGTTCCAGTATTCGGGAGGAGTCGAAGCATTACCCGGCTATGCCGTCGAGCGGGTGCGGTTCTCTAGGCCGCTCAAGCTCGCCGAGGGCTTTGCCGCGGCCGAGGCGCATATGGCGCGGCTCGGACGGCCGCCGAGCGCGTTCTGCGCCTGCGAGCTGCGCTCACCGGGACAGTTCACCGACCAGGGCTTTATCGACTTCAACCGCCATTACGTGCAGCAACTGGCGACCTGGGGCATCTTCCACGACGAGATCAACCCGGTCGCCCGCTCGAATGTCTGCCCGGAGATCGACCCGCCCTTCGAGCCTAGCTTCTACGCCTTCTCCTACACCGTCCCGGGCGGCGCCGGCGGGTTTGTCATTGCCGGGGGCGGTGAGGCCGGCGGCGCCGAAGGCCCCTACGGTCCGCGCATTATCCGCCACGGCGACACGTCGCCCGCGGGCATGCGCGAGAAGGCGCGGTTCGTGCTCGGCGCGATGGAGGAGCGCATGGGCGCGCTCGACAAGGGCTGGGCCGACGTCACCGAGACCCAGCTCTACACCATCTTCGACATCCACCCGCATTTCGCCGACGAGTTCATCCGCCGCGGTGCCGCGCCGGGCGGGCTTACCTGGCACTACGCGCGCCCGCCGGTGCAGGGCCTCGACTACGAGGTTGACGTGCGCGGTGTGTCGAAAGAGCTGGTGATCTAGGCTATTCCGGCGCGCGGTCGAGGATCGCCTGCAAGGTGATGGCGCCGGCCCGGCCACCCATCGTGTCGGGCGGCGGGACGCCTTCCTCGCTGAGGCGCTTTGCCTGCGCCTCTTCCCAATTCCGCCCGCCGAAAAAGCGGGTCGGCTTGAGGCTGGGGCCGTCGATGCCGTCGAGGCAGCGGGCGTTGACGGTGATCTGGTGCGGCTGCGAGCGCGGTATGTAGAAGGCGTGCATCCCGCAATACTTGCAGAAGGTGTGCTGCGCCACGCCGGTCTGGAAGGTGTAGGCGGTCAGCGCGTCCTTGCCCTTCAGCAGCTCGAAATCCTTGGGGTCGGTGACCAGGTGCAGGATGCCCTTCTTGGTGCAGATCGAGCAGTCGCATTGCGACAGCCGGTCGAGATCGACCTTGGCGCGGAAGCGCACCCGGCCGCAATGGCAGCCGCCTTCACGGGTTTCCATCATCGCTGCCCTCCCTTGTTGATCTCGGCGAACGCTATCATGCGCTCCGGTCGTGCACACACCGCAATGAGGCTGCGCCGCTCGCAGCATCTGCGCTACACTGGGCGTAAGAGACCACGGAGGCCCCGATGGCAAAGCTCGTGCTCGGAATCGGCACCTCGCACACGCCGATGTTAAACGCGCCGCCGACCGATTGGCCGCGGTTTATCGAGCGCGACACGCAACGCACCAATCTGCTCGACGTCGATGGCAACCTCACCACCTACGAGGCGCAGCTAAAGGGCGCCCCGGCCGATATCGACGCGCAGATTTCGCCCGAGCGGATGACGACGCGTCACGCTTCGGTCGAGGCGGCGATGTCACGGCTCAGCGATTATCTGCGCGAAGCCAAGCTCGACACGCTGATCGTCGTCGGCGACGACCAGGATGAGCTCTACCACCCCGACAATATGCCCGGCATGCTGGTCTATTACGGCGAGACTATCCGCAATGTGCCGCTGGCCCCGGTGGCGAACCCGACTTGGGGCTGGCGGGCCAGCGCGCGCTGGTTCGAGGAGAAGGCGCCGCGCGATTACCCGGTCGATGCCGGCCTGGCGCGCCATCTGATCGACCGACTGATCGACGACGAATTCGACATCGCTGCATCGGATTCCTGCCCCGACGGCGAGGGCGAAGGTCACGCGATCGGCTTTGTCCACAAGCGGATCATGAAGGGCGTCGTGCCGATCGTGCCGGTTTGCATCAACACCTACTACCCGCCGAACCAGCCGACCCCGCGCCGTTGTTACAAGCTCGGCCAGGCGATCCGCGCCGCGGTCGAGAGCTACCCCAAGGATAAGCGGGTCGGCATCGTCGGCTCGGGAGGCTTGAGCCACTTCGTTGTCGACGAGGCGCTGGACCGCGGCTTTATCGACATGCTGCGCCGCAAGGACGCCGAGGCGATCCAGAACCTGCCGCGCGAGAAGCTCAACTCCGGCAGCTCGGAGATCCGCAACTGGATCTGCGTCGGCGGCGCCGTCGAGCATTTGTCGCTCGAATGGTCGCATTACGAGCCGGGCTACCGCACCCCGGCCGGCACTGGCACCGGCCTTGGCTTCGCCTTCTGGTCATAAGGACTCGGAACCAGCCATGGCCGCGTATTTGATCATCGATCTCGAGGTCCGCGATCCGGACGGGTTTCAGAAGTACCGCGAGGGCGTGGGCGCCTTCATCGCCAAGCACGGCGGCGAGTATCTCGTTCGCGGCGGAGAGTTTGAGGTGATCGAGGGCGATTGGCGGCCGCATCGTCTGGTGCTGTTCCGCTTTCCCAATCGCCAGGCGATCCGCAATTTCTTCGCCGATCCGGACTATGCCGGACTCAAGGACATTCGTTTCAAGACCGCCAAGACGATCGCGGTCGCCGTGGACGGCACGGAATAAGGAGACAGGACATGCGCCAAAAGGACAGCGACGATCTGGTCCGCGTCTGCCCCGGCTTGGCTCTCTGGTCATAAAGGGCGGTGAGTCGTGGGCTGGATCGCGATGGCTGACCTCTCGATCTATTCGCGACCGCGCCGGTTTCAGAGTCCGGCTTTCAAGAAGGCCCAGGTAGTCGGGGTCCAATCGGTGTTGTGGGCCTTCATTTTCGGTCCGTTCTTCTACTGGAGAAAGCTAGCAAGAGCCGAAGCGGTTCTGATGGCGTTATCGGCGGCGCCTCTGCTTCAGCTAAGCCATATTGGTTCGAAATATCGCGTCAGCTTCTCCGAAATCCCGTATGTCAGCGCGATTCTGTGGGCGGCGCTTGCCGCGCTGGCGCCGGTCCTGCTGGTCATGCACTATCGGCGAAAGGGCTGGGTTGAAGTGCCGTGACTGCGGCGCCGCCTTGCAGTGAGGAGGAGAAACAACGATGAATCGCAGGGACAGCGACGATCTGGTCCGCGTCGGCCCCGGCACGACGATGGGCAGACTGATGCGGCAATATTGGATGCCGGCGGCGATGTCGTCGGAGCTGAAGCGCGACGGCGAGCCGATGCGCCTGATGCTGCTCGGCGAACAGCTGATCGCCTTCCGCGACAGTTCGGGCAAGGTCGGCGTCATGGATCACAAATGCCCGCACCGCTGCGCCTCGTTGTTCCTCGGCCGCAACGAGGAAGGCGGGCTGCGCTGCGTCTATCACGGCTGGAAATTCGACACCGAGGGCAATTGCGTCGACATGCCGAGCGTGCCGGCCGAGCGCGACTTCAAGCATCTCGTCCACGCCAAGGCCTACAAGGCGGTCGAGCGCAACGGCCTCATCTGGGTCTATATGGGCGAGCGCAAGGAAGCCCCGCCGCTGCCGCAGATCGAGGCGACGCTGCTTCCCGAGACCGAAGTGCAGATCAGCTTCGTCCAGCGTGAATGCAATTGGCTGCAGGCGCTGGAAGGCGATATCGACACCTGCCATTTCGGCTTTCTGCACGGCGGCGGCATCGAGGCCGATATGCTGCCCGACGACGCCTTGCTCCGCTACACGGTGACCAACCGCGCGCCCGACTATCAGGTTACCGATACCGAGGTCGGCACGATGTATTCCGCCTACCGTAACGGCGGGCCGGGCGAGACCTACTGGCGCTTCGCCAACTTCATGCTGCCGTTCTGGACCCAAACGCCGCAGGGCAAGTTCGCGACGCATCTGCACAACCGCGCCTGGGTTCCGATGGACGATACCCACACCATGTTCGTCAGCCTGCGGTGGAAACATGAACCGGCCTTTGTCACCAACGACAAAAACGGCCAGCTGATGCCGGGCTTCGACCGCACGTTCGATTATCTTCCGAACACCACCGACTGGTACGGCCGCTGGCGGCTCAAGGGTCGGCCGGTGAACGACTGGAACATCAATCGGGCGGCGCAGGCGACCGGCGGCAACTACACCGGCATTACCGGCATCCATGCCCAGGACCAGGCGGTCACCGAGAGCATGGGGCCGATCACCGACCACCTCTTCGAGCATCTCGGCCCCAGCGACATGATGATCATGCGCACGCGCCGGCGCCTCCTCGCGGTGGCGCGGGCGTTGGCCAAGGACGGCGCCGTGCCGCCGGGGGTCGACGATCCGGAGAAGATGTACCCGGTCAGGAGCGGCGACTTCCTCACCGAGACCGGGCTCGAATGGCGCGAGGCCTACGACCGGCAGATGGAGGCGGCGACCCGACCGCTGCAAGAAGCGGCCGAGTGAGCGACGCCCCGGTCGCCATCGCCGAGGAGCGCCCCGACCGGCCGGAGGTGGCCGAACTGCTGCGCCAGTCGGACGCGTTCGCCGCCTCGCTCTATCCGCCCGAGCACCGGCATATGATCGACATGCCGGAACTGCTCGCGAGCAATGTGCATTTCTTCGTCGCCCGGCGCGATGGCGCGGCCTTGGGCTGCATGGCGTTGGTCCGCACCGGACCGGACAGGGGCGAGCTGAAGCGCTGCTTCGTCACCGACGCGGCGCGCGGACAAGGCGTCGGCTTTAAGCTGCTGACGGCGGCGGAGGCCGCCGCGCGCGAGCAGGCGATGCGGTTGATCCAGCTCGAAACCGGCAACCTCAACCAGGCCGCGCTACGCCTCTATCGCGGCAACGGGTTTCACGAACGCGGCCCGTTCGGCGACTACCCCGACGACGGGGTCAGCGTCTTTATGGAGAAGACGCTGTAGCGCACCGCGAAAAGAAACCCGGCGGTCGCAACCGCCGGGAAGTTTAAGGGGGAGAATGCATCGAAGGATGCGTCATTCGAATTGGGGTGCCCCGATGGCGGCTGCTGTGATCTAGGTCACAATCCCCGCACAAAATTGGCATATGACGCACCGTCACTCCGCCGCCAATTTTCCCGGCGTTGCGATCATAGCGACCACCGCCTTGACACTCGGCGCGGTTTCCAGCGTTTCCAGCATCTGTTGCAGCCGCGCGACCGCGGTGGGCGGCAGCGCGCGAGAGGCGCAGTTGACGAACTTGGCGGCGAGCGCGCCGGCCGGCATCGGGTTGTCGGGGCCGCGGCCGAGCGCGGCTGAAACCTTTTTGGTGATGACCTCGCCATTGTCGAACGTGACGCGCACCTCGGCGCCGAGCGCCTCCTCGTTGGCGGTGCCGGCATCGGGATGCGGCGCGGCGTGGATGCGCGTCATCAGCGCTCGCACCGTCGGGTCGTCATAGGCGTTGCCCTCGAAATCCTCCAACCGTATCTGCCCCTGCAACGCGGCGCGGGCGAGGCAATATTGCACACTGAACTTGGCGTCGAGCCCGGATTTCGGGTCGGGCCGGTTGGTGTGGGCGAGGCGGCGCGGATGCGTCCAGGAGTCGATGCGCACCACCTTGTCGGCCGGCATCGCGTGTTCGCCGCGCAGCGCCAGCAGCGCGTCGAGCGGCGGGTGCGTGCTGCCGCAGCACGGGTATTGCTTGAACCCCGGCCCTGGCCGGACGACGTCGTAGGGGTTGCCCCAATCCTTGAGCATCGCCGCGGCGTCGAAATTGCCTTCGCCGTTGTAGACCATGAGGAACCCCTGCGGATGCTCCATCGCGCCGTTGTTGGCACTGAAGCCGCCGCGCGCCAGCAGCGCGGCGAAGAGGGCGTTGCGCGCGGTGTGGCCGACATGGAGCGGCTTGGTCATGGTGCCGAAATTGGCCTTGATGCCGCTGGCGAACGAGGCGGCGATGGCCAGCGCCTGCGCGGTCTGTGCCGTCGTGAGCCGCATCAGGTGGCAGCACGCCGCCGTCGCGCCGAACACGCCCAAGGTCGCGGTCGGGTGCCAGCCCTTTTCATAATGGTGGAAATGGACGCCGCGGGCGATCCGCGTCTCGGTCTCGAACCCCGCGACATAGGCGGCGATGAACGCGTGGCCGTCACAATCGTTAGTGTCGGCGAGCGCGAAGAGCGCCGGCAGGATCGGCGCCGAGGGATGCCCACCCAAGGAATTGCTGACATCATCGAAATCGAGCGCGTGAGCCGCGGTACCATTGATCAGCGCCGCGTCGAGCGGGCCGGTGCGGCGGTCGCTGCCGAAGATCAGGCTGTCGCCGCGCCCGCCGCCAACAGCCAGCGTCTTTTCGACGATGCGGGTGCAGTCCTCGCGCGAGCCGGCCAAGGTCACGCCGACCGTGTCGAGGATCGCCGCCTTGGCCCAGAAGACCGCCTCCTTCGGCAAATCCTCGTGGCGGATCGCGACGATTTTCTCGGCGATTTGTTCGATCAGGGTCATGGCGATATCCTCGAAGCGCCACCGCGACGACAATTCGCGGCGGGCTACTCGGTGTTTTTGCGAACCAGCTGGCTGACGAAGACAGGGCCCAGCCGAACCGTCTCCAAAAAGGCGTGCCCGTTATTTGGGCAGATTTCCTCGCGATAGTCGTAGGCGTCGCAGAACATCTCCCAACCGAACCACACGACACCCGATATCATCAGGAAGACGATCCCGAATGGGCTTAGCGGATTGGCGATCACCGGGTTACCGAGAAATCCGAAAGCCGATAACGCCAAGGCCGCGGCGGTACAGAGAATTCTCGCGGCCATGACGCCTCCCGATCCGGTAGGGGACGATACCCATTGTCCCGCGTTCCCGCGGCAATGGCAACGCACCGCCCTAAGGCGGTAGTGTCTCAGTTTGTACAAGCCGCGTCAGCCGAATGTGGCTGCTTAGGAAAGTACACCACCATGTGCGCAGACGCAGATCAGCTAACGATCTGGGCAGAGAGCCTAATCCACATCAACCACCTTAACACTCTAGTGAAACGCGAGATTGATGCTGGTCATCTTGACCGGGCCAAACAGCTTTCGGAACGAGCGCGCCAGCGTGCTTGGATTATGCTCAACGAAATGTTTGCTAAGGGCGCTGCCAAGCCAGAAGGCTACTGCGAGCCCAGAACTGCACCATAAATTTCAAACTGAGACACTACCCCCTAACGCTAGCGGCGCTACCGGCTAACGGGCGTCGTCTTGGCTCGACAATGCGCCGAGCCCGGGGGCGAACCGCACGAAAAGCGGGTCGGGAATTTTCCGTCCCGCCCGGCGCCGCTCGTCCTGATAAGCGTAGCTATCCTGGATGGTCTCCCAGCCGAACCAAAAAGCGCCGGACAACGCCAGGAACATGATTCCGAACGGATTAAGCGGGCCGGACGGCAGCAAGACCCCGCCGAGGAAATTGGCCGCGGCGAGCAGCAGAACGAGCGCGGTGCAGCCGATCCGGGCCAGCATGCTTCAGGCGACCTCGAACAACCCGGCGGCGCCCATGCCGCCGCCAACGCACATCGTGCAGACGACGAGCTTGGCGCCGCGCCGCTTGCCCTCGATCAGCGCGTGCCCGACCATCCGCGCCCCCGACATGCCGTAGGGATGGCCGATTGAGATCGCGCCGCCGTTGACGTTGAGCCTGTCGTGCGGGATGCCGAGTGTGTCGCGGCAATAGATCACCTGGCAGGCAAATGCCTCGTTGAGTTCCCACAAATCGATGTCGTCCATTTTCAGTCCATGCGCGGCCAGCAGTTTTGGCACGGCAAAGACGGGGCCGATCCCCATCTCGTCAGGGCCGCAGCCGGCGACCGCGATGCCGCGATAGATGCCGAGCGGGGCGAGGCCGCGGCGCGAGGCCACGCTTTCTTCCATCAGCACCGCCGCCGAGGCACCGTCCGACAGCTGCGAGGCGTTGCCGGCGGTGATAAAGCGGCCTTCCTTGACCTGTTGCCCGTCCTTGAACACCGGCTTTAGCGACGCAAGCCCGTCGAGATTGGTTTCCGGGCGATTGCCCTCGTCCTTGTCGAGCGTCACCGCTTTTGGCGAGGTCTCGCCGGTATTGCGGTCGGTGACCAGCATCGTCGACAGCATCGCCACGATCTCGTCGTCGAACCGACCGGCCTGCTGTGCCGCGGCGGTGCGCTGCTGCGAGCGCAAGGAGTATTCGTCCTGCGCCTCGCGCGAGATGCCATACCGGTCCGAGACGATCTCGGCGGTTTCGAGCATCGTCATGTAGACGGCGGGGATGTGGGCGACGAGCTCGGGGTCCTGCGCGCGGTAGCGGTTGGCGTGCTCGTTCTGCACCAGCGAAACCGACTCGACCCCGCCGCCGATCGCGATCTGCATGCCGTCATGCATGATCTCCTTGGCCGCGGTGGCGATCGCCATCATGCCCGACGAGCACTGGCGGTCGAGCGACATCGCCGCGACCGTCGCCGGCAGCCCGGCGCGCAACGCGCTCTGACGAGCAACGTTGGAGCCCTGGCTGCCCTGTTGCAGCGCGGCGCCGA
>DATNJF010000396.1:0-2275 GCA_035604035.1 Allostellaceae bacterium | reverse complement strand
AGGATGCGGGTCGGGCCGACGAGGTGGCGGTAGCGATGCGCCTCGAACATCAAGACGCGGCGCAGCGAGGTCACCCGGTCGGCCAGCATGCCGCGCGAGGCGCAGTAGATGACGCCGTGCTGTAGCCCGGCCTCGTGGCTCTCGCGGTCGGTGATCAGGTAGCGGCAATCGTCGACGAAGAAATCCGGCCATTCCTCGAGCCGGTCATCGTCGATGCAATCGGCATAGGCGGCGATCAGCTCGTGGATGCCGAGCCGCACCGCGTCTTCATGTTGGATGCTCACGGGCGACGCACCGGATTAGGCGGCAGAAGCGTTGTGCGTCCTTCGAGACGCGGGCTGCGCCCGCTCCTCAGGATGAGGGTTGTTCTTGATGGCATTGCAAAAATCTTCCTCATCCTGAGGTGCTTTGCGCAGCAAAGCCTCGAAGGACGCATTGGCGTTTGCCGAGGTTGCTAAATCCCCGTTAGCGCGCGGTATTTCTTCCAGAAGCCGCGGATCGCCGCCTCGCTGGCGCGGAAATTCTGCGACTCCGCGTCGTGCCCGCCCATCATGATGATGCCTTCGCCATCGTCATTGTATTGCAGCGCGCGCTGCACGAAGCCGCCGACGCAACCGTCTTCCATCGAGATGTAGCCGGAGGCGCCGATCAGATTGCCCTGGCGCAGCCGGCGCTCGCGCATTGTTTCGTCATCGCTGTCGAAGCCGAGATGCACCCAGTCGAGCTCGGTCTTGTCCACCCCACGCGGACGGATCACCCGCACGGCAATGGTGTTGCGCACCTGCTGCAGCACCATGTTGGGGAAGACGGTCAGGATCTGCACCGAGACCTGGTCGCCGAACTCGTCGACCGACTCCACGACCGAATTGTCCTCAAGCTTGAGGTCGGTGTCGGAGCGTAGATTGGCCGCTTTGTAATCGGCGTCCTCGGCGGCGTAGTCGAGCTTGGCCTGGCTGAAATGGTTGCCGCCATCCTCGCTGATATTGATGCTGCCCGGCATGCTGAGGCGGTTGATGCGGAACGTCGTCAGGAACGAATGCAGGATGCTGGCGTGGTAGGTGTCCTTGACGTTCTCGAAATAGAGCTTCCAGTTATTGGGCAGAATTTGGGTCGAGCGGCCGATGATGTGGGTGGGCCGGCCGTCGAGCACGCGCTTGAGCCCGCCGACCACCACCGGGCCGAGATAGGATTGCAGATCGGCGACCGTGTCGCTGAAGGTGCCGAAAACGAGGCCGCATAGCTCCTCGACCCGCAGGCGTTGGAGATGGTGCTCCTCCTTGTGGAACTCGGGCGCCATGCCGCCCTGGCGCTTGACCCCCTTCTCGAAGGCGACGCCGGTCAGCTGCCCCGTAAGGTCGTAGCTCCAGCCATGATAGATGCAGGTGATCTCGCGCCCGTGGCCGCGGTTCCTGAGGCACAAGAGGTTGCCGCGATGGGCGCAGCGGTTGACGAAAGCGTTGATCGCGCCCGCCTCGTCGCGGGCGACGACGACCGCGACTTCACCGATGGTGGTGGCGATCCAATCGCCGGGGTTGGGGATTTCGCCGGCGAGGCAAAGATAGCTCCAGCTCTCGCCCTTGAAGATCGTCTCCTGCTCATGCGCGTATTGCTGCGGGTCGGTATAGATCCGGAACGGCACCTCGCTGAGCCCATTCGACGGCCAGCTCACCGCACCCTGTCGTTCCCCGGCAAACCTGACATCCTGGACCGACATCTGCGCCCTCTCGGCTGAAGCAGAATTTCGGCCGGAACTATGCGCCCGCCGGAGCAATTTCGTCCATCCGTAGGATGCGCCGGAATAAACTAACCTATCCCGTCGCGTTTCGCCTGAATCTGCTGGAAATTATCAGGCGGGCATTCCACGCATCATCGCTTTTGATTTATCGCGGTCGGGAAGCTACGCGCCGATTGCGGCAATTTTAGCGTCGATGACCGCGCCAAAGGCCGGAGCCTTAAAATACTGGCCAAATTAAAAACGATTCTGCGCGGCGCCGCGGGCTGACGAGCCTATGTCTCAACGATGTGGTCTCTCATCGAGGGAGGGGCGTCGTGACGATGTGGTTTATTGTCGGCCTAATGGGCCTTATCGAGATTTTCGTTCTCGCGCGGATCCGGGTGGCGCTGCTCGACGGCATCGTGCCGCTCAACCCGGTCGGCTGGCTCGGCTATGCCGAGTATCTCGACGTCACCGTCGAGCGGCGGAGATCGCCGGGAACCTATTGGTTCATCGTGCTGCTGGTGATTGCGCTGGCGCTGGTGTTAGGCGGGTTGATCT
>DATNJF010000395.1:0-15864 GCA_035604035.1 Allostellaceae bacterium | reverse complement strand
GGTCGGAGATGAAGCCGACCGTGTCCGAGAGAATGATGGTCTTACCCGAGGGCAGGCCAAGCCGGCGCATGGTGGGGTCGAGGGTCGCGAACAGCATATCTTCGGCGCCGACGGTCGAGTGGGTCAGGCGGTTGAAGAGCGTGGACTTGCCAGCATTGGTGTAACCGACCAGCGCCACGACCGGATACGGCACGCGCCGCCGGGCCTCGCGATGCAGCGCGCGAGTGCGCTTCACGGCCTCGAGCTCGCGTTTCAACTTGCCGATGCGCTCGCCGATCAGACGGCGGTCGATTTCGAGCTGGCTTTCGCCCGGCCCGCCGAGGAAGCCAAAGCCGCCGCGCTGACGCTCGAGATGGGTCCAGGAGCGCACCAGCCGCGAGCGCTGGTATGACAGCGCCGCCAGCTCGACCTGCAGGCGTCCTTCATGGGTGCGGGCCCGCGCGCCGAAGATTTCAAGAATGAGGCCGGTGCGGTCGATGACCTTGGCCTTCCACTGGCGCTCGAGATTGCGTTGCTGCACCGGCGACAGCGTGCCGTCGACGACGACGAGGCCGATCTTCTTTTCGGCGATCGTCTCGCCGAGCGTCTCGACCCCTCCCTTGCCGATAAGGGTGGCCGGAGCCGGCCGGCTGAGACGAATGATCTCGCCGGAGACGACGTCGAGGTTAATCGCCTGGGCGAGGCCAATCGCCTCGTCGAGCGTGGCGTCAAGCGAGCGCACGGCGCCGTTGGCCGGTTTACGGCCAGGCGCGGTCTTCAGAGCGGGATGAACGACGAGGGCGCGACCCGTGGTCGCGGCGGCATCATGCTCGGCAATTGTCAGGGCTGATCTTCCTCTCTACCGCCCTCGAACAACTGGATCGGTTGCGCCGGCATGACCGTCGAGATCGCGTGCTTGTAGACGAGCTGCGAGTGCGCGTCGCGGCGCAGCAGCACGCAGAAATTGTCGAACCAGGTGATGATGCCTTGCAGCTTCACCCCGTTGACGAGAAACACGGTAACCGGCGTCTTGTTCTTGCGGACGTGGTTCAAAAACACGTCCTGCACGTTTTGGGCTTTATCGGATGTCATTGGTGGCTCCTAAGCTCCACTCTTGGGTCGGCCGCGGCAATTGTCCCGGCAGCCGTTCGACTCATACTCTTACGAAGATGGTCGCAGCCGGCTCGATCACAAGCCCCGGAGTGCCTGAAACAGTCCCTCATCGTCGGTGATTGTCAGCACCGGCGGGAATTGTGTGAACTCGGCCGTCGCCCCGTCCGGGCCAAGCAGCACCGGCACGCAGCCGGCTCCGAGCGCGCATTCCATATCGATCGCAGTATCGCCGACGAACCACACCTCAGGACCCGGCACGATGCCGCTCGGCCGGAGCGCCAGCTCGACCGGTGCACGATGGGGTTTGTCGGTATGGGTATCGCCGGCGCCGACGATGGCGCCGAACAGCGGTGTCCAGCCGAGATGGGCGACCTCGCTGCGCAAGACCGGGCCGGTCTTGTTGCTGACGACCGCGAGGTAATGGCCGTCCGCGGCAAGCCGCCGCAGCATCACCTCGCGGCCCGGCAGCGCCGTCAGACGCTCGAGGTGGATGGCGCGGAAGCGGTCGAGGTAGATCTGCTGCGCTTCCTGCCAGCGCTCGCCAAACATGGCCGGGAACGCCTCGCGCAGCGATAGCCGCACGCGCTCGCGCGTCTCGTCGATGGTCCACAGCGGCCGCTCCATTTCCGCCATCAGGAAATTGAGCGCGTCGTGGATCGTCCCCCAGCTATCGACCAGCGTGTTGTCCCAGTCGAAGATGAACGCGCGCGGCCGTGAGAGAGCTGTCGGTACGGCGCTCATGCGGCGTCTATCGCATGGGCGTCGTAGGCGGCGCGCAGCTTGCGGCTCAGCGGGCCCGGCTTGCCGTCGGCGATTGCGTCACCGTCGATCGAGACCACCGGCAGCACATCCGCGGTGGTGCTGGTGAGGAAGGCTTCGCGCGCATATTTGGCCTCAGCGACCGTAAAGGTGCGCTCGACGAACTCGTACCCCTCCCGCCGGATAATTTCGATCAACGCCTGCCGAGTCACCCCGTTGAGGATCGCGTGGTCGACAAACCGGGTAACGACGTGATTGTCGCCGGTGACAATCCAGGCATTGGTCGAGGTGCCTTCGGTGATGCGGCCTAGCGGATCGACCAGCCATGCCTCATAGGCGCCAGCTTCGCGCGCCTGCTGCTTGCCAAGGACGTTGGCGACGAGCGCCACCGACTTGATATCGCAACGCTGCCAGCGGATGTCGGGGATGGTGATGACGGCGACACCCTCCTCCCGCAGCTTTGGATTGGGTGGGCGCGAGCGGCGCGCGGTGACGACGACGACCGGCCGCACCGCCTTGGGAAAGGCGTGATCGCGCGGAGAAATGCCGCGGGTGATCTGCAGATAAACGATGCCGTTATCGACCCCATTGCGGCGGATGACCTCGCGCAGCACAACGCCCAGCGGGCCGTCATCTATCGCGCCCTCGATGCGCAACTCGGCGAGCGAGCGGCGCAGCCGCTTCAAATGCAGCGTCTCGTCGAGAAGGCGTCCACCGCGAACCGCGATCACCTCATAGACGCCATCGGCGAACTGATAGCCGCGATCCTCGATGTGCACCGCCGCGTCGCGATGCGGGCGGTAGCTACCATCGACATAGGCTATGCGCGACATGGCGTGTTGCCGGAATTCGGCACGGTCATCCAGTGCCGGTCTTGAGCGGGCGCTCGTTGAACAGCACGCCGAGCGATTTGAGCTTGCGGTGCAAGGCCGACCGCTCCATGCCGACGAAGTTCGCGGTACGCGAGATGTTGCCGCCGAACCTTGTCACCTGCGCCAGCAGGTATTCGCGCTCGAACACCTCGCGCGCATCGCGCAGCGGCAGGGTCATGATCTCGCTGCCTTTGTCCCATTTGACCACGGTGGGCGCGATCGCGGTGATGTCGGTAGGCAGCATGTCGGCATGGACCGGCTCGCGCGGGTCGCCGGGCGCCATAATCAGCAGCCAATCGACGACATTGCGCAACTGGCGGACATTGCCCGGCCAGGGATAGGCCTGCAGCGCCGCAAGGGCATCCTCGCCAATCTCACGCGGCGGCAGGCGCGCGGCCTCGGCGCCCCGCTCCATGAAGTGTCGCGCCAGAAGCGGGATGTCCTCGCGGCGCTCGCGCAGCGCCGGCACGCGGATCGGCACGACGCTCAGCCGGTAGTACAAATCCTCGCGGAAGCGGCCGGCGGCGATCTCGGCGGCGAGCTCGCGATTGGTCGACGCGACAACGCGGACATCGACCTCGACTCGGTGCGAGCCCCCTACCCGCTCGAAGGTCTGCTCCTGCAGCACTCGGACAATCTTGCCCTGCGTCTCCAGCGGCATGTCGGCGACTTCGTCGAGAAACAAGGTGCCGCCATGGGCGCGCTCAAACGTGCCGATCTTGCGCGGCGCGCCGTCAACCGCCGTTTCGCTGCCGAACAATTCGAGCTCGAGCCTGTCGGGGTGCATCGTCGCGCAATTGACCGCCACGAAAGGCCCGCGCGAACGGCGCGAATGGGCATGGAGCAGGCGACCAACCACCTCCTTGCCGACGCCGGGAGCGCCCGAAATCAGCACGCGGCTGCCGGTCGGCGCGACGCGATCTATCTGCTGGCGCAGCTGGCTCGCCGCGCTCGAGATGCCGACAAGGTCGATCTGGCCGCCGGCGCGCAGCCGCAGCTCCTCATTCTCCCGGCGCAGCATCGCCGTCTCGATCGCGCGCTGCACGATCAGCAGCAAGCGGTCGGATTTGAATGGCTTTTCGATAAAATCGTAGGCGCCGATCTTGATCGCCTCAACCGCGGTCTCGATCGTGCCATGGCCGCTGATCATCACGACCGGCACCGAGGGCATGTCGCTCCGCAGCAGCCGTAGGATTTCGATTCCGTCGAGCTCACTGTCCTGCAGCCAGATGTCGAGGATGATGAGGGTCGGCTGCCGAGCCCGCAGCTCCTGCATCGTCTCGGTGCTGTTGGCGGCCTCGCGGGTGGCGTAGCCCTCATCCTTGAGCACACCCGCGATCAGCATGCGGATGTCGGCCTCGTCGTCGATGATCAGAATGTCATGCGCCATGCGCAACTTCGCTCAAATCGGCGCCCATCGCTAAACCGGCTCGGACAGCGCCACGCGCTTCGGTCAAAAACACCAACCGCACCCGTGCGCCAGACGGCTCCGCGTCTTCCAGCAACAGCTCACCCCGGTGATCTTCCATGATCTTCTTGACGATGGCGAGGCCCAACCCGGTGCCTTTCGTCCGCGTCGTGACATAGGGTTCGGTGAGCCTCTCGCGGCCGCGCTTGGGCAGACCCTTGCCATTGTCCTCGACGGTAACGACGACCCGGCCGGCTGCCTCATCGACCGTCACTGAAATTTGCCCCGGCGGGTTCGGGCCGCTCTCGACGATGCGCGCCTCGATTGCCTCGACGGCGTTCTTGACGATGTTGATGAGAGCCTGCCCGACCAGCCTGCCGTCGCAGCGTACCGTGAGCGGCCGCGCGGCAAAATGCGTCGTGAACGCGATGTCGGAATGGGCGGTGCGCTCGAGGAAAACGGCGCGTTCGACAATCGCCGTCAAATCCTCCGGCTTTAGCACCGGGGTCGGCATGCGCGCGAATGAGGAGAACTCGTCGACCATACGGCCGATATCCTCGACGTGGCGAATGATCGTGTCGGTACAGATGCGGAAGGTTTCGGGGTCCTTCTTGATTTCTTTCAGATAGTTGCGCCGCAGACGCTCGGCCGAGAGCTGGATCGGCGTCAGCGGGTTTTTGATCTCGTGAGCGATGCGGCGGGCAATGTCGGCCCACGCCGCCTTGCGCTGCGCCGACAGCAGTTCGGTGATGTCGTCAAAGGTGACGACAAAGCCGCCGATGCCCTCCTCGTCCTGTTCGGCGGCAATCCGCACCAAGAGGGTGCGGGTGCTGTTGCGGCCGGTTATCTGCACCTGACCCTGTGCGACCCGATCGGGGCGGCGGGTCGCTTCGTCGAGCAATTCGGCCATCTCGGGCACGACCTCAGCGAGATCATCCCCGATCGACGCGTCGAGATCGACGCCGAGCAAGGTCGACGCCGAGCGGTTCGGCAAATGCACCCGGCCGACGCGGTCGAGACCGATGACGCCGGCGGTAACGCCGGTCAGCACCGTCTCGGTGAAGCGTCGGCGTTCGTCGAGCTGCTTGTTGGCCTCGATCAACTCTTGCTGCTGGCTTTGGAGCTGATCGGTCATCCGATTGAAGGCGCGGCTGAGCAACACCATCTCGTCGTCTTTTTCACCTTCGGGAACGCGGGCAGACAGATCGCCCGCCCCTACCCTTGCCGCGGCGGCCATCAAATGGCTGATCGGATCGGCAAGCTGAGTGGCAAAATTGATGCCGATCACCACAGCGGCGGCAAGGAAGAGCATCGCCACCAGAATGAAGATGACCGAGAAGGTGATCTGCAGCCCGGCGCGCTTGCCCTCGAGCTGGGCATATTGGGCAGCGGCGAGCTGGGTCTGCTGGCGATGCGCAAGCACCTTAGGTTCGAGGAAGCGCCCGACATAGAGATAGAGGCCGCTGAACCCGCCAAGGCTGACGAGGGCGCGTACCCGCTCCTCCTGGTCGTCGGTCATGATGACGACTTCGCCCTGATCAGCCCGGCGCAGCGCATCGGCGCCGACATCCTCAAAGCCTAGGGCGAAGACGAGCCCGGTGCGCGCCACCATGGCGCCTTTGTTGTCGAGCACGGCCGCTTCGGTGAGGCCGCGCATCGACGCCTGGATGGTCAACGCCTGCACCAGATCCTGCGGGCTGATAACCATCGTCGCCGCGTACTGATTGAGGGCGCTCGCCATCCCCAGCGCGTCGGCGCGGATCGCCTGCTGGTGTTCCTTGACATAGGCGTCGGCGACTTCGACCGACTCCGAGATCGCCGTGCGCACCTTGTCGCTGAACCAGCTTTCGATGCCGAAGCTGAAGAACAGATAGGAGAACACCGCGACGATGATCGTCGGCAGCACCGCGATCAGGCTGAACAGCACGACGAGCCGTACCTGCAGCCGCGATCCGGCGAGGCCGCGCCGCCTTCCGGCCCAGACGTCGACCAGGCGCTTTACCACCAACGCGGCAAGCGCCAGCAACAGGACCAAATCGAGATTCAGCAGCGACAGGACGACGACAGGGCGCGGACCGAAAGGCGGCGCCCCGGTCAATGCCAGATAGGTCGCGATGCCGGAAAGCAAGGCCGCAGCCGCCAAGACGATGGCGATCTTACGGCGCAATCCGGTCCGGCCAGCCCAGCTACCTACCTGCTGCGCCACGCTCATTCAGCGTTCCCTACCGTCGCAGCGAGCAACCGGGCACTAAGAGCATGGTCGAAGGCCGGTGCAGCAACCCGCTATTTTAGGCCGCGCACGACCGGGATGTCCAACTCGCGGATTTTCTTGCGCAGAGTATTCCGATTGAGGCCGAGCACATGGGCGGCCTTGATCTGGTTGCCCCGGGTCGCGACCAGCGTAGCAACGATCAACGGGCGCTCGATCTCGCGCAAAATCCGGTCGTAGAGGCCGGCGGCCGGCATCGCCCCCTTGTGGGCAACGAAATAGTCGTTGATGTGGCGCTCGACCGCCGCGCCGAGCCCTTCGTCGTTGCTGGTTTCGACGGTCATCGACGCTGGCGCCGAGGCCAGTTCCGCCTCGATCACGTCGACGCCAATGACTTCCTGCGAGTAAAGCGCCGCAAGCCGCCGCATCATGTTCTCGAGCTCGCGGACATTGCCCGGCCAGCGGTAGTTGCGCAGCCGCTCCATCGCCGCCTCGTCGAGCATCTTCGCCGGCAGACCCTCCTTCGCCGCCTGCGCCGCGAAATGGCGCGCGAGCGCCGGGATGTCGGCGGTGCGCTCACGCAGCGGCGGAATGCGGATGGGCGCGACGTTGAGCCGGTAGAACAAATCCTCGCGAAAGACGCCCTGGCGGATCAGCTGCGACAGGTCACGATGGGTCGCGGCGATGATGCGGCTGTCGGCACGAATCGGCGCGCGGCCGCCGACCGAGGTGTATTCGCCTTCCTGCAACACGCGCAGCAACCGCGTCTGCGCCTCGAATGGCATGTCGCCGATCTCGTCGAGAAACAGTGTGCCGCCCTTCGCCTGCTCGAAGCGCCCGGCGCTGCGCTGCGCTGCCCCGGTAAAAGCTCCGCGTTCATGGCCGAAAAGCTCGCTCTCGATCAGCTCGCGCGGGATCGCCGCCATGTTAATCGCCACGAACGGACCGGAGCGGCGCTTGCCGAAATCGTGCAAGGCGCGAGCGACAAGCTCCTTGCCCGTGCCGCTCTCGCCGGTGATCAGCACGCTGAGATCGGTCCCCATCAGCCGGGCGATCGCGCGGTAGATCTCTTGCATCGCCGGCGAGCGGCCGATCAGCGGCAATTGCTCGTCATCGACCTCATCGTCATCCGCCGGTGCGTTGAGCGGGGCGGAGAGCGCCCGCTCGACGACACTTACCAGTTCGCGCAGATCGAACGGCTTTGGCAGGTATTCGAAGGCGCCGCGTTCGGTCGCCTTCACCGCCGTCATCAACGTGTTCTGCGCGCTCATCACAATGACACGCAGCTCAGGCCGCAATTTCTTGATGCGCGGGATCAGGTCGAGCCCGTTCTCGTCGGGCATGATCACGTCGGTGATGACGAGATCGCCCTCGCCGTCGGCAATCCAGCGCCACAGGGTCGCGGCATTGCCGGTCATACGCACTTCATGCCCCAGCCGGGCCAGGGCCTGATTTAATACCGTGCGGATCGCGCGGTCGTCGTCAGCTACCAGTATCGTTGCGCTCATCACCCAGACTGTCCTGTCGACTGTCCCTGGGGACCACCGGCAAAAACACCCGAAAAACCGTGCGTCGCGGCTGACTGTCGAACTCGATAATTCCGCCGTGATCGCCGATCACCTTGGCGACCAGTGCAAGACCAAGGCCAGTTCCGTTGCGCTTGGTGGTGACGAACGGATCAAAAAGATGTGCGCGCAGATCGTCAGGGATCCCCGGGCCGTTATCGGCTACCGATACCATCAGGGGCAATTGCAGCGGCGGACCGCCGTTGCGGGTGGTCAGCCGCCGGCCGTGCCGATAGCCAGTCGCCAACACGATCTCACCGCCTTTGGCCGGGCTCGCCTCTGCCGCATTCTTGACCAGATTGAGAAACACCTGCACCAGGAGGTCACGACTGCCGTGAACCAATGGCAGCGAGGGATCATAATCCTCGGCGAAATGCACATGCCGGGCGAAGCCCGATTGGGCGATCCGGCGCACGCGCTCCAACACCTCATGGATGTTGACCCCACCGCGCGCGAGCGGCTCGTGGTCGGAAAACGCCTCCATGCGATCGACCAAGGCGACGATTCGGTCGGTCTCGTCGCAGATGAGCTGGGTCAGTTGGCGTGCCGCGTCATCGGCATCCTGCTCGAGAAGCTGCGCGGCACCGCGAATGCCGGAGAGTGGGTTCTTGACCTCGTGCGCCAGCATCGCCGCCATCGCGGTCATCGAGCGCGCCGCGTTGCGGTGAGTAAGCTGGCGGTCCATCTGGTCGGCGATCGCCCGCTCGTGCAACGCCAGCACCAGGAGGTCAGCTCCCTCCCCCGCCAGCGCGCCCTGGATGGTGACGGGCCGAGCCGGCAAGCGCGGGCCTTCGATCAGCACGTCATATTCGGCGATCGATCCGCCGCCGCGCCATACCGCTTCGACCAGCCCGAACAACGGGCTGTTGGCGGCGAGGAAATCGCTGAGCGGAACGCCGCGCAGCGCTGCGGCGCTGACCCCGAGAAACTGCTCGGCCGCCGGATTGACGAACTGTACCGCGCCGCTGCGGTCGAGCGCGATGACCGGGTGGGGAAGCGCGGACAGCACCAAGGCCGGATCGAGCTCGCCCTCCTTGCTCGATGGCCAGGCCATGGTCACGCCGCCTCGCGCTCGATGAGCGGTTCATAGAAGGCGCGGATCAAACCGCGGACGGCGGACGGCTCGACCATCTGATTGACCGCGGCACGGAACTCCGCCGAACCCGGCAAGCCCTTGGAATACCAACCGATATGCTTGCGCGCGATCTTCACCCCGACATCGCTGCCATAATGCACCAGCATGTCGTCGTAGTGCGCGCTGAGCGTCGCGTATTGGCTGGCGAGTGGCGGATCGGCGACACGCCGCCGGCTCTTCAACCATTCGATCACCTGGGCGACAAACCACGGCCGTCCATAAGCGCCGCGGCCGATCATGACCCCGTCGGCGCCGCTTTCCGCGAGCGCCCGCTCGGCATCGTCGAGACAGTTGATGTCGCCATTGGCGATGACCGGAATCGACACCGCCTCCTTGACCTCGCGGATGAAGCGCCAGTCGGCGCTGCCGGCAAACATCTGGTTGCGGGTGCGCCCGTGCACCGTAACCATGCGGATGCCGCAGGACTCGGCAATCCGCGCCAGGCGGGGTGCGTTGCGGTTCTTGTCGTCCCAGCCGGTGCGCATCTTCAA
Organism: Allostellaceae bacterium; assembly: GCA_035604035.1. GTDB lineage: Bacteria > Pseudomonadota > Alphaproteobacteria > ATCC43930 > CGMCC-115725 > DATARH01. The sequence goes on along the minus strand of DATNJF010000395.1, from coordinate 6,333 downwards.
GGTCACCGGCAGATCGACCGCCTTTACCGTCGCCTCAAGGATGCGCGCCGCGTGAAGCTCATCACGCATCAGCGCCGAGCCGGCATGGCCGTTGACGATCTTCTTCACCGGGCAACCGAAATTGATGTCGATGATGCTGGCGCCGCGATCGGCGTTGAGCTTTGCCGCCTCCGCCATCACCTCGGGTTCGCAGCCGGCGAGCTGCACCGCCATCGGCTGTTCGTCGGCGCAAGTTTTGGCCATCGTCAGCGACTGGCGGGTTTCGCGGATCGCCGCCTGACTGGCAATCATCTCGGACACGACGAGCGCCGCGCCCCGCGCCTTCACCATGCGGCGGAACGGCAGATCGGTAACGCCCGACATCGGCGCGAGGATCACCGGGTCGTCGAGAGTGATGGAGCCAAGGCGAATGCTCATTTAAACGGCAGTTAACCCAGTTGCGTGTTTTTTAGGCAGTCATTTTATGCGAAACGTTTGTGCACCGCAACATAAGTGACAAAATCCGCGCATCGCATGCTTCGTGGTAGTTTAGCCCATGGGCTCGACTTACGCTCTGGTTCTGGCGGCCGGCCGCGGCGCCCGCTTTGGCGGCTCTCTGCCGAAGCAATACCTGCCGCTCGGCGGATCGAGCGTGCTGCGTCATGCGGTCGACGCCTTTTCCCGGCATTCTCGCATCGACGGGGTGCTGGTGACGATCCGGCCGGAAGACCGGGAAGTATATGACGGCGCTCTCGCCGGGCTCGACCTGCTGCCATCGGTTTTCGGCGGGGCCGAGCGCCAGGATTCGGTACGGCTCGGGCTTGAGGCGCTGGCGGCGCATCGTCCGGAGCGCGTGCTGATCCATGACGGCGCGCGACCGTTTCCCGATGCCGCAATGATCGACCGGGTTCTCGACGCGCTCGACCGGGCGCCGGCGGCGATCCCGGGCTTGCCACTCGGCGATACGATCAAGCGGGTGAACGGCGAAACCATAACCGAGACGATTGACCGTACCGGGTTGTGGCGGGTGCAGACGCCGCAAGGGTTTCGCTTCGAGGCGATCCTCGACGCGCACCGCAAGGCAGCCGGGCAGGCGCTCACCGACGACGCGGCGGTCGCCGAAGCGGCGGGGATCGCGCCGCTGATCGTTGCCGGCAGCGAGACCAACCTGAAGGTGACGACGACCGATGACCTTGCCGCCGCCGAGCGGCTGATCGCGGCGCGGCAAGCGGATGTGCGGGTCGGCCAGGGCTTCGACGTGCATCCATTCGGGCCCGGCGACCGGCTGATGGTGTGCGGTGTCGAAATCCCACACAGCGCCGGCGTAGTCGGCCATTCGGACGCCGATGTCGGGCTCCATGCGCTGACTGACGCGGTGTTGGGCGCGATCGGCGCCGGCGATATCGGCATGCATTTCCCGCCGAGCGATCCGCAATGGAAGGGCGCCAGCTCCGACCGGTTCCTCGCGCATGCGGCCGGGCTGGTGCGGGACAAGGGTGGCAGCATCGCCGCGCTCGACGTGACGATCATTTGCGAGCGCCCAAAGATCGGGCCGCACCGCGCGGCGATGGTCGAGCGAGTGGCGGCGGTTTGCGGAGTCGCGGCTGACCGGGTCAGTGTCAAAGCGACGACGACCGAGAAGCTCGGCTTTACCGGCCGCGGCGAAGGCATCGCCGCCCAGGCGGTCGCCACTGTGCGGTTGCCGCTCTGAGAAATCTCGGCCTGCCGATTTCTCACCCCGCGGCGCTGATCGCCACCGGGTTCGGTATCGGCCTACTACCGGGAGCACCGGGAACCTGGGCCTCGCTTGCCGCCCTGCCCTGCGCCTGGTTGATCCGGGGTTGGGGTGGTACGACGGCCCTGGCGGTCGCGACGGCCGCCGCATTCCTCATCGGCTGGTGGGCATCAGCGCGGGTCACGTTGAGAACTCCGGCGAGCGACCCGGGCTGGGTCGTCATCGACGAGATCGCGGCGCAGTGGCTGGTGTTGTTGGCGGTGCCGCAGCGGGTGTGGTTGTACGTCGCCGCGTTCCTCGCCTTTCGGCTGTTTGACATCTGGAAGCCATTCCCGGTGTCGTGGTGCGACCGCAACGTCAAGGGCGGGTTCGGCATCATGCTCGACGACGTGGCAGCCGCGATCTACGCTTTGATCCTCATCGTCATCGCCGAGGGAGTGGTTGGTGTTCGACCGTGAGACCATCGAACTGGCGACAGCGGTGCTCGAAGCCTGCCGCAGGCACGGTTGGCACGTGGCGACGGCAGAAAGCTGCACCGGCGGGCTCGTCGTCGCCGCGTTGACCGCGATCGCCGGCTCGTCCGACGTCGTCGATCGCGGCTTCGTGACTTATTCGAACGAAGCGAAGATGGAGCTGCTCGGCGTGCCCGAGGCGACGCTCGCCGCGCACGGCGCGATCAGCGCCGAGACCGCGTTAGCGATGGCGCAGGGCGCGGTCGCGCGCGCCGGGGTCGATCTCGCGGTGTCGATCACCGGGATCGCGGGGCCGGGCGGTGGTAGCGCCGAGAAGCCGGTCGGGTTGGTTCACTTCGGGGTCGCGACTAAAATCGGCGGCCACGGCGAGCGGCGCGTCATTCCCGGCGACCGCACCGAAATCCGGCGTGCGGCGATGGTGCTGGCGCTGGAATTGCTGCTAGCGGAAGCGAGGCGTTAGGCGCGAGCGCCAGCGCCGTCCGGCGCGGCGGAACCGTAGAGCTGCTTCGCGCGGCTTTCGAAAGCGGCGACCATGCGGCGCACCGCCTCGCCGAACAGGACCTCGATGACTTTCTGTAAGAGGCGCGACTTGAATTCGAAATCGACAAAGAAATCGACGCGGCAGCCGCCGGGTACTCGCTCGAAAATCCAGTGATTGTTGAGATAGCGGAACGGCCCCTCGGCGTAGGTCACGTCGATGCGGCCGGGCGGGTCGAGCTGTACCCGCGAGGTGAAGCGCTCGCGGATCATCCGAAAGCCAATAACGAGGTCGGCGCTGATGAAATCGGCACGGCACTCGCGGATGCGCGCGGCGACGCACCAGGGCAGGAATTCCGGGTAGCGCTCGATATCGGCGACGAGCGCGTACATCTGCTCGGGTGTGTAGGGCAGCACCCGCTGTTCGGCGTGGGTCGGCATCTCGGCTAGGAGAATGCGGCGGCGCGCGTCGCCTTCAAGCGCGCGAAATCGTCGCCGGCATGATAGGACGACCGGGTCAGCGGCGAGGCCGCCACCATCAGAAAGCCCTTGCCCAGCGCCTGACGGCGATAAGTCTCGAACTCGTCCGGGGTTACGAAGCGGTCGACCGCGTGGTGCTTCGGCGTCGGCTGGAGATATTGGCCGATGGTGAGGAAATCGACCTGCGCCGAGCGCAGATCGTCCATCACCTGCAGCACCTCGGCCTTGTCTTCGCCCAAGCCCACCATGATCCCCGATTTGGTGAACATCGCCGGATCGATGCGCTTCACCTCATCGAGGAGGCGCAGCGAGGCGAAATAACGCGCGCCGGGGCGCACCTCGGCGTAGAGCCGTGGCACGGTTTCGAGATTGTGGTTGAGCACGTCGGGCCGGGCGGCGATCACGGTCTCGATGGCGCCATCCTTGCGCAGGAAATCGGGAACCAGCACCTCGATCGTCGTGTCGGGCGCGGCGGCGCGGATCGCCGCGATGGTGCGGGCGAAATGCCCGGCGCCACCATCGTCGAGATCGTCGCGGTCGACCGAGGTCACGACGATGTGGGCTAGGCCCAATTTGCCGACTGCCGCGCCGACCCGCTCCGGCTCATGCGGGTCGAGCCGGTCGGGCCGCCCGGTCGCGACATTGCAGAAGGTGCAGGCGCGGGTGCAGGTGGCGCCGAGGATCATCACCGTCGCGTGCTTTTCCTTCCAGCACTCGCCGATATTGGGGCAGGCCGCCTCCTCGCAGACGGTATGGAGATTGTGCTCGCGGATGAGGCGTCGGGTGGCGTGGTATTCCGGCGAGACCGGAGCCTTGACCCTGATCCAGGGCGGCTTCCTCGGGCTCGGATTGTCGGGCAGCCGGGCCTTCTCGGGGTGACGCAGGGCAGCGCTGGTCGGCTCGGGGCTTGCCATCCCGCTAGAAGTGGAGGGCGCGGCCATAAGCGTCAAGCACGCTCTCATGCATCATCTCGGAGAGCGTCGGATGCGGGAAGATCGTCCGCATCAGCTCGCTTTCGGTGGTTTCGAGCGTCTTGGCGATGGTGTAGCCCTGGATCAGCTCGGTGACCTCGGCGCCGATCATGTGGGCGCCGAGGAGCTCGCCGGTCTTGCCGTCGAACACGGTCTTGACCATGCCTTCCGGCTCACCGAGCGCAATCGCCTTGCCGTTGCCGATGAACGGGAAGTGACCGATTTTGACCTCGTAGCCCTGCTCGCGCGCCGCCTTCTCGGTGAGGCCGACGCTGGCCACCTGCGGCCGGCAATAGGTGCAGCCGGGAATATTGCGCAAATCGAGCGGGTGGACGCCGTTGACCCCGGCGATGTGCTCGACGCAGATGACGCCCTCATGCATCGCCTTGTGCGCCAGCCAGGGCGGGCCGACGAGGTCGCCAATGGCATAGACCCCGGGCTCGCCGGTGCACAGCCACTCGTCGGCGACGACATGGGCGCGCTCGACCTTGACCCCGGTGCCGTCGAGCCCGATCCCCTCGACATTGCCGACGATGCCGACCGCCGAGATCACCCTGTCGACGGTGATGTCGAAGGCCTTGTCTTTGGTTTCGATATGGGCGGCGACGTTGTCCTTGCCCTTGGTCAGCACCTTCACTGCGGCGTCGGTGTGGATCTTGATCCCCTGCTTCTCGAAGGCCTTGCGGGCGAAAGCGGAAATCTCCTCGTCCTCGACCGGCAGCACGCGGTCGAGCACTTCGACGACGGTCACCTCGGCGCCCATGTCGCGGTAGAAGCTGGCGAACTCGATGCCGATCGCGCCGGAGCCGACCACCAGCAGCGATTTGGGCATCGCCGGCGGGACCATCGCTTCCTTGTAGGTCCAGACAAGTTTGCCGTCGGGCTCGAGACCGGGCAGCGAGCGGGCGCGGGCGCCAGTGGCGAGGATGATGTGCTTGGCTTCGAGATCGGCGACCGGCTTGCCGTCTTTCGCGACCGCGACCTTGCCCTTGCCGGCGAGCTTCCCCTCACCCATCACCACGATGATCTTGTTCTTGCGCATCAGGAAGCCGACGCCGTTCGACAGCTGCTTGGCGATGGCGCGTGAGCGGGCAACGACCTTGGCGGGGTCGAAGCTGATGTTGTCGGCCGACAGCCCGAAATCGCCGAGCCGGTGCATCAAGTGATAAATTTCGGAGGTGCGCAGCAGCGCCTTCGTCGGAATGCAGCCCCAGTTGAGACAGATGCCGCCGAGCTGATCGCGCTCGACGAGGCAGGTCTTCATGCCGAGCTGCGCCGCGCGGATCGCCGCGACATAGCCGCCCGGTCCGCCGCCGATCACCACAAGATCGTAGGTGTCTGCCATCGGCGCGAGCTTACAGCAGCATCCGCGCCGGTTCGTCGATGAGCTTCTTAAACGCGGCGAGGAATTGCGCGCCGACCGCGCCATCGACCGCGCGGTGGTCGGCCGACAAGGTGCAGGACATCACCGTCGCGACCGCGAGTTGACCATCCTTGACCACGGGTCTCGGCGCGCCGGCGCCGATGGCGAGGATGCAGCCCTGTGGCGGGTTGATCACCGCGGCGAACTCGCGGATGCCGTACATGCCGAGATTGGAGATCGAGAAGGTGCCGCCCTGGAACTCCTCGAGCTTCAGCTTGCCGGCGCGGGCGCGCGCGGCGAGGTCCTTGCTCTCGGCGGCGATCTGTTGCAGACCCTTGAGGTCGGCGCCGCGGATGATCGGGGTGATCAGCCCGTCGTCGAGCGCGACGGCCATCGCGATGTCGGCGCGCTCCCAGAGGATGATCGCGTCGTCGCCCCACGAGGCGTTGGCGGCCGGCACCTGGCGCAGCGCCAAGCCCGCGGCGCGGATGACGAAATCGTTGACCGAGAGGTTGAGGTCCTTGTCGCCGTCATTGAGCACCTTGCGGATGCGCAACAGCTCGTCGATCTCGCAATCGATGGTCTCGTAGAAATGCGGGACGTTCTGCTTCGACTCAGTGAGGCGCCGGGCGATGATCCGGCGCATCTGGCTGTGCGGCTTTTGCGTAAACGGCGGGTCGCCGGTGACCGGCGCGAACGGCGCGGGTTGCGGCGGCCGGGCGGCGGGCGTTTGCACCGCTCGCGTCGTCGGCGCGGGGCCACGCGCCAGAGCTGCGTCGATATCGACTTTGACGATGCGGCCCTGCGGCCCCGACCCTTTGATGGTGGCGAGGTCAAGCCCGGCTTGCGCCGCCA
>DATNJF010000394.1:0-3766 GCA_035604035.1 Allostellaceae bacterium | reverse complement strand
TGACCTCCGAGGCCTTCTCGATCCGCGCGATCGTGGTGTCGTCGTAATCGTCGGCGAAAAGGCTCGCCGAGGTCTGCACCAGGATGATCAGTTCGACCCGCGCGGTGCCCAGCAGCTTCGACTGGTATTCGACATCGGCGTCGAGCGGCGAGGCGAACGGCGACTTGCCGTGGTTGCTGCTCATCACCCGCGCGTAATGCGCCTGCCATTCGGGCGGCAGGAGCCTGGTGTATTCGATCTCGATGGTTGTGTTGGTCGAGGGGATAAGAACGCCGAAATGGCGGGTCATGGGCTAGACCTTTCGCTGACGTGCGGTCGCGCCTTACTGTGACAGACGCCGCGTCCCCGCGCCAAAGGAGAACACGCGATGGCCGCCATACCGATCCGCCTGACCTGCGCCGATTACGCGCGCCTCGCGCCGCTGATGACCGGCGACGTCACCGCCGAAGGGGTCGAGCTCACCTTGATCCACGGCACCGGTGGCTCGTGGCCCGCTCGCGCCGAGATGCTGCGCCGGGCGATTTCCGATCCTTCGGTCGATGGCGGCGAGGCGTCGATGGCCGGGCATTTGCGCCGCATCGACAATGGCGACCGTAGTTTTGTCGCGTTGCCGGTGTTCCCGCTGAGGAATTTCACCGGGCGCGATCTTTACGTCCGCAAGGATGGCCCGATCCGCGCGCCTGCCGACCTCATTGGCAAGCGGGTCGGGATGTACGATTGGGTAGCGAGCGGGTCGATCTGGTACCGGCATTTCCTCAACTTCATCGGTGTGCCGCCGGGCCGGCTCGAATGGTGGATCGGTGATGTCGATAAGGGCTGGACGGCGCAGCACAACGCCCAGCTGCCCGATGGCGTGCATCCGGTGGCGGAGGGCCGTTTCCTCTCCGAGATGCTGCTCGCCGGCGATCTCGAGGCGATCTACAGCCCGCCGCGCCCGGCGCGCTATCACCCGAAAGACGGGCCGATCGTTCGCCTTTTCCCCGATTGCCGCGTGGTCGAGCGCGACTATTTCCGTGCCACGGGGGTCTATCCGCCGCAGCACCTGATCGTGCTCCGCCGTGAGGTCTGGGAACGGAACAAGTGGCTCGCGCGTAGCCTCACCGACGCCTTTATCCGCTCGAACGCGACGTTCGATGCGGCGCAGCGCAATTTCCCCTACGTCTCCCCTTGGCTCGATTGCGAGTTGGAGGAGACCGAGGCGCTGATGGGCGCCGATTTCTTCCAGGACGGCTTCGAGCGCAACCGCGCGACGCTCGAGGCCTTCTGCCAACAGGCCTTCGACCTCGGCATCACCAAGCGCCGCGTTACAACCGAGGATTATTTCGCCGAATTCCTCGAAGCTTGAACATCGGTGCGGTTATGCTGTGAGGATTGACATATCGAGGTGAGTCCGATGTCCGCGACCGATATCGACGTCGTCGCTTCCCCGCGGCATTCCCCCTCGCGTCCGTTGGTCCAAGGCCCTTCAGCCTGGATCGGCGCCGAGATGAAAAAGCGCGAAGCCGAATGGACCTATCGCTTGTCGCCTGCCGAGCTCGACGAGATCGACGCGGCAGTCGCGGCGGTGCGGGCGCGCGGCCTCGATCTGTCCGATATCGGCCACGAGGACTTTCCGCTGCCGACGCTGGGGCCGGTGCTCGACCGACTGCGCCGCGAGGTGCTCGACGGGCGCGGCTTTGTGATGATGCGGGGGATGCGGGTCGAGGACCGGCCGGTCGCGGAGAGCGCGACGGCATATTGGGGTGTCGGGACATATTTCGGCCGTGCCCGCTCGCAAAACGCCAAGGGACACCTGCTCGGCCATGTCTACGATCTTGGCCAAGGACTGAGCGCGACCAACCCTCATCTGCGCAGCTACGCGACCGCCGAGGGCCAGAAATTCCACATCGATCGTTGCGATGTGGTCGCGCTCCTCTGCCTGCGCCGCGCTAAATCGGGCGGGCTGTCAACGATCGTCAGCTCGATGGCGGTGCACAACGCCATGGCGGCGCGCCGGCCCGACCTGTTGGAGCGGCTGTACCAGCCGTTCCCCACCGACCGTCGCGGCGAGGTGCCGGAAGGCAAGGACCCGTTCTACGAAGCGCCGGTATTCAACCCGCATGCCGGCTATCTGTCGGTGCTTTATTCGCGGTTGCATATCGGTTCGGCGCAGCGCTTCCCCGAGGCGCGCCGGCTGACGCCCGACGACATCGAGGCGCTCGACATGCTCGGCGAATTGGCGGCCGATCCCGAATTGCGGCTCGACATAGATTTTCAGCCCGGCGACATCCAGTTTCTGCACAACCACACGATCCTGCACGCCCGCTCGGCCTATGAGGACTGGCCCGAAGTCGAGCGCAAGCGGCACTTGCTGCGGTTATGGCTCTGCCCGCCGGACGCCAAGCCGCTGCCGCCGGTTTTCGCCGAAGTCTATGGCCGCATCACCGTCGGCGATCGCGGCGGCATCCTCTGCAAGGACACCCGTCCGCACGCCCCGCTCGCGCCAGGCTGACCGCGTGGGTGCTGCTCGGCGGGTAGGGTGCCAGCAAACTGGCCGGGGCCGAACTTGAGAGGCATCGCGAGGGCCGCGGGATCAAGTGTAGGGAGCCAGTAGCTTTATTCAGACAAGAACACTTCGATATCGGATAACTGGTTTTCCGGAATTAATGAATTGACTGCCAACCACTCAAATTCTCTTGCGAACAACGAGGTACACCATTCGTAAGAGAGTACGGGTCCACTTCCGTAGAAATCGATGCGTTTAAATCCGGACTTCGCTAAGAGGGCATAGCCCTCATTATAAAGTCTTCGGTCCGAGTTATCGAACACGATAAAACCGTTCGGTTTGACATATTGAGCAGCAAGCCACGCCGTGACAACGCGAGCCATGCCATCGACGACGATAATGTCGAAATATCCGCGCGGGTATTTGGTAAGTTCTAAGACATAGGCAGAAAATTCTCGTGTTGCCAATGCACCGTGGTAGACCATCGCTTCGTGACTGGGAAGTTGAGGAAGAGTCAGCCCGAGAGCATAGTATGCGTCGAGAAGTCGTTCGTCTTCTTCCGATGTTTTGGTTCCGATGGGACAGGCGACTACTTTCAAATTCGACGGTGCCTTAGAACTGACCATCGTTGCCCATTTTGCATCATGCTCAACCGAAACAACCTCGGCTACGCGATGCGCCCACCACAGGCTTGAGTTTCCGGCGCCGTACTCGAACACACGATGATGATGTTGTACGACGCGTTCCAACATCATTTGAGCCGGATAGGTATACCACGGAACAGGTCCCTGCTTATCGGTCGCCTCGCCTGTTGCTGCCGACTCATGCCATCCTTTCGATGTCAGATAATCAGTTGCGTACCGATGTTCTAATTCCAGAAGTCTCTGGTGTTCTAATTCGAGAAGTCGCCGGGAACGTCTCTCAGACCTCGGCATGAATGGTGTCGCAAGAAATTCGATTATTTTTGTCGGCATTTCGGTGATTCCCGCTTAAGCAACGTGACAATTTGGTCGAGGGGTAGCCTTAGCTGACACAGAATTCTACCGCGCCCAGGCCGCAGTTTTGAAAGGGCTCATATCCGTTTACTGGCTGTGTGTCACAAAGACGGGCTAGAGCCTAACAGCCGCCGGTGCTTGCGCGTCATCTCGCGTCATCTAAGGCGTGCCAAACGTGTCCTTGGCGAAGCCGATCAGCACGCGCAGATAGGCGTCGCCATCCGCCGGAAATTGATCGACCCCGATCCGCATGCGGTAATCATGCGCGTACTCGCTAACCTCCCCC
>DATNJF010000393.1:0-10851 GCA_035604035.1 Allostellaceae bacterium | reverse complement strand
CTTCCTCGCCAATCGCAGCCGCGCGCCGTTCAGCATGGAGATGAGCATCCTCGTCGAGGAAGGCGCGCTGCCGGAGCAGATCGACAAGGTCATGGTCGATTACGGCTATCCGGTCGGCCCGTTTGTCGTGTCGGACATATCGGGGCTCGATATCGGCTACGACACGCGCAAGCGTCGCGCCGAGATGTATCCGAACTATCGCAAATCCCCGATCTCCGACCGCATCGTCGAGGCCGGGCGCCTGGGCCTGAAGACCAATGCCGGCTGGTATCGCTACGAGCCCGGCGACCGCACCCCGCACGTCGACCCCGAGGTACATCGCATCATCAAGGAGACGGCCGCCGAGTTAGGCTTCCCGCAGCGCGAGTTTCCCGACGACGAGATTCTCAAGCGGCTGCTGTTCGCCTCGGTCAACGAGGCGTGCAAAATCCTCGAGGAAGGCGCCGCGCTCCGCGCCAGCGACGTCGATGTCATGTGGCTGCATGGCTTCGGCTTCCCACGCTACCGCGGCGGGCTGATGTACTGGGCCGACACGATCGGGGTGCGCGAGGTGTACAACCGGATCGCCTCGTGGCATCAGCGCTACGGCGACCGCTGGCGGCCGTCGGACTATCTGCGACGGCTCGCCGAAGCCGGGACGGCGCTCAAGGAGGCGAAGGCACAGAAGCCGATGGCGTGAGCTAACGGGCTCCCAAATAATTCACTTGCGAGAACAGGTACGGCACGTTTTGCGGCTGGACCTGACGCAGGTAGGAAATCTGGTTGGGAATGCAGTCCCACGCGCCGTTTTCGTCCGAGGTGACCTCCAATGCGAATTGAGTGTTGGGGCCAAGCGTCATGGTCTGCCCGGTCCTAGCCTGAGGCAGGCAGTTCTCCACGGTAAACGCGTACTGGCCCGGAGCGAAATCGCGGTAGAACGCGGTCCCTTCGGCGCTGGCCGCAATCGGGGCGCCATTCACATAGATCATCGGCGGGTGGAACTGGGTCCCGGGAAGCAACTGACGCAGGAACCACACGCGCGATTGGCCGGGCGCGAGCGACGGCGCCTGATCGGGCGTCGCGGCGTTGGTCGGGATCGCGCCGGCGGCGAGGGCAATCAGGCCGCCCACGACAGCAGCGCGGAACGCCCGTACCGAAATCGTCGAATTCATGGCAGCATCCTCCGCCTTGCTAGTTGGTGTACGGAGGGGCGCGATGAAAGTGCTCAGTAACGCACGGTTGATCGACGGCACGGGCGCGGCTCCGCTCAAGGATGCGACCATCGTCATCCGCGACGGCCGGATCGAGACGGTCGGAGCCGGCAGTCAGGCCGATTTTCCTGCCGACGCCGAAATCATTGATTGCGCCGGGATGACGGTGTTGCCGGGCCTTATCGATTGCCACGACCATATGGCCAATCACAAATACGATCTGGCTCATCGCTGGGGCATCGACGAGCCGGAAAGCACGCGGCATCTGCGCACCGCCGCGGTGCTGCGCCAGACCCTCGAGGCCGGCTATACGATGATCCGCGACGCCGGCGGCCTCGACGCCGGGTTTAAGCGGGCGATCGACGAAGGGTTGGCGGTCGGGCCGCGTCTGGTGCTGTCGATCTCGATCGTCTCGCCGATCGGCGGTATTGGCGACCGGATGGCTCCGTCGGGCGATTGCTGCTGCGTGCCGGGCGACCCGCTCTTGCCGAGCGGGGTGGTCGAGACCCTCGCCGATGTCCGTCCGGTGGTGCGCCGAATGGTGCGCGCTGGTGCCGATTTCATCAAATGCGCGACGACCGGCGGCGCCAGCTCGCGGCCGGGGCACGGACCGCGCGACGGCGCCTTCAACCTCGATGAGATGCAGGCGCTGGTCGAGGAGGCGCATGCGCTCGATCGACGTGTGATGTGCCATGCTCTCGGCGGGCGCGGGCTCGACATCGCGATCGAGGCCGGGGTCGATTCGATCGAGCACGGCTGCTACCTCGACGAGGATCCGCGGCACCTCGACCTGATGGCGGCGCGTGGCATCGTTTTCGTGCCGACGCTCCTGGTCTACGAATTCCACCGCAAATCGCCGCAGCCGCATGTCCGCGAGCGGGCGCGCGACCTCTACGAACACCACATCTTGGCGATCAAGCGGGCGCTCAAGGCCGGGGTGAAGATCGTCGCCGGCACCGATGCCGGCGGGCACGGGCACCCGGCCAATGCCGGCGAGTTGGCCTGCCTGGTCGAGGCCGGCCTCACCCCGATGCAGGCGATCCAGGCGGCGACATCATGGGCCGCCGAATGCTGCGGCAAGGAGGCCGAGCTCGGCACAGTCGAGAAAGGCAAGCTCGCCGACCTCGTGGTCGTCAGCGGCGACCCTCTCGCCGATATCGGCACGCTGCGTGACCCTGCGAAGATTCGCCTCGTGTGGAAAGGCGGGGAAGCGGTTGCGCGCGCGGCGCCGCTGCGCCAGAACATCGCGCTCTAGCAGCGCGATTGGGAGTGGGGGTGGCTGCGGTCTGGAGCTATCTGCGGGCGCGCAAGCGGTTCTGGGTACCGATCGTGGTGATGACCGTGATTTTCGGCGGCGCGATCCTCGTCAGCGCGGGCCTCGGGCTGGTGCCCTTTACCTATACGCGGCTGTAGCAACGGCGTGACGACCGGAGCGGGGACAAAGACCCGCGGGCGGCTGTCCGCTCTCGTTGCGGCGGCCCTCGTCGTCCTCACCTATCTCGCGGTGACGGAGGTGGTGCTCCGCTTCCTGCCGGTCGCGACCGGCCTACACAGCGTCGCGGTCAACGACATGCAACCGATCTTCGATTTCGAGCCCAACCGCGACTTTGTCTATTCGCGCGGCTGGAACTTGCGCGATGTGGTGCATGGCCGGGTCAACAATGCCGGCTGGGTCAACGAGCAGGACTATACGCGAGAGGGCAAGCTGCCGCTGGTCGCGGTCATCGGCGATTCCTATATCGAAGCGCAGATGGTGCCTTACGCGGAGACCTTGCAAGGCCGGCTCGCGGCAGAGCTGAAGGGCCGGGCCCGTGTCTACAGTTTCGCCGCGTCCGGGGCGACGCTCAGCGAATTCGCGGTTTATGCCGCCTATGCGGTGCGAGAGTTCGGCGCCGCCGCCGTCGTGATCAACATGGCCAATTACGACTTCGCCGGCAGCGATGCCGCGTACAACCGACCTTCCGGGATGTGGGTTTATGACGGCGCCGGCGACGACAAGCGGCTGCGGCTGATCCCCTACCGGCCGGGCTGGCTGCGGGAGATCGTGCAGCGTAGCGCGCTCGCCCGCTACCTGCTGTTGAACCTGCATCTCGACCGGCCGCTGATCGCCGCGCACCTTATCGCGAGCCTGGCGCCGACCCGCGCGGCGGTCGCCGCCGAACCCGACAATGCTACTCGGCTCGCCGCGTCAGCCGCGGTCATTCCGCTGTTCTTTCGCGATTTTGCCCACCTGGTCGGTAGACCGCCGGACCGTGTGCTTTTTGTGATGGATGGCGTGCGCTACCCCGGCTCGTCCGATGACGACTACACCGACCGGCTGCGGCAAAGCTTTCGCGGCGCGGCCCAGGCAAGCGGCTATGAGACGGTCGACCTCGAACCGCTGTTCCTCGCCCGCTACCGGCAGCAGGCGACGATTTTCGAAATCCCGGGCGACCCGCATTGGAATGGCGAGGGGCATGGGGTTGCCGCCGAGGGGGTGATGTCGTCGCGGCTTATTGCCGATCTGCTGGCGCAATCGCGGTGAGCGCGTCGTGCGTGGGCGGACGGTGCGACCGGTAGTGTGGCCGAGCCGCGAGGATCGGCCGCTCGAAGTAGAGGTAGAAGATGGTGGTGAAGCCGAAGAGCACGGTCAGGAACAGTACGAGCTGGGTGAGGGCACCGAGGCGCGGCAGCATCGCGCCGATGAGTTCGATCAGGATAACGTGGAACAGGTAAGTCGAGTAGGACACGCGCCCGAGACAGCGGCCGAGCCAAGCCAAGGCGGGAACGTGCTGGATCGCCGTCTCGGCGCGCAGTGCGCCAATAATGGCGGCGCCGCCGAATAGTGCCGCCGCGAACGGGAAAAACTGCTCGGCGGCATGGTCGCCGGTCTCGGTAATTCGGTTGAGGACCAGATAGGCGCAGACCGTCGCCAGCGCCAGCGCTAAGGCCAATATCCAGCCGGGTATGCGGCGCAGCCGGTCGCCGAGTTGGTCGAGAGCGACATACAGTAGGAACCCGTAGCCGATCGAATCGAGCCGGAAGGCGACGACGCGGCGTACCGCAGCTCCCCAATCGCCGAGATCGCCGAACAGGGTGCGGGCGATGATGATCGCAGCGCAAAAGCCGATCCCGAACATAAGGGCGAAGCCCTTGTCGCGCCGCTTGGTGAGCCAGGCCGCCACGAGCAGCAGCGACGGAAAGCCGACATAGAACCACTCCTCGACCGACAGGCTCCAGGCGATCGCGAAATAGTCTGTCGTGTTGCTCTGGCGGAACAGGTTCTGGGCGTAGCAGAGGTAGCGCAGGAAATCGGTGCTGCCGAGCTGCCGCGACAGGATCGAGATCAGCAGCAGCGCGACCAGGTAGGGCGGGATCGTGCGCATCCAGCGGCGCATCAGGAACACGCCGAGGTAGCGTGGTTTTCCGGCACCGAGGCAGACCAGGATTTGCGGCGCTAGCACATAGCCGCTGAGCACGAAGAACACTTCCACCGCCAGCGCCGAGATCGTCTCGGCGGTGTCCGGGAACATGTTGCGATAGGCGAAGAAATGCGGCAGCGCCACGGAGAGGGCCGCGAGCCCGCGCAACAGGTCGAGCCCGGCGACGCGGCGACTGTCGGCGCCCGCTACGTGCTCCTCGACCATCGACCGCTGGGCTATCGCTTCGCCTGGGCCAGCACGAAGTCGCGCGCCAGCTCGGTCGCCCGGCGTGACGCGTTGGAAGCTGGGTCCCGCATGACGAAAGTATGCGGCTGGCCGTCGAATTTATGCAGCTCGATCGAGCCGCCCTTGGCGCGCCACGCCGTGACGAAGCGATCGGCCATGTCGGGGGTGACGTTGTCGTCGCCGGTGCCCTGGAGCAGGATCGCCGACGGCAGGCTTGCCGCCTCGCCGCTCTCGACGATCCGCTGCGGGTTGCCCTCCGCCATCTCGGCCTCGGAATTCCAATAGGCGTCGTGCGACTGGATGAGCGGTGTCCTACCCTTTTCCTTGACCATCCGGTAGCGCGCGAGCGGGTCGGAGATCGGCCAGCACAGCACCAAATAGGGCAGGCTCGCGTCCTCGCCCGGCGCCTCGGCGAGCGGCAGCGCGGCGTAGCGTGGATCGTTCGGCTTCAGCGCCGACAGCAGCAATTGATGCGCGCCGCTTGAGGTCGCGACCCCGGCGACGAGGTCGCGGCGGCTGCCGAACTCACTGGCATGCTTCTTGAGCCAGCGCGTCGCGTAGTGGATGTCGGCGATCGAGGTCGGGTAGCGGTGCTGCGGCGGCATCCGGAAATCGACCGCGAGCACGACGATGCCGCTCTTCGCCAGCGCTTCGTCGAGCGGGGCGTTGTTGAGCCGGTCGCCGGCGGCCCAGGCACCGCCATGCACGTCGATCAGCGCCGGGAACGGGCCGGGGCCTATCGGCCGGTAGAGCCGGGCCAGCAGTGGGCCGCTGGGGTCGCGCCGATATTCGAGGTCGCGCACCTCGATCTCGTGGGTGGCGGCGATGGCGATGTCATTGGGCATGGGACCTCCTGGCCGACAAGGTGCCCCGGCAACACTGCTTTGCCAATCGATTCAGAACGGCTTCAGCGCCGCAGTCCGCGTGCCCGGCGGTGCGCTGGCGATCTCGTTGACCAGCTTGCGCGTGATCGCGTCGGCGAAGGTCTCGAAATTCTCGACGACCTGCAGAAACGCACCGGGGCCGCCGATCACATTTTCCTTGTAGTAGTTCGGCAGCCCGCCGGGCGGCTGGGTGTGCATCGTGAAACCGGGCCTGGTCTGGGTGTTGATGATCGCCAGCCCGTTGATAGTGATGCCCTTGGCCACCGCCTGGTCGCGCGCCTCGGTGACCGGCGGCCCCGCATTGCTGGTGCCGTCGCCCGAAATATCGATGATCCGCCGGTCGGCGTTCGGCGCCGAGCTGGAGAACTGCCCGAGCGAAAAATAGATCGCGCCGCTGATCGAGGTGCGGCTGGCAAACGAGCGCGGCGCCGCCAGCATCGTCGCGCCGACCGCCGCAGCGTCCTCGCCGTCGCGAATGGTCGTCCAGTCGACGACGATTTTCTGGTCGAGCGTGTCGGACCATTCGATAAAGCATATGGCGATCGACCGATTGGGGCCGCTGGCGATCGCCGCCAGCACGTTCGGGTCGCTAAGCGCAGCCGCGTACCCCTTGCGCTGAAGGTTGAACTCGACGTCATCGATGCTGCGCGAAACGTCAGCGGCGAGGATCAGCAGCAGATCGACATCCCCTGCACGCGCCGGCGCGGCCGCGGCGAAGACGGCAACGAGGGCGGCGAGGATGAGACGCTTCATCCTCCAAGTTCCCGACGAACGATCGCGGCGCCATCGACCATGGCCTTGAGCTTGGCGGCGGCGCGCTGGCGCGGCAGATATTTCATGCCGCAATCGGGGGCGGCGACAAGGCGCTCAGGAGCGACGAATGCGAGCCCGGCGCGCAGCCGCGCCGCCACGTCCGCCGCCGTCTCGACCTCGGCGTTGCCGAGGTCGAGAACGCCGAGGAGGATGGTCTTTTGCGACAGCTCCGCGAGAACACCCAGATCGAGGTGTGGCTGCGCCGCCTCGAGCGATATTTGGCTCGCCAGCGAGTCGGCCAGTTGCGGCAGGAAGGCGTAGCCGCTCGGTTTGTTGCGCACGAGGTGGCCATAGCCGAGACAGATATGCACGACGGTCGGTCCGTCGATGCCGGCGAGCGCCCGGTTGATCGCGGCGACGCCGTAGCCCGCCGCTTTGTCCGGCGCGGCGCGCACCCACGGCTCGTCCAGTTGCACGACATCGACGCCGGTCGCCTTCAGGTCGCGCAATTCGGCATTGACCGCGTCGGCGTAGTCCATCGCCAGCTCGGCCTCGTCCTTGTAGAACTCGTTCTGCACCTGCTGCGACATCGTGAACGGGCCGGGCAGCGTGATCTTGGTCGCATGCGTCGCGTGCTTGACGAGGAACGCGGCGTCGTCGACCTCGACCTTGCCCCTGCGGCGGATTTTGCCGGTCACCCGAGCCACCGGGGTCGAGCGGCCGTTGGCGCCGATCACTGCGCCGAGCCGCTCGCTGTCGATGCCCTCCAGCGCCAGCGAAAAATAGTTCGAGTAGCTTTCGCGGCGCATCTCGCCATCGCTGACGATGTCGATGCCGATCCGCTCCATCTCGCCGATCGCTAGGATCGTCGCGTCGTCCTGCGCCTCTTTCAAATGATAGGGCGAGATGCGCCAGATCTCGTGGGCGTGGACGCGCGGCACCCCGTGTTTTTCAAGCGCGCCGTGATCGATCAGCCAATCGGGCTGAGGGTAGGAGCCGACGACGGTGGTCGGGATGAGGTGGGTTGGATAGGGCATCGTTACCTCTGGCCGCGGTATTGGTGCGGGATGCGGCGGATGTCTTGCACGAGGTCGGGAGGCATACCCTGGACGCCGTCGGCGCGTAGGGTCAGCGCATCGGCGAGGCCGCCGAACCGTTCGGTAATCGCCTCGACGATCTGGTCGTGGCGGCCGACCGCGGCGAAGAGATGCGCGACGTCGTCGGGCACCTCCTTGGCCATCTCACTCCATTTGCCCTGGCGCACCATGGCATTGAGTTTGAGGCCCAGGTCCTCGAGCCCGTGCACCGCGAACACCGGGTAATAGGCCGGGGTCGAGCCGTAGAAGGCGACGCGCTGGCGCACCCACTCAAAGCGTTCGGCGACCGCCGCGTCATCCGGCCCGGTGGCGAGGAAACCGCCGCCGGAAATCTCGTATTGGGCGCGGGTGCGGCCGGCCTTGGCCAGCCCGGCCTCGATCCGCGGCATGATCTCGTCGGTGAGGTACTTCTTGGTGCAGAAGCCGTGCAGCTTGACCCCATCGCATTCCTCGGCGGCGACCTTGAGCATCGCCGGACCGACCGCGGCGATGGTGATGGCTGGCGGCGGACAGGCGATCTGCGGCGGGGTGAAATTCGGCGTCATCAAGGTGAAGCGATAGTGCTGGCCTTCATAGGCTGGCTTTTCGCCCGTCTTCCAGCAATTCCAGATCGCACGCAACACCTGGACGTATTCACGCATGCGCGGCGCGGGCGGGGTCCACGGCACCGAGAAGCGGCGCTCGTTATGCGCGCGCACCTGCGAGCCGAGGCCGACGACAAACCGACCGCCGGTCGAGCCGGCGAGGTCCCAGCCGACCTCGGCGACCGCCATCGGGGTGCGGGCGAAGGCGATCGCCACCGAGGTGTGCAGCTCGACCTTTTCGGTCACGGCGCCTGCGACGGCGAGCGCGAGGAACGGCTCGTGCTGGTTCTCCATGGTGACGATGCCGTCATGCCCCTCGGCCTCGGCGGCGCGGGCCGCCTCGGGCACTTTCTTCAAATCGCCCTGAGGCACGGTGGTGAAGACACGCATCGCCGGCTCCCTGTTCCCGCTCGCTTGCTCCACTCGATCGGGCCATAGTTGCGGGCGAGAGGCAAGGAGGCTGTCATGCCGAAGAGGGTCGCGGTCGGGATGGGGATCATGGAATTTCCGTTCTCCGGCGCCGCCGCCTATTGGCGCTGGGTCGATATGCTGGAAGCCGGCGGCGTCGACTCGCTGTGGCAGACCGACCGCCTCGTCAGCCCGACTCCGTTCCTCGAATGCATGAGCGTGATGGCGGCTTTGGCCGGGCGCACGCGCCGGCTCAAGTTCGGGGTCAATGTGCTGTCGCTGGCGATGCGCGACGCGGTGCTGGTGGCGCGGCAATGCGCGACCATCGACTATCTGTCGGAGGGGCGACTCTTGCCGGCGTTCGGCATCGGCAGCCCCTTGGGTCCGGAATGGACGACGCTCAACCTCGACACCAAGACCCGGGGGCGCAAGACTGACGAGGGGCTGGAGGTGATCCGCCGCCTGTGGAGCGAGGACAAGGTCGATTTCGAGGGCGTGCATTATCACCTCTCGGGCGCGCAGTGTTATCCGAAGCCGGTGCAACCGGACCTGCCGATGTGGATTGGCGGCTCGTCGGAGGCGGCGATACGGCGGACGGCGAAATACGGCACCGGCTGGCAAGCCGGGCCGGAGACGCCGGCGCAGGCCAAGGTTGTGGTCGCTGCGATCCGCCAGGCCGCCATCGACGAAGGCCGCCAGATCGACGACGACCATTACGGCGCCGGCATCCCGTTTCGCTTTGGCCGCGCCGACGAGCCGGGCCTTCAGCCATTGTTCGACGCCTACCGCAAGCGCACTGGGCGCGACCCGAAGGATTATTTCGCCATCGGCGACGCCCGGGCGATCACCGACAAGATCGGCGAGTTTGTCGTCGCCGGCGTCTCGAAATTCATCCTGCGCCCGGCCGCCAAGGGCGATGACGAGATCATGGCGCAGACGCGGCGGCTGATCGACGAGGTGCTGCCGCTGGTCGCCGCGCGCTGGCCGAAGCCGAAGAAGCAGGCCATCGCGGCCGAATGAGCGCGCCGCCGGGTTCGTCTCCTCTTGGGGGCATCCACGCCTGTGTTTTCGACGCCTACGGCACGCTGTTCGATTTCGCCTCGGCGGCGACGAGCTGCGCCGATGCGCTGGGCGACAAGGCAGCGCGCCTGACCGTGCTGTGGCGCGACAAGCAGCTCGCTTACTCCTGGCTGCGTGCGGTGCAAGGGCGCCACGCCGATTTCTGGCAGGTCACCGGTGACGCGCTCGATTTCGCCATGGAGGCGCTGGAGATCGACGACGCGGCGCCGCGCGAGCGGCTGATGGCGGTCTATCTGAGGCTCGCTCCCTTTCCCGAGGTGGGCGAGACGTTGCGCCGGCTGCGCGCTGGCGGCATGCGGATGGCGATCCTTTCCAACGGCTCGCCGGCGATGCTGGCCCCGCTGGTCGAAAATGCCGGGATCGGCGGCCTGCTCGACGCGGTGATCTCGGTCGAGGAGGCCGGGGTCTACAAGCCGCATCCCAAGGTCTACCAACTCGCGGTCGACCGGCTCGGCGTGCCGGCGGGGGACATCGCCTTTCTGTCGTCGAACGGCTGGGACGCCTACGCCGCCTCGGCCTTCGGCATGCGCGCGATCTGGTGCAACCGCTATGCGCAGCCGAAGGAGCGGCTGCCCGGCGAGCCCGAGCGCGAAATCCGCTCGCTGGCTGAGCTACCGGCGTTGCTGGGGTTTAGCTAAACGGTCATTCAATGGGGGACCACACAGTTTCCATATTATGCGCTGCTCTCGCATTTCATTTTTTCTCTGGCTTGGCTGCCTCTTTAACAGCTCCCAAGGCCTCAATTAACTTTTCAAATACAATAATGTCGTCACGTTGAAGACGACGAGATTCCAGAATTTCCGTGGTCTCCCCTTGCATTAATTTTTGATCGCCTGAGTATATCGCCATTGCCTTTATAACATCGGCAGTGGGTTCGATAGTTCCGCTTTCGGCGAACATGGTAAGAACTACAAGATTTTCTTCGCGATGGCGTCGAACGCCATCATAATAGCGAAAATCATCCATCGCCGCCCGATGTTGTCTTAAAAAGAATAGTGCCACAAACTCGATAAAAAAGGCAATTATCACCTTGACGTAATATCTGCAATATGGTGTAATCCGGCCAGTTTCAAAGGATTGCGCTATGAGCGACTTGTCAAACCTGATTTTTCAGGATGAGGCCAAAGCCAGGGAGTGGCTTGAGGCGCGGATTTGGGCAAATGGCCGTTTTTGTCCGCACTGCGGCGTAGTCAATGAATCAACGCTGC
>DATNJF010000392.1:0-12122 GCA_035604035.1 Allostellaceae bacterium | reverse complement strand
CTGGTCGAGCCGATAAAACGCTTCGGGAATGGCGTCAGTATCCGCAGCGTGCGACCCCAGCGGCCCGTGGTTGGCGCGCTGGCGCAGCAGACGGTTGGCCAGCTCGCGCTTCTTGTCGGAGGCGATATGCTTCGGGGCGATTTCGACTAGGCTCAAAGCGGGCGCTCCTTCGCTCGATCAAGTTCTTGCTCCAAAATGCGCCCGAGCGTCAACTCAAACGCTGGTTCCGGCTCAATCGCAATCGGATTCAGATCGCCGGCAGAGGCTTCCGCCGGCGCAACAATTGCCGGCTCGCCGGCGATCTTGTCGACGATCCGCCGTCCGAGTTTCTCGACGGTCGCCAGATCCATCAGCTCCAGCGTCGGTATGGCGATACCGAACTGCTTGTCGAGCCCGATTTGCAGCTCGACCAGCATCAGCGAATCCATACCAAGATCGGTCAGCGGCTGGTCAACGGGGATTTTCGCCGGCGCTGTGCCCACGACGCCGGCGATGTGCTTGATCAGCAGCTGGTGAACGGCCGAGATGGCTTCCTCGCGCGGAAGGCCGGCCAGATGGGTCCGTATTTCTTCGGCATTGGCGCCGCTTGCCTCGCCCATCTCTTCATTCATCAGATCGCGCATTCCGGCGTATTTCGGGGCTTTGGCGATCGCCGGCAGCGCGGCGAGCCGCGACCAGCTCACCTCGGCAAGCGCGACGCAGTCGGCGCCGGTGCCGAGCGCATCGGCCATGCGGTCGAGCGCGCGTGCCGGAGCAAGCAGCCTGACCCCGAGCCGCTCCTTCACGCGCTCGGTCAGCGCCGCATGACGGGCCATGTGACCGACATCGGCAATTGCGCCCCATGCCACCGCCAAGCCCGGCAAGCCGAGGCCGCGCCGATGCGCCGCTAGCGCCTCCAAGTACATGTTCGCCGCCGCGTAATTCGCCTGCCCCTCGTTGCCGAACAGGGTAATCGCGGATGAGTAGAGGATAAAGAAGTCGAGTTTCTCATCGAGGGTCAGTCGATGCAAATTCCACGCGCCGGCCATCTTCGGCCGCAGAACATCATGGAACAGCGTTTCGGTCGTATTGACCAGGGCAACATCCTGGATCACCGCCGCGGCGTGGATGACGCCACGCAGCGGCGGCATGTCGCGGCGAATCTGGCCTAGTACCTTAGCGAGTTGGGTTTCGCCGGTGACATCGGCGGAGAATTCGCGGGCTTCGATGCCATCCTTGCGCAAGCGGTCGAGCGTGGCGGCGGCATCGGCCGCGGTGGTCTGGCTGCGCCCGACCAAGGCAAGGTGACGCGCGCCTCGGTTGGCGAGCCATTCGGCGGTCGCGAGGCCGAACCCGCCGCGCCCCCCAGTTACCAGATAGGTCGCGTCGGGTGATAGCTGCAGCGTCGTTCGGGACGCGACCGCGACCGGCACTTGGCCGTCCCCGCGCGTCGCGATGACGATCTTGCCAATATGCCGCGACTGCTGCATCGAGCGGAACGCCTCGCCGGCGCGCGCAATCGGATAGACGCGGTGCGGGAGCGGCGAGAACACCCCGCCGTCGATCAGCGGCGCAAGCTCCTTGAACAGCTCGCGGGCGAGCACCGGCCGGTCGACCAGCAGCGTATCGACGTCGACGCCGAAGAACTGGATGTTGTGGCGGAAGGGAGACAGGCCGAGCTTGCTGTTGGCGTAGAAGTCGCGCTTGCCAAGCTCAACGAAGCGGCCATAGGGCCGCAGGATCGAGATGCCCTTGTGAATGGCTTCGCCGGCGAGCGAGTTCAGCACGACGTCGATGCCCTCGCCGCCGGTGATCGCGCGGATGTCGTCGGCAAAGGCCAGCGTGCGTGAATCGACGGTGTGTTGCACGCCGAGCCGGCGCAACAGGGCGCGTTTTTCCGGTGTACCGGCGGAGGCGAATATCTCGGCGCCGACCGATTGGGCGTATTGCACCGCGGCGAGCCCAACGCCACCGGCGGCGCCGTGGATCAGGATGCGCTCACCCTTGGACAGCCGCGCCAGATGGTGGAGCGAGTAGTAGACCGTGACCGCCGCGACCGGCAGCGTCGCCGCCTCGGCGAAGCTCATCGATGTCGGCTTGCGGAACAAGCAGAATGACGGCGCGACGAGATGCGACGAGAACGCGCTGCGGCCGAAGCCGAACACCTCGTCGCCGGGGCGCAGGCGATCGACATTCTCACCGACCGCGATGACCTCGCCGGAGAACTCGAGACCCATGGTCGGGCCGGCAAAGCCGTCCTCGAACGCTTCTTCGGGCAGGAGGCCGATGCGTTGCAACACGTCGCGGAAATTGACCCCGGCGGCGTGAACTCGCACGCTCACTTCGCCGGCGCCGGGGCGCGGAATCGTGATCGGGGTGAGGATCGCGCGGTCCGACGTATCACCCTGCCCGAACGCGAGGGTGAACCCGGCTTCGGCGTCGGCCTTATCGCTGGCGGGCTCGACCAGTCCGCGCGCCAGGCGCGGGGCATAGCGCCCGCCACCGCGCAGCCAAATCTCGTTCTCCGCGTCCGGGCGCAGAAGCTCGCCGCAGAGCCCTTCCATGGCGGCCTCGGCCGGTGCATCGGGATCGAGGTCGATCAGCCGGCAACCGATATCGGCCCGCTCGTTCATGACCGTGCGACCGATGCCCCAGAGCGCCGCCTGCCAGGGCCGGCTGACGCCCTTCTCCGGGTTTGCCGACGTCATCGCGCCGGCTGTCGCTATCGTAAGCCTTGTGGTTGAGCCGATGCCGGCGGCGACGATCCCTTGCACTAACGTCAGCAGATCGTAGCTGCCCGACGGGGCGAGCGGGTCGGACGGCTCGGTCTCGGCCAACCCCCGCAGGTAGACGAGATGAAGCTTGTCCGCGCCGTCCGCGGCGAGAAGTTGCAGTAGTCTGGCATAGCAGTCGCGGTCGCCTTGCGGGAGGGAAAAGTGGTTCAATCCCAGGCGCTTGAACTGGCTTGATTCCTCCACCACCACGAGTCGCTGGCCCGGCGCTTCGAGCCGTCCGGTCAAAACCGCCGGATCGATCTGTGCGCCGGTAAAAACCACCCAGCTCTGCGCTTCGATCGGTTCAGCCGGCGTCACTACAGGCGCCAGAGATTTGCGCGCGACGATGACCGCGCTCATCGAGTTAGCCCCGCCGACCGAGATCACCTCTTCCAACCCGGCATCACGCAACGCGCCAGGCCAATCGGTTTCGGTCGCGGTCAAGAACCCAGGAACCGCAGCGGCCACCAGATCGAGGAAGCCGCCGGTTTGCGGGGCCGGCAGCATCAGTAGTCCGCCCGGTTTCAGCAGCGCCGCGATTGCGGTGAGATCGCGGCCGGGCTCCGCGGCCGTGACGAGCGCGGGACCGGCTATGACGATATCGTGGCTGGCAGGCGCCACTCCTTGCTCCGCGGGGCTGCGTTCCAGATCGAGAACGGCGCAGGATAATGAGTTGAAACCGGTAAAGCGGGCCGCGGCGCGGGCGACCGCGCCTTCGTCGGGATCGGTAAAGACATAGTCGGTTCGGGCGGCCGGCAATGCCGCCAGCAGGGCGCCGGTGAGTCCTCCGTTGCCGCCGGCGACCTCGAGGACGCGCAGCAACCTGGTCTCCGGCAGGGCCTGCGACGCGCGTCGCAGCATTGCTGCCATGGCTTCGACCGGACCATGAAACAGCGGATCGGCGTCGTAAAGCGTCTCAAGAGCCTCGTCGTCATGACCGGCGCCATCGTCGTCATGGGAGGCGCCGTCGGGATGCAGGATGGCCGTCAGGCTTTCGCCGCAGCGCGCGATCAATTGCAGGCTTGGCAGATGCGCGGGGAAGCGCGCCAGTGCTTCGCGCCACAATTCGATCGGGGTCGGGTCGATTTCAATAAAGCGCCAAGCCGCGCCGGCTCGGGTGGCCAGCCCCGCTTGCTCGGCCAAGGCGAGCAATCTGGCGACGATCCTGGTCTGGACCGACGGGCCGGCGCCGTTGCTCTTCGCGGGGGCAGGGATGTAAACGCCCTCGGCGTCGGCGAGATCGGCAAGCGCCGCTCGAGCGTAGGATGCGGCGACTCGGTCAAGCGCTGCGCGCACCGTGCCGCGATCTTCGTCGGCATCACCGGCGAGTGCCGCCGAGAGGTTCTGCGGGCTCGGAATATCGCGGGCATCCGCCATCTGATCCGCGGCGGCAAGCAGCTGATAGCGCCAGTGATACGCTGGAATCTCGCTAGTGCTGGCGAGCTCGACGCGGCGAAAGCGCATCCCCTCGATCTCGGCGATCGTTGCCCCGTCTTCGTCGAGCAGCCGGAACGCGCCGACGATCGATCGGGCGCCGATCCGCGTCACCCGCATATGGCACCAGGCGACGCGTCGCTCGCCGCCGTGAAACCGGATGCGGTCAGCCTTGCTCGGAACCAGCGCCGCCTGACGCTCGCTGTTGTCCTCGGGCATCGCCGCTAAGGTCACCTGCAGGCAGGCATCGAGGATCGCCGGGTGAAGGCAGTACTGGTCGAGCTCGGCCACGACCGACTCAGGAGCCTCGATCCGCCCCAAAGCCTCGCCGGTCCCGGCCCACGCTTCCGCAATCCCCTGGAATGCGGGACCGTAATGAAGGCCATGCAGGTCAAAGCGGCGATAGATGTCCTTGCCATCGATCTTCTGGCCCAAGCGCTTGCGTACGGCGGGCAACGGCTCTGATGTCTCACCGGTGCCGGCCGCGAGCGGCGTCGCGCGAGCCACGACGATCGGCGGCGTGCCCCCGCTCGCCTCGCCGGCGAGCAGCCGGAAGCTGCCGTCCTCGGCCGAGAAACTCGCCTCGATCACAGCATCGCCGCCGGAAGCGATCACTACCGGTCGGCGAATCTCGAAACCCTCGACCTCGACCGCCTCGGCGCCGGTTTCGATTGCCGCTGCGGCGAGCGCCATCTCGATGAACGCGGTGCCCGGCACGACGGTGCTGCCCTGCACGACGTGATCGGCGAGCCAGGGAACGATCGCCGGATCGAGCCGGTTCTTCCAAATCGCCTCGGCGGTCGACTGGCGCTTGCCCAGAAGCGGGTGCTTCTTCGGTTGCGCCGGGGCGGCTTCACCGGCCTCGCCGTCCGAGAACCAATAGCGCTCGCGTTGCCAGGGATAGGCAGGCAGCGTCACGAATCCGGTCTTCTCGGGATAGAGCTTATCGAAGTCGATCGCGACCCCGGTGCCATAGCAGCGCCCGAACGCGGTCCACAGCGCCTCACGCTCCGGCTCCCGCCGCCGCAGCGTGGCGAGCGCGGTGCCGTTGCCACCGCCGGCTCTCAGGCATTCGCGCAGATACCCGTCGAGGATCGGATGGGGACCGATTTCGAGGAAGGTGTTGAACCCGTCCTCCGTCAGCGCCGCGATCGCCGGCGCGAATTGCACCGGCTTGCGGATATTGTCCCACCAGTAGGACGCGCCGAGTTGGTCGCCAGCGAGATCGTCGCCGGTCACGGTCGAGATGAATCGATGCGTTCCCGGCCGCGTCTTGAGCCCGGCGAGCCGATCTAGCAAGTTGCTGCGCACCGGGTCCATGGCCCGGCTGTGGAAGGCATAGTCGAGCGCCAGCTCTCGGTAAAAGGTGCCGCTGTCCTTCAGCTCATTGCCGAGCGCCGAGATCGCGTCCGCGTCACCGGCGACCGTCACCGAACTCGGGCTGTTGATCCCGGCGATCGTCAGCCGTTCCTCGTAAGCCTCGATCGCGGCGGCGGCATCCGCCGCCGACAGGCCAAGCGCCGCCATTCGTCCGGCGCCGGCGGTGCGCTGTTGCGCCTGGCTGCGCACCGCGATGACGCGGCACGCCTCGGGCAGCGGCAGGATGTCGGCGGCATAGGCCGCGGCGATCTCCCCGACACTATGGCCAAGCATCGCCTCGGCCTCGATCCCATGCGCCCGCAACCATTCAAATACGGCGACCTGTAGCGCGAACAAGGCAGGCTGGGCGTATTCGGTGCGATCGTAGAGGTCGTCGGGCTCGCTCGACTGCAGGAGCTCTTTGACGGACCAACCAAGATGAGGCCGCAGCGCCGCGTCGACCCTTCCGATCCACTCCGCGGACAACGGGTCGGCGAGGAGGGTGCTGCCCATCCCGCGCCATTGCGAGCCGTTGCCGGAAAAGACAAAAGCGAGCCGTGCCGCGCTCGCCGGCGCCTGCCCGGTGACGGTCAGCGGCACCGACTCGCCCGTCGCGAACGCTTCGAGTTTGGCGGCAATCTCGCTGCCGTTGGCGCCAAAGACCGCGAGGCGCCGAGAATGATGCGTACGCTGCGTCGCCGCGGCGCGGCACAGGGCCGGCAATGGCGGAGCGCCTGCAGACCGCAGCAATCCGGCATAGCGTAGGGCAAGGGCGCTGAGAGCCTCGTCCCTGGAGGCCGAGATCAGCAGTGGCGCGATCTCGGATTTTGTTGTCCCAGCCACCGCCGCCTTGGCCGCCGAAGCCGCTCCGGGCTCGGGCTCGCGCAGGACGATATGCGCGTTGGTGCCGCCGAACCCGAAAGAGTTGACCCCCATGACGAGCGGTCCGGATGCGAGCCGGGTCTTCTTAGTGACGACGGCAAGGTTGAGCTCGGCGAACGGGATCTGAGGATTGGGCGTTGACAAATGCAGCGAGCGTGGCAGCTCGCGATGACGTAACGCCAATAGCACTTTCATCAGGCCAGCTACGCCCGACGCCGGCTCCAAATGCCCGATATTGGTCTTGACCGAGCCGATGCGGCATGGGTCGCCCGCCGGCCGCGCGGCGCCGAATACATGACCCAGCGCGGTGCATTCGACCGGATCGCCGACGCTGGTGCCGGTGCCGTGCGCCTCGATATAGGCGACGCTCGCCGGATCGACTTCAGCGTCGCGGTAGACCTGGCGGAGCAGCGCCTCCTGCGCCACCGGGTTGGGCATCGCCAACCCCGTGGTGCGGCCATCCGAGTTCACCCCCGAACCGGCGATGACCGCCCAGATCGGGTCCCCGTCGGCGATCGCCTGCGCCAGTGGCTTCAGCAGCACGACGCCGCCACCTTCGGACCGCACATAGCCGTCGCCCGACGCGTCGAAGGCGTGACACCGGCTAGTCGGCGACAGCATGTGCGCCTTTGAGAAGCCGATGAACCCCGAGGGCGACAGGAGCGCGTTGATGCCGCCGGCGATCGCCACGGTCGACTCGCCGCGCCACAGGCTGACGCAGGCCTCGTGCACCGCGACCAGCGACGACGAGCAGGCGGTGTCGACCGCGAAGCTCGGGCCGTGCAGGTCGAAGATGTAGGAGATGCGGTTGGCGGCGTTGCTGACCGCGCTGCCTGACATGACGTAGGCGTCGACATTGTCCGCGTCTTCGCGTTGCAGCGCCGCGTAGTCGGAAAACGAGATGCCGACAAAAACGCCGGTCTGCGACCCGGCGAGTCGGCCCGGCACGATGCCCGCGTTCTCCATCGCGTCCCAGGTCAGCTCCAACAGGATGCGCTGCTGCGGGTCGATACGCCGGGCCTCGCGTGGCGAGATGCCGAAGAAGCTCGCGTCGAATTTGTCGATGTCGGCGATGAACCCGCCTCCGCGCGAGTACATCTTGCCGGGCCGGGTCGGATCGGGATGGAAGTTGGCGGCAACGTCCCAGCGCTCCTCGGGCATCGGTCCGATTGCGTCGGTCCCGGAGAGCAGCAGCGACCAGAACTCGGTGAGGTCGCCCGCGCCCGGGAATCGGCAGGCCGCGCCGATCACAGCGATCGGAAAGGCTCCGTTACCCTTTGCCCCCATTGTCAGACCATGCCCCCGGTCGCCCCTCGATTATCCCGTCTACTACGGGACGGACCTCCCCCGGGTGCCGTCCTCCAGAACCTCGGCGGTTTCGACTCCGAGGCCATCGCTAATTTCTAGGCGATAATCTTAGCCAAGGATAGCCGACCTGCGAAGCCATGCGGTTGAGGGCTGCGCCGGGACCTGCTATCCGAGGCCGATGCGGACCATGCAAATCCCTCGCCGACCTATCTTTTGCGCTTGGGCTGTGGGATCATTCAGGCGCCGCCGGATGGTGACGAAACCGCTGAGACCGGATGTCCGAAGTAAGCTTGCAGCACCAAATCACGGCGCGTGACATCCCGCCCTCGGAACAGCGGATCAGGCGACCGGTTAGACTAAATAGCGGGCCGATATGGGCGCCGGTCGCGACCGGGTGGCGCTACCGCGAGCTGATCTTCGCAATGCTGCGGCGTCAATTGGCAGACCGATTCAGCGGCAGCCTGTTTGGCTGGGGCTGGGCGATTGCCGCGCCGCTGATCACGCTGGCAATCTATACGGTGACCTTTTCCCGCGCTCTGCGGCTGCCGGTCGCCTCGGCGGGCAGCGGCACGATGAATTATGCGCTGTCGACCTTTGCTGGGCTGATCGTGTTCAACCTGAGCGCCGAGCTATGCTATCGCGCGCCGCTCTTGCTGCACGAGTATACCTCCTACATCAAGACCTCGATCTTCCCGAGCGAGACCCTGGCGTGGACCGCGGTGCTGCGCGGCCTTACCTACGCCGGCATCAGTCTCGCCGTGCTGCTGGTTTTCGCGTTGGCGCTCAACTGGACCTTGCCGGTGACGGTGCTGCTCCTGCCGTTCCTGGTGGTGCCGATGGCGCTGCTGCTGCTCGGCTTCGTCTGGTGCCTGTCGGCGCTCGGCGCGTTCACCCGCGACATCGCCTATCTGATGATTACGATCGTCCCGTTGCTGATGTTCGCGACGCCGGTGTTCTACCGGATATCGGACCTTCCCCCGACCTTTCGGACGCTCGAATACTTCAATCCGATGGCGGTCGAGATCGACATGGCCCGCAATATCCTCATCGACGGCGTGTTGCCGCCGTTGTGGCTATACGGGGTGTTCGTCGTCGTGGCCTTGATCGTCTGCCGCGGCGGCTATGCCGTGTTCGAGCGCTATAAGGGGATCCTGGTCGATGTCATCTGACGTCGCGATCCGCTGTGCCGGCCTCGGCAAGGCCTATCAGCTCTATGCCAAACGCACCGACCGGCTGAAGCAGGTCGCGTTCGGCGGCTTCCGGCGCTTTTACCAGGAGTACTGGGTGTTGCGCGACATCGACCTCGAAGTCGCGCGCGGCGAATGCGTTGGCATTATCGGCCCCAACGGCGCGGGCAAGACGACCCTACTGCAATTACTGTGCGGCATCACCCGGCCCACCTGCGGCGAGCTTCAAGTCAATGGCCGAATTGCGCCGATCCTTGCGCTGGGTTCGGGGTTTGTCGGCGACATCTCGGGCCGCGAGAATGTATTGATCGCTGGGGCAATCCTCGGTCTGCGCCGTGCCGAGATCATGCAACGCCTGCCCGCGATCGGCGAATTTGCCGGCATTGGCCCCTTCCTTGACCAACCGGTACGGCTTTATTCAAGCGGCATGCGCGCGCGGCTGGCGTTTTCGATCTGCGCCCATGCCGACGCCGACATCATGGTGGTCGACGAGGCTCTCGCGGTCGGCGACGCGGTGTTTCGCGAGAAATGCTTGCGCTTCATGGAGACATTCCGGCGCGTCGGCACGCTCGTCGTGGTCTCGCACGAAGGCGACCAGATCGCCGCGCTGTGCAACCGGGTCATCTGGGTCGATGACGGCCGGATTCGTGCCGCCGGCGAGACGGCTGAAATGCTGCGGCTATACCGAGACGCGACCCGGCAGGATGGCGACGACGGCTCGCGTTTCCGCTTCGACAGCGCCGCTCACGCGCCACCGAGCTAAACTGGGGCATCATCCAAGCATCGGGTTGGCGACAGCACGTTCCGGCGTCCGGATTGGCTCGGCTCCTACCTTGGGGCGATTAGCGCATCGGACACGTCGGCCACGGGGAGAACAGGACCGACGTCAAGAGGGTCCACGCCGGGATGATGCGATCCGCGAGTCCGGGAGGCGGTCGCATCCGCCACATCGTCGCGGCGGCTCAAGTGCTCGGGTATATCTGCGCCGATTAGGAGGGGGGAGCGGCTCGCGCGATGTTTTTGGGTTGGATTTTTGGCATCTGGTGGGGGCTGGCGCTGCCGGCCAACCTGGCGACGATCGCGCTAGGGCTGTGGCCGCGGCGGCCGGTTCGTCCCGCCGACACGCTGCCGCCATTGTCAATCGTTTTGCCGATCAAGGGCGCCGACCCGGCCATCGGCGCCAATTTGCAAGCGCTGTTTACCCAAGATTACCCGCAATTCGAGATCGTGTTCGCGGTTGCCGACGCGGATGACCCGGCGATCCCACTCATCGAGCGGCTGATCGCCGCGCACCCGAACGTGTCGGCGCGGCTGACAACCGACCCGGCGCCGGCATCGGGCAATCCCAAGCTCGACAATCTGCGCCGCGCCTGGCGCTGGGCCGGTCTCGATCTGATCTTATTCTGCGACGTTAATGTGCGATTTCGGCCCGGCGGTTTGCGTCGATTCGTCGCGCAGCTCGCTCCCGCGGTCGGCCTGCTGACCGCCGTGCCGGTTGCGACCGAGCCCGAGGGGTTTTGCGGCGAGCTCGAAGCCGCATTCTTCAACAGAGGTGGCGCGCGCTGGCTGATAGCAGCGGATCGCCTCGGCTACGGCATCGGCGTCGGCCAGACGATGCTGTTGCGTCGCCGCGATCTGGAACGGATCGGCGGCGTCGACGCCATGGCTGCCGGCGTCTGCGAGGACGCAGCGCTCGCCGCCGCGATTCGCCGCGCCGGCTTCGCGGTGCGGATGGCGCGCGATCCGGGTTGGCATCCCATTGGCCGGCGGCGCTTTCGCGATCTCTGGCAACGTCACCTGCGTTGGCAGTGCTGCCGCAAGTATCATGCATTGCCCCTCTTCGTATTAGAGCCAGGGGCGAGCCCCCTTGGGACCGCCTTGGCCGGCGGAATCTGGTGGGGGTGGTTTGCTGACGTGCCGGTCCTGCCGCTGATCGCTGCTCACCTTGCGGCCTGGTTCGTGATCGAGGCGGTCTATACCCGGGCCCAGGGATGGCATCTGTCATGGCTGTCGCCCGTCGCCTGGCTAGTGCGCGAGGCGCTAATCCCAGCGTTGTGGCTGCGCGCCGCGTTTGCCCGCAGTCTGATTTGGCGCGGCCAACGTATCGACCTGCCGCCGATCCTCGCTCTACGCCGGGAGAAATGAACCAAACCGCCGCCGCTCGCGACCACCGCATGAACGAGGTGGTTGTAGCCATGGTAGCATCCCGGCGGCACCGCCGTTAGGATGGCGCCGATGAGGGGACGCCGGTGAGCATGCTCGGCATTATTGGCCGGACGGCCGACATTGTTCTGGTGTCGGCGTTTTTGTTACAGGGCCTGCTTGGCTACCAGGTCATTCGGACCTTGGTGCAGCATATTCGCCATCGCCGCGAAGGGATGCGCCGAGAGCGGGAGATGCTGGCCTGGCCGCTGCCGCCCGACGACGAGTTGCCGGCGGTGCTGGTGCAAATTCCGACCTACAACGAAGGGATGCTGATCCGGCGGGTGCTGGACGCGGTCGTCGCGCTCGATTGGCCCCACGATCGCCTTGCGGTGCAGGTTCTCGACGACAGTACCGGTGCGAGTGCCGAGTTGGCGCGAAGGGCGGTCGCAGAGTGCCAAGCCGACGGTCACAACGTGACGCTGTTGCAACGCACCGATCGCGCCGGCTTCAAGGCTGGCGCGCTCAAGATCGGTCTCGCCGCGACCGATCAGCCGTTTGTGGCGATGTTCGACGCCGATTACATCCCGCCGCCGGATTTTCTGCGCAAATGCATGCGGCCGCTCCTGGCTCAGCCTGACCTCGCCTTTGCCCAAGCCCGCTGCGATTTCCTCAACGCCGGACAGAATTGGGTAACGCGGGCCCAGGAGATCATTCTCGACAGCCATTATGCGGTCGAGCAGCCGACGCGCAGCTGGACCGGCGAGTTCCTGCCGTTCAACGGCACCTGCGGCATTTGGCGCCGAGAGGCGATCGAGGCGGCCGGCGGGTGGCACGGGGACACGCTGACCGAGGATCTCGACCTGAGCTACCGGGCGCAACTCGCTGGGTGGCGCGCAATCTACCTGGTGTCGGTCGCGGCGCCGGGCGAGCTACCCGATGCGTTCGCCATTTGGAACCGCCAGCAGCTGCGGTGGAACAAGGGTTTTGCTCAGACCGCGCGCAAGCTGCTGCCGCGGATCGTCGCCCGCAGCGGCCTGCCGTGGCACGACAGATC
>DATNJF010000391.1:0-3333 GCA_035604035.1 Allostellaceae bacterium | reverse complement strand
TTCGCCGCCTTCGAGAGGCTCGGCCGCGCCTATCTCGCTTTCGCCCGCGCCGAGCCGGCCTATTACTCGGCGATGTTCGAGGTCGGCGTCGCGGTCGACAGCGATGCCGGGCTGCGCCAGGCCTCCGAGCGCGCCTTCGCGGTGCTGCGCCGCGCCGCCGAGACGCTGTGCGCCCGCGCGCCCGCCGACAAGCGTCCGCCGGCGCTGATGGTGAGCCTGCACGTCTGGGCGCTGTCGCACGGCATCGCCTCGCTGTTCGCGCGCGGCGATTCGGGTCGCCGGACGGTGCCGATGTCGCCCGAGGAGCTGCTCGAGGCGGCGGTGCTGATCTATCTGCGCGGGCTCGGCTTGATCGCGCCCTGAGTCACTCTTGACTCCCCGGGCCGGCCGGATTATGTGAATGTAAGATACATTTACATAGGTGCGGCGATGACCCTTGTTGATCGCATCGACGATTTCGGCCGGGTCGGCTGGATCGCCATCACCGTCCTCAGTTTTGTCATCTTCTGGCCGTTCGGCTTCGTCGTTCTGGGTTTCCTGTTAGGGAGCGGGCGCATGGGATGCTGGCATCATAACTCGAACGTCCAAGGGGGCGACCGCTGGCAGCGGCGGATGGACCGCATGCAGCGCGGCGTCGACCGGATGCAGGAGGGTCTGCAACGCATGCAGGCCAGAGCCGAGCGCTGGCGCGGCCGTTATCAAGGCAATTCTGGCAATTCCGGCTATCGCTCCGGACCGAGCGGCAACCACGCGTTCGACGAATACCGCACCGAGACGCTGCGGCGGCTCGAGGACGAGCAGCGCGAGTTCATCGAATTCCTCGACCGGCTGCGCCACGCCAAGGACAAGGCCGAGTTCGACCAGTTCATGGCCGAGCGCCGCGCCTACCGCGACGCGCCGCCGCCGACCCCCTGATAGGCTCTAGTCCCACAAAAAATCGGGCGGCCCGAAAGCCGCCCGCTTCTTATCCTCTGTCGGTGAGTCTAGGCGTGTTGCGCCTGGTAGTAGCTGTTGCGCAGCACGCGGCCGGGCAGGTTGCCGCTGTGCTTGCCATCTTCCAGCAGCACCTGACCGTTGACGATCGTCATATGGATGCCTTGCGCCGGCTCCTTGATCCGCTTGGCTCCGGTCGGGAAGTCGTGCAGCACTTCGAGCGGCAGCGGCTTCACGGTGTCGGGATCGAAGATGACGATATCCGCCACCATGCCGGGCTGCAGCAGCCCGCGGTCGTAGAGACCGAAAATCGACGCCGATTCAAAGGTCAGCCGGCGCACCGCCTGCTCCAGCGACATGATTTTCTTCTCGCGTACCCACTCCGACAGCAGCCGGGTCGAGAAGCCGAAGCCGCTCTGGAACTGGACGTGCGCGCCGCCATCCGAGAGGCCGATGACCGCGTTGGGGTAGGTGAGGATCTTGGCGACCGCCGCGTCGTCGACATTGTTCTCGCCGTGCAGCCACTCGGTATCGAGGTTCTCCTCGATCGCCAGGTCGAGGAAGCAGTCGATGATGCCCTTGCCCTGCGCCTTGGCGATCTGACCGAGGGTCATGTTCTCGTACTGCTTGTTCTTCGCCAGCGCCGCGGTCTGCAGCACCATGTAGTCCCACCACGTGCTGCAGATGCCGATCGCCGGCCCGCTCTTGAATTCGACCGCCTCGGCGTGAAGCGCCTTGCGGACTTCCGGATCGGCGTAGGCCTTGAGCTGTTCCTCAGGGCTCGACAGGCAGATCGGGTGCCAGACGGCCATGCCGCGGAAGGTCTGGGTGTTGCGCATCTGGAAATAGTCGGTGATGCGGTTGGGCGTGCACATCGGGAAGGCGCGGATGCCCTTCGCGGTCGTTCGGTCGACCTGCTCCATCTGCTTCTGCCACTGGCCGGGCCGGCGCATCGTCTGGCCGAGATTATTGTAGACGACGGTGCGGCCGGTCGCCTCGGAGAGGCGGCTCATCAGCGCGTCCTTCATCTCGGCACCGTTGCCGCCGCCCGATTGGATGAGGCCGGTGCCGAGTTCGCGTAGCACGTCGCCGAGCGCGAAGATTTCCTTCTCATCGGCCCAGATCGCCGGGATATGGACGCCCTGCGGGTCGAAATGGCCCTGGTTACGCGAGACCGAGAGGCCGAGCGCGCCGGCCTTCATCCCGTCGCGGACGAGGCCCTGCATCTGCTTGATCTCGTCGTCGGTCGCGGTGCGCTTCTGGCAGTCCTCGCCCATCACGTAATGGCGCACCGCGGTATGGCCGATCAAATTGCCGATATTGACGCCGAGATGCTGGTCCATCTCGTCGAGATACTCGGGGAAGGTCTCCCAGGTGAACTCGAGCGTGTCGAGCACCTCCATCGGGATTGCCTCGACATAGGAGAGGAATTCGTTGAGCCGCCGCTGCTGCTTCCTGTCCTTCTTCACCGGCGCCAGCGACAGCGAGCAATTGCCGAAGATCACGGTCGTCGCGCCGTGGTCGCAGGAGAACGAGCACAGCGGGTCCCAGGTGACCTGCGCGTCGTAATGGCAATGGTTGTCGATAAAACCGGGCGCGACGACGAGGCCCTGGGCGTCGACGATGCGCGTTGCTTGACCGGACAATTTGCCGATCTCGACGATCTTGCCGTCCTTGATGCCGACATCGCCGCGGAAACTGGGCCCGCCCGAGCCATCGACGATGCGGCCATTCTTGATCAGCAGGTCGTAGGTCATTCGTTCTCCAGTCTCTTTCCTGGCATCCCGGCGCAAGCCGGGACCCACTTGTCATTTTCTCGTGCGCTCGCCGGCCTGGACCCCGGCCTTCGCCGGGGTGCCGAGGCAAAAGTGCCTCGTCAGTTGACCAGCCCGTAAAACTTGGCGGCGTTCTCGCAGGTGATCTTGTGGATCTGATCAGCGGTGAGGCCGGCGAATTGCTCTTCGATATACTTCGAAGACTCAGGCCACACGCCATCGGGATGCGGATAGTCCGAACCCCACATGAGCGTTTCGAGACCGATCTCGTCGATCAGCTTTGGGCCGATGCGGTCGAACTGGAACGTCGCCTTGCACTGCCGCTTCCAGTAGTCGCTCGGCTTCATCTTCATCAGGTCGCGGAAGCGGTCCTCGTATTCGAAATCCATCCGGTCGAGCGCGTAGGGCAGCCAGCCGATGCCGCTCTCGCCAAAGCCGACGCGCAGGTTCGGGTAGCGCTCCAGCACCCCGGCGCCGATGATCGCGGCGATGATCTGGATCAGGTTCATCTGGAACCCGGCGACACTGGTGAACTGCGCCTGGCGCTTCATGCTGGCCGGGAGCTGGTTGCGCACCCGCTGCGGGATGGCGGGGAAGGTGTGGAAATGCAGCGGCAGCTGGACGT
>DATNJF010000390.1:0-2064 GCA_035604035.1 Allostellaceae bacterium | reverse complement strand
AAGCCGAACGCGGTCCTGTTCGCGCTCGATGCCCATCATCTCGCGAGCGGCATCGGCGCCGGCTCGAGCGCGAGCGATGTCGAGGCGACGCTCAAGGAGACCAGCGCGCGCATCCGCGACTGCTGGCGCCTGGCGCGCGAGGCGTTCCGCTGCCCCGTGATCCACCAGCTTGCCCTGCCGATCCATCCGCCGCTTATCGGCAGCAACGAGCATCGGCTGGCCGGCTCGCGCGCCGGCTTTGTCGCCGCACTCAATGCCGAGTTGCGGCGGCTGGCCGATAGCGATGGGGTCGATGTCCTGGCGCTCGACCAGCAGGCGGCGCGCGACGGCATTGCCGCTTGGCATAATCCCGAGCTGTGGCATCGCGCCAAGCAGGAGGTCACCCCGGCCGCCGCGCCGATGTACGGCGACCTGGTCATGCGTCTCGTCGCCGCGCATCGCGGGCGCTCGTACAAGGCGCTAGTGATGGATCTCGACAATACGATCTGGGGCGGGGTGGTCGGCGATGACGGCGTCGAGGGTTTGGTGCTCGGTCAGGGCAGTGCGCTCGGAGAGGCCTTTGTCCAATTCCAGCAATACGCTCGCGAACTGTCACGCCGTGGCATCATCCTCGCGGTGGTCTCGAAGAACGACGAGAAGAACGCACTCGAGCCGTTCGAACGGCACCCGGAGATGGCGCTGAAGCGCAACGACATCGCCAGCTTCATCGCCAATTGGAGCGACAAGCCGGCCAACCTGCGCGCCGTCGCCGAAGAACTCAATATCGGCCTCGATGCGCTGGTCTTCGTCGACGACAACCCGTTCGAGCGCAACTTGGTGCGGTGCGAGCTGCCAATGGTCGCGGTGCCCGAGGTCACGGACGACCCGACAAATTACGCGCAGACCCTGGCGGATGCCGGCTATTTCGAGGCGGTGGTAATCACCGCCGAGGACCGCGCACGCTCCGGGCAATACCAGAGCAACCGCCAGCGCAATGAGCTGAAGGTGTCGGCGACCGATCTCGACTCCTACCTGCGCGGGCTGGAAATGCGCCTCATGTGGCGGCGCTTTGACCGGGTCGGGCTCAACCGCACGGTCCAGCTCATCAACAAAACCAACCAGTTCAACTTGACGACCCGGCGCTACAGCGAAGCCGATGTGCTTGGCGTCATGGACGACGACCGCGCCTTCGGTGCTCAGCTGCGCCTCATCGACCGATTTGGCGACAACGGCATCATCGCCATCGTGATCGGCCGGCTCGTCGACGAGGAGGATGTGCTGATCGACACCTGGCTGATGAGCTGCCGGGTGCTGGGGCGGCAGGTCGAACCGACGACGCTCAACCTCGTCGCCTCGCTGGCGCGGGAGATGGGCGGACGGCGGCTTATCGGCGAATACGTCCCGACAGCCAAGAACGCCATGGTCAAGGACCACTACCCCAAGCTCGGGTTTTGCGCGATCGACGGTGCGGACGCGAACACGGCCCGCTACGCGCTCGACCTGATCAAGTTCATTCCCCGCGAGACATTTGTCGAGGTGCGCGAGGAGCGCGTCAATGACTGAACCGGAAATTTATGACGCGCTTACGACGATCTTTCACGACGTGTTCTTGCGCGACGACCTGGCTCTGACCCCCGAGCTCAGCGCCAAAGACGTAGCCGACTGGGATTCGTTCAAGCAGATCGAGATCATCATCGCGGCTGAGGAACGTTTCGGCGTAAAGTTCCGCACCCGCGAGATGGACAGCCTCAACAATGTCGGCGACCTCGTGCAGCTGATCGCGAGCAAGAGTTAGGGGCCAGGCGGAGGCGATGCAGCTGATCAAGCCGGTGGATTGGCGGTCCGAAACCAGCTTTGTCGTCGACGGGCTGGAATTTCACGGCGACCTCAAATCCTACACCGAGCGCACCACTGCGGACCGGGTTGTGATCCTCAAGGATTCGCGGCTGCTGCGCCAATATCTCGACTTCCTCGCGCCACACCGCATCGACAATCTCTTCGAGCTCGGCATTTGGCAGGGCGGCAGCCCGCTATTCTATGGGCTGGCAACCGACGCGAAACGCGTGGTCGCGCTCGACATCCTCA
>DATNJF010000389.1:0-7039 GCA_035604035.1 Allostellaceae bacterium | reverse complement strand
AACACGGAGAAGATCGACAGGCTGACTACGTCGAACTGGGTGAACGGAATGATGGCCAAGGAAAGCCCGCGCAAGCCGTAATACCAGAACAGCAGCACGCGCGGGTTGACGCGGTCGCATAACCAGCCGGAAGCCGCAGATCCGATCAGGCTGAACCCGCCGATCACCGCCAGCATACTCGCACTGCTGACTTCCGGGATGCCGTGGTCGCCGCAATAGGCAATCAGGTGGGTGTTGATCAAGCCGTTGGTGGACAGCCCGCAGATAGCGAAGCTGAGGGTGAGCAGCCAGAAATCCATTGACCGTGAGGCACGGAACAGCGCCGTGATCGCGACGGCGAACGGATTACCGTGGCGTGACGGAGGCAGCAGGACGGCTCCACCGCCGTAGGCGCTGAGACCGAGATGAGCCGGCGACTCCGGCAATAGCATGCTCACGACGGGGAGCATGGCGGCAACCGCCAGCGTCACCGCGATCGAGACCCCCTGCCAACCAAAGCGCTCGGCCACCATCGCGAGCAACGGCAGGAAGACGAGTTGCCCGGCGGCATTGGCGGCAAAGAGCAGCCCCATCGCCAGACCGTTGCGCTCGGCGAACCAGCGATTTGCCACCGCCGCCGCGATGCCGACAGCGCCGGCACCCGAGCCGATGCCGACCATCAGCCCCCAGGTTAGGAACAGATGCCACGGCGAGGTCATGAACACTGAGAGGCCGGACCCAGCCATCAGCGTTACCATGCATAAGAGGATCGTGCGTTTGAGACCGATAACCTCCGTGAGCCCCGTCAGGAACGGCCCGGTCACGCCGAGGAGGAGGATGTTGAGCGAGATCGCACCCGATATGGTGCTGACATCCCAGCCGAAGGCGTGCTCCAGCGGCACGATCATGATGCCTGGGGCGGCACGCACTCCAACCCCCGCCATGGTAGCCGCGAACATGACCGCGAGCACGATCCAGGCGTAATGCACCCGGCCAGCGAATAGTCTTGCGAATGGGGCTGCCATCAGCGGCGGCGCCGTCCTCCCAAATCACGCATACAAGATCTCTTCTCGCCGCGCAGACGGCGAACTCATAATGGAGGTCGGAGAACGGGCCCCCTAACGAAATGGGCCCCGCTCCCAGCTCCTTCTACCCCGGTTTGCGTGCCAGGAACGCGTAACCATAGACCTCGAACAGCCGCGCCTTGCTCTCGCCCGCCGCCTCACCAAACGTGTCGACCGGCGGGCCAATCTTGATGTCGACGAACCCGCTCACTTCAAGCATTTGCTGCCAGCCTGCGCACGGCAGGCCACCAGCAATTCAATCGGTCCATAGATCGATGTTACGGAGCGCTCCTGCCGGGACCTCCTTACCATTCGCGATATCGGCGAACTGCAATCGTCCGCCCGGCTTAAGGACGCGCATGATCTCGGAGAAGACACGCCGTTTGTCGGCGCACAGGTTGATCACGCCGTTGCTGATAACCGCGTCGGCCCAGCCGTCCTCGACCGGCAAGTCTTCGATGATACCCTGGCGAAACTTGACGTGTTGAAGACCCATTGCCGCCGCTCCAGCCCGAGAGCGGCTCAACATCTCCTCGGTCATATCGACGCCGACGACCTGGCCCTCGGCACCGACCTGTCCGGCGGCGATAAAACAGTCAAAGCCGCCGCCAGAGCCGAGATCGACAACGCGGTCACCCGACTTTAATGCACCGGTGGAAAACGGGTTGCCGACGCCCGCGAACGCCTCGATCGCACTGTCCGGCATTCGGGCGACGACCGCCTCGTCATAGCCCAACCGCCGCGCCAGCGGGCGTCCGGTATGAAAATGAAAGCTGCCATGTGGATTGACCGCGACCTGGCGGTATTTCGATTTGACCTCATCGCGTAAGGCGACCGCGTCAACGGGTAAGCCGTCACTCATTCCCTCCTCCTTCACGATAGTAGATCAGGCAGTTGGCCACTCTTGGGCTTGCTCTCATCGTGGCTGCTCCTGCATAAGCCGGGCGACGATGACCCCAGAAACGAAGGTGAGCGCCCCGATCGCCGCAATCGTCCAGGCAAACCCAAAAATTGCGGCGAGGAGCCCGGCGGTCAGCGCGCCGATGGCGTAGCCGAGGTCACGCCAGAACCGGTAGACGCTGAGCGCACGGGCACGCCAGGAGGGATCGGCTGCATCGGATACCGCCGCCAGTAGACACGGATAGACCATCGCGGTACCGAGACCGAGGAGGACGCTGCCGAGCAGCCACCAGCCAAAGCTGTCGAACCCGGCAACCGTGAACAACCCGATCGCCTGCACCCACATCCCGGCAGCAATCAGGCCCTTTCGCCCCCAGCGATCGCTGAGCGGCCCGGTCACCACCTGCAAGATGCCCCAGATCGCCGGATAGATACCCTTAAGGATGCCGATCCGCTCGACGCCGAGCCCGGCGGCGGCGAAGAACAGCGGAAAAATTCCCCAGCTCATGCCGTCGTTCAGGTTGTTCACCAAGCCCGCTTGAGAGGCCGCGAACAGATGGCGGTCGGTCAACGAGGTGCGCATGAAGACATCACCGAAGCTGAGGGGACTCTCGACGCGGGGGTGCTGACGGCGCTCCAGCGCGACATGCTCACGCGTATCACGTACGAGAGCGACCGATAGAATCAGACCAGCGGCGGCGTAGCCGATCCCGAGATAGAACGGTACGGGCCTCAGCCCATAGATCGTCGCCAGATAGCCGGTCAGGAAGGCCGTGACGCCGACTGCGAGATAGCCGGCGAATTCGTTGAGGCCGACCGCGAGGCCGCGCTGGCGTGGGCCGACCAGGTCAACCTTCATGATCACGGTCATCGACCATGAGAGGCCCTGGTTGATCCCCAGCAGGACATTGGCGGCGACGATCCAGCCCCAGGCCGGCGCCCACATGATCAGAAACGGTACCGGTAGTCCGACCGCCCAGCCGAGCACCAAGGTCTTCTTGCGCCCCCAGCTATCGGCGAGCTGGCCGGAAATAAGGTTGGTGAAGGCCTTGACGATGCCGAAGCTGACGATGAACGAGGTGACGGCAGCGGTCGAGGCAAGCTGAAAGGTCTCGCTGCCGATCAGCGGCACCAGCGTGCGTTCAAGCCCCACCATGCCGCCGACGAAGGCGTTGATCAGCACCAAAAGCGAGAATTGCTGCCAGTTTTCGCGCAGCCCGAGCCTAATGCGGGCCGGAGCCGACGGCGCGGTTTCGGCGGCCTCGACCATGGCGGATCACTCCGCCGCTTCGGCCCGCACTCCACTATTCCAGGCGCGCAGCTCCGCCGCCCCCTCGGGTGCCGGCGGGATGTCCTGCAGCATGAACTCGACGAAGGCGCTTTCGCCGTCGATCCGGAAGGCCGCGTTGTGCCTCCGCTCGAAGCCGATCGTCGAAAAAGGCTTGCCGCTCAAGCGGCGGCCGCAGACCGACCCGGCATAGGCGCCGGGAAGCACTTCCATGTATTCGGGCAACCCCTTGAGGCGCTGAAGGCTGGCGAACAAGGTGCGCGCACCCGCCGCAGCATCGGTCGCGAGTTCGGTGCGCCCGACGTCACCCACCATCAGGGTATGCCCGGTGAGCGCAAACCACGGCTCCTGCGCCCGGGTGTGGTCGGTGACGAGCAGGCAGACATGCTCTGGCGTGTGGCCGGGCGTGTGCATCACGTCGACCACGACATTGCCGAGCGGCAGCCGGTCGCCATCCTTGGCGGCATGGAACGGGAAGGCCACGTCCGCCACGGTATGCAGCACATATTCCGCCCCCGCCGCGCTCGCGAGAGCTCGGCCGGCGGAGCGATGATCGGCGTGCACATGGGTGTCAACGACGAACAAAATACGCATGCCGGTCTCGTCGGCCGTGCGCAGGTATGGTTCAATCTCACCAACCGGGTCGACGACAGCGCAGCTAGCGCGCCCGCCGCAGCCGAACAAGTAGGAAATCGCAACGGGGTCGGTGTGAAGAAACTGACGGAGGATCATCGCGGCCTCTCCTGGCACGACGATCGCTGAGCTTGATCGTCGGCACTCATTCAATCAATATCGCGATTGATCCGTAGAACGAGGATGATGTCAAGCGTGGGACCGAAACAGCACGTATTCGCCAGCCTCGCTGAGATCGCGCAGGCACTCGGGCACGCCCATCGCCTCGAAATGCTGGAGCATCTCGGGCAAGGCGAGCGCAGCGTCGAGGACCTTGCAACCCGCACCGGCCTCACCCTTGCCAATTGCTCACGCCACCTGCAGCTTCTTCGTCGCGCCGCATTGGTCGAAGGACGGCGGGAAGGTAAGCGCGTCTTTTATCAGCTTGCCGGCGACGATCTGGTGATCGGACTGCTGGCGGCGCTCAGCCTTGTCGGTGAGCGCAACAGCGCGGAGATCGCGCGGGTCATGGCGAGCTATTTCCGGGCGCGGGACGAGCTTGAGCCGGTATCCCGCGAAGAATTGATCGACCGGCTGCGCGCCGGGACCGCGACGGTTTTGGATGTCCGCCCGGAGGATGAATACGCGCACGGGCACCTACCGGATGCGCTCAACATCCCGCTGTCACAATTGGAACGGCGGCTGGCCGAGCTACCGCCGGATCAGGAGATCATCGCCTATTGCCGCGGTCCCTGGTGCGTGCTCTCGTTTGAGGCCGTTGCCCTGCTGCGCCAGCGGGGCTACCGGATACGGCGGCTGGAGGATGGATTTCCCGAGTGGAAGACGGCCGGCCTGCCGGTCGTGCATGGCTTTTGAACCGGCGAACCACCACCCCTTCTCAGCCCCTCCGCTCCATTGTACAGGAGGCCAGCGGGGCCTGTGGCGATCTCGGCACATTCATCCCTCATGTGATCGGGGCGATTACGGTGGCGGGGCTGGCGCCAGTCGGCGTGCTACTCGGCTTCGGTGTTTTCCTGATCACAACGGGCCTTTCCTTTGGACTGCCCTTGCCGGTGCAGCCGATGAAGGCGGTGTCGGCGGTCATCTTGACCGGCGGGTTGCGACCGGGAGAGGTTGCCGCCGCTGGGATGATAATCGGCGTGGTCCTACTCGCGCTGGGGATCACCGGATGGATCGGGCGTCTGGCGCGCGTGATCCCGCAATCCGTCAGTGCCGGCCTTCAACTCGGACTTGGGCTGTTGATGGGCGTGCTTGGCATCAAGCTGATGCTCGAAACGCCGTGGATCGGGTTTCCCGCGTTGGCGCTGCTGGTCCTGCTAACCCGCATTCCGCGTTGCCCGTCCGCTCCCATCATGCTCGCCACAGCCGCCGTTGTCGGATGGATAAGCGGCAACGCCGCT
Source organism: Allostellaceae bacterium (assembly GCA_035604035.1). GTDB lineage: Bacteria > Pseudomonadota > Alphaproteobacteria > ATCC43930 > CGMCC-115725 > DATARH01. The sequence goes on along the minus strand of DATNJF010000389.1, from coordinate 1,775 downwards.
ACGGCACACGAGGTTGTCGTTTCGCCGAGCGTCCCGCATCTCGTCATTCCAACCTGGACTGAGGTCTGGCGAAGCCTTCAGATCGCAGTCTTGCCGCAGTTATCGCTGACCTTAACGAACGCGGTGATCGTGACGGCAAGCCTCTCCAGACAACTCTTTCCAGCAACAGGCTTAATCGCGAGCGAACGCAATCTGGCATTGTCGTCGGGGCTGGCGAATGTGCTGCTGTGCCCGTTTGGTGCGATGCCTATGTGCCACGGTGCCGGCGGCTTGCAAGCCCAATATCGCTTCGGTGCGCGAACTGGTTTGGCCCCAATTATCTTTGGTGCCTTAGTGCTCGTGCTCGCGATCGGATTTGCCGATCACGCTGCGGCCCTGTTCGCGATCATTCCCATCGGCGCAGTCGGGGCGCTGCTGATCCTGGCCGGCACCGATCTGGCGATCTCGCGCCGTCTATTCGACGGCAAGCCGTCCTGCTGGTGGGTAATTGGTTTCACAGCTCTCGTCACCTTGACTATCAACCCAGCGCTTGGGCTGATCCTCGGGTGGATCTCTGAGGTCATCCGCGCGGCGATCGTCCGTAGGCTAATTTCGCAAGCGCCTAAACCATGAGCGATATCTTGCCGTCCTCACTAGATGCCGGCAGCCGTGTTCGCGAGCTTGCCCCCGGCGACCTATTATTTCAGCAAGGCGACCCAGCTGCGGCGATCTACAAGGTCGAAAGCGGCCGCTTGCGCCTGATCCGCCGCACTGTTGATGACCATTTGGTGATCCTCCACACCGCCCGTCGGGGCGAGTTCTTCGCCGAAGCCGCTCTCTTTGCCCACGCCTATCACTGCGACGCCATCGCCGCCGCATCCTCACGGGTTCGTGTCTATCCGAAGCCGAAGGTGATGCAAGCGCTGCGCGCCGACTCCGCGCTCGCGGAGGCGTTCATGGCGCGGCTTGCCCACCAGCTACAGGAACTCCGGGCGCGGATGGAACTGCGCAATATCCGATCGGCCCGCGAGCGCGTCCTGCAATATCTGCGGCTGCGCGCAGGCCTGCATGGCCGCGCGATCAAAGTCGAGGGCCAGTTGCAGGACATCGCGGCAGAGATCGGGATGAGCCGCGAGGTGTTGTATCGGACACTCGCGGCGCTCGAAGCCGAAGGCTCAATAACCCGGACAGAAACCGAAATCCTTCTCAAGAAATCTGACGGCCCATGATCCAGATCATGCGCTGGGGCGGCTGGAACACGTTAGGGTTTCGGCCATGTCGGCAGAACCGATCATCGAGGCCGAGGGCCTTACGCGCCATTACGGCGACCGCGTCGCGGTCGATCATGTAAATTTCAGCATCGCCCGTGGCGAAATTTTCGGCTTTCTTGGCCCGAACGGTGCCGGGAAAAGCACGACGGTTCGGATGCTTACCGGATATATCCAGCCGACCAGCGGGACGGCCCGCGTCGCTGGATACGACATCGTTGCCGCGCCGGTTTCAGCCCGCCAGCATATCGGCGTCGTCCCGGAGGAAGCGAGCGCTTATGCGGACTTGACCGTCTGGCAGAACGTGATGCTGATGGCGGAATTGCATTCCGTGCCTCGTCGCCGTCGTATCGAACGGGGGGCTGAACTCATCGAACTGTTCGGGCTTGCCGATCGCCGCGAGCAGAAAGGACGCGATCTGTCGAAGGGCCTGCGTCAGCGGCTCATGCTCTGCATGGCGCTCGTCAGCGATCCCGAAATCTTGTTCCTCGACGAGCCGACAAGCGGTCTCGATGTCGCCAGCAGCCA
>DATNJF010000388.1:0-3371 GCA_035604035.1 Allostellaceae bacterium | reverse complement strand
GCCTCGGCATCCAGCGGGTAGCCGGCGCCGGCGAAGTTCTCGCAGACTTGAATCGCGGGCCGGTCCATGAACTCGATCGCCACGGGCACGAAGCCCGCGGCGATGATGCCCGCGACGCAAGCGCCGGCGGCCTCCGAGGAGGCAAAGCCAAGCAGCATCGGGCGCGCGCCTTCCGGGGCCTTGAGCAGACGCACGGCGGCTTCGGTGACGACGCCGAACTGGCCTTCCGAGCCCGCGATCAGCCCCAGGAAATCGTAACCCGGGGCATCGAGATAGTCGCCGCCGACGTCGACGATCTCGCCATTCATGAGCACGATGCGCAAGCCCAGCAGATTGTTGGTGGTGACACCATGTTTCAGGCAGTGGGCTCCGCCCGCATTCATGGCGATATTTCCGCCCAGCGTACAGGCGAGCTGGCTCGATGGGTCCGGGGCATAGAAGAAGCCGTGCACCGCGGCGGCATTGGTGATGGCGATATTGGTGATGCCGGCCTCGACGCGGGCCACGCGGTTCACCTCGTCGATGGCGAGCACGCGCGTCATGCGCGAGATGCCGAGCACGATTGCGTCTTGCAGCGGCAAGGCGCCGCCCGAGAGCGAGGTCCCGGCGCCGCGCGGCACCACCTTGATCTTATTGTCATGGCAGAAGCGGAGCAGTTTGCTCACCTCCTCGGTGCTGCCGGGCAGCACCACCGCAAGCGGCAGGCAGCGATAGGCGGTGAGCGCGTCGGTCTCGAAAGTGCGGCGGCCCTCCACGTCAACGATCAGGCTCGCATCGGGCACGAGCTTCCTCAGCTGCCGGATGATGTCGTCCCGACGGCCTAGGATCGAGGCATCGGGCTCAGGTAGCGTAAGTAGAGACATCGTGGCTCCCAGGGACCTCTGGTTTGCCCAACCACTCTTGGAAACAGGCCCCGTCAGCTCGGTTGTTGTTTCGCACGCGGAACCTTTATGGGCAATATGCCCGCGCCTGACCCCAGCGCCGATTGGAACTTCTCAAACATAGCCCGGGTTACCATGACGCAGCCCGGCACTTCCCGCGAGATCGCGGCTTCTGCTAGAGTTTCGCGCCTGTCGAGAGCAAGGAGAACTCTCATGGTCCGGTCCAAACAGGGCCCTCGAGAACTCTGTAAGGACGGTTGAAAGGGAGGAATGAGCATGAGGAAGGTGCTGAGTGTAGCGGTTTGTGCAGGAGCGCTCGTGGCCCTGAGCGGATCGGCCTTTGCCGGAGGCGACGCCGCCAAGGGCAAGGAAGTCTTCGCCAAATGTGGAATCTGTCATCAGGTGGGTCCTGGCGCCAAGACGCTTGTGGGGCCGGAGCTGAACGGCATTGTCGGGCGCAAGGCTGCCAGCATTGCCGACTACGGCATGTATTCCGCTGGAATGAAGAAACTCGGAGACTCCGGCTGGGTTTGGACCGAGGAGAATATCGACAAGTGGATTGCCGATCCCAAGGCGATGATCCCGGATTCCTCGATGGCATTGGCATTTCAAGGAATTCCCGACGCAGGTCAGCGCGCGGACGTCATCGCCTATCTGAAGACATTCTCGCAATAGCCGCCAAAACGTCTCGCATCAGCCCACTCGCGGCCGGCGTGGAGCCGCGAGTGAGCCATGCACCCCCCTCAAGGCGCTGACGACGCGGCGGACGACCCGGACGGGCTTGGCCTTTGGGCCCGGAAGTGGTCGAGGTCTTCTAGCACCGACTTGAAGAAGACGTCGCGGTCGCCTTCCTCCTTCGCCACCTCGTCCCAGGCGCCGCGCAAGGCCGCCAGCACCGCGTCGGGCCAGGTATCGATACGGACCCCGTGTTTGGCAGCAAGCTCGGCAAGGGCGTCGGCCTGAAGGCGTGGACTTTCGGCCAGGGTCTCCAGCAGGGTCGCCCGACAGGCCGTCTCGATCAGCGCTTGTTGTTGTTCGTTGAGATTATTCCAGCGGTCCTGATTGATCAGGAGCTCGAGCACCGTCTCTGGCTGGTGCCAGCCCGGCACATAGATCAGCTTGACGTGATCCTGCAGACCCTGGCGCAGATCGACGGCGGGGGTGAGGAACTCCGCGGCATCGATCTCGTGCTTGTCGAAGGCTGCCGCGAGCGTCCCGCCGGGCACGAGCACCGTCGTGGCGCCAAGCCGAGCCATGACGAGACCGCCAAGGCCAAAGATGCGCATGCGCAATCCCTTGAGGTCGTCCGGCCCGCGGATCTCCTTGGCAAACCAGCCAGAGGTCTCGGCACCGCCGAAGGCGCAAGGCATGACGTGGACGTGCAGTTCGGCCTGGTCGTACATTTCCTGGTAAAGCTTGAGCCCGTTGCCGGCGAAGAACCAGTCGACATAGCCCTTGGCGTCGGGTCCGAAGGGGAAGCCCGCGAACAGGGCTGCGGCTGGGATCTTCGCCGCCCAGAAGCTCGCCGTGGCGAAGCCCGCATCGACGGTGCCGCGCGAGACCTTGTCGAGGATCTCTTGCGGTTGCGTGCCGTCCCCCGGCTGCTTCAGGTCGAGCTCGAGCGTGCCGCCAGAGAGCTGCTTGACGAGGTTGGCCAGTCTTGCCGCGGGCTCGCCAAGCCCCGGCAGGTGGGTCCCATAGACGATGGGCATGACGAGATGTAGAGGCTCCGCCGCCGCTGCCGGCCTTGCGAGCTGCCCCAGCAGCAAGCAAACGGCGAGACCTATGGCTCCGCGCTTCCCTGGCACGCCCCCTCCTCCCTGTCGCTGGTTACTCCCCTCCGCCGATGCTACATCGGGGACTCCCTCTCCGGCCACCCAGAGCTTTGAGCGTGAAGGGCGAGATGACGCAAGCTGCAAGCGAAACGCGGGACGGTCTCCTGGTTGGTCTCTTCGTCACCTGCCTCGTCGACCTCTTCCGGCCGAGCATCGGCTTCGCCGCGATCAAGCTGCTCGAAGACGCAGGCGCCAAGGTGGAGGTGCCGGCGAGCCAGACCTGCTGTGGCCAGCCAGCGTATAATTCCGGCGACCGCGCCGACGCGAAAACGATCGCACGCCAAGTGGTCGAGACCTTCGAGCGCTTCGACTACGTAGTCGCCCCCTCGGGATCCTGCGCCGGCATGCTAAAGGCGCATTACCCGGAGCTCTTGGCGGATGATCCCGCTTTTGCCTCCCGGGCATGCGCGCTCGCCGCCAAGAGTTTCGAGTTGACGAGCTTCCTCGTCGAGGTGCTCGGCATCGCTGAAATCGAGTCGAGCTTTGCCCGAGAGGTCACCTATCACGATTCCTGCTCGAGCCTTCGCGAGCTCGAGGTGCGCGATGCGCCAAGACGGCTGCTCGCGAGCATCGGCGGGCTCAGGCTCTCCGAGATGGAGGAGACGGAAGTCTGCTGCGGCTTCGGCGGCGCCTTCTCCGTCAAATATCCAGACAT
>DATNJF010000387.1:0-6878 GCA_035604035.1 Allostellaceae bacterium | reverse complement strand
AAAAGCCGGTCCCATCCAGCCAGGCGATGATCGCCCCTATTCCGTCCATGATCTGGATGTAGTTGGTTTCCCAGATCGTCAAGCCCGCCGAGCGCGGCGCCAGGAGATCGTAATAGAACTCGGGCGGTCTGACGGGAGAGGGCTCGCGCGCGCCGGCGAGCCGGTCCCGCCACGGACCCTCGGCGGCAACTTGGCGCATCAGGGCATGCGTGGCGAAATCGTGGTTGCGCGGCATCTGCACGGCGAAGACGCCGCCCGGCTCGATCTGATCGAAGAGACGCGGCATCAGCCGATCATGCCCGCCGACCCATTGCAGCGAGGCATTGGCGAAGACGACATCGCAAGTCGCGTCCACCGTCCAATTGGCGATATCGGCCTGGACGAATTCGAGGCCGGGATGATCCCGCCGTGCGGCGTCCAGCAGTTCCGCCGACGAGTCTATCCCGGTTACCGCGGCGTTGGGCCACCGTGTCTTTAGCGGTGCGGTGCTGTTGCCGGGGCCGCAGCCGAGATCGACGACTCGCACCGGCCCTTCCAATTCGATCCGCGACAGGAGGTCGACCGCCGGCAGAGTGCGCGCATCAGCAAAGCGCAGGTAATGCCCGGCATCTTACTCGTGCGCCATCGCTCCGCTCGCGCTATTGTCACGAATTCGTCGCCGCACCAAGGCATTGCCGGCGGCACCGTGCCACTTCCCCGGAGACTGGAAATGATCGACCTCTACGCGATGGGCAGCCCCAACGTCGTCAAGATCTATATCGCCCTCGAAGAGATGGGTCTGCCCTACAAAATCCACCCGGTCGATGTCTTCGCCGAAGGCCAGTTCAGCCCCGAGTTCCTGAAGCTCAACCCCAACGCCAAGGTGCCGGTCATCGTCGACAGCGAGGGGCCGGGCGGCAAGCCCTATACGGTCTTCGAGTCGGGCGCGATTCTGCAGTACCTCGCCGACAAGACCGGCAAGTTTCTGGCGAAAGACGGTGCGGCCCGTTACGACGCGCTGCAGTGGATGATGGTGCAGATGACGACGATCGGCCCGATGTGGGGCCAGTACGTGCATTTCTGGCGTTTCGCGCCGAAGGGCAACGACTATGCGCTCGACCGCTACCGGACCCAGGTGACGAAAACGCTCGATGTCGCGGAAAAGCGGCTCGGCGAGGCAGCCTATCTCGGCGGCAGCGCGTATTCGATCGCCGACATCGCGACCTTCCCGTGGCTGCGCAACACCGGGATGTTCCTCGGCAAGGGCGTCGAGGCGGACTATCCGAAGATCATGGCCTGGATCGCCGGCATCGCCGCGCGCCCAGCGGTGGTCAAGGCCTTGGCCGCGGTCGACGACGTGCGCACCAAGACGACGCAGTTCGACAAGGCCGGGGAGGCGCAGAAGGATCGACTGTTCGGCCGCGGCCGGTATACCGCGGCGGCGTAGCGCTCGCTACGGCCTGCTGCACTTGCCGCGGTCGATGCGGACCGCGGCGATGCGTCGCCGTCGCCGTGCTAGTTCCGTCTGCACTTGCCGTCAGGGGAGCAATTGGACCCGGCGTTGCAATAGGTGCCGTCGCCGCAATCGACCGAGCCGGCCGGCATGCACCCGCTGCCCCTCATGCACACATTGCCGGCCGGGCAAGAGCCGCGGGTCGGGCCGCAATCCACATCCCCAATCGGCATACAGCCCGAGCCGCTCTTGCACACCAGACCGGGAGCGCACGAACCTCGGCCGACGCCGCAATCCGTATTACCCCGCGGCATGCACATCCCGTCGACGGTCGGGACCATTCCCGCAGCGCAGTCCGCGCGTGCTGGAGCCGTCGAGATCAACACGCTGGCAATGGCGAGCAGCAATGCCACGGCAAAACCAGTACTGCGTCGCAACCGGGCTGCGTTCGCCGAGAGAAAAAGCATGGTGCAGGCTCCTCAAACCATGTTCGCGCCATACGCGAATACAAGGTCACGAGCGGCGAGACAAGTGGGCTTTCGTTTGAGGTCAGCCGGCGCGCAGGTACTGCACTGTCTCGTCGCGCTGGAACAGGTAGAGGAGCGTTCGCAACGCTTCCCCTCGCGGAGTGTCGAGGCCCGGATCGCGCGACAGCACGAGGCGCGCATCGTCGTGCGCAACCGCGATCAAGTGTTCGTGCGCCGCGAGGTCGGCGAGCCGCAGTGACGGCAGACCGCTCTGCCGCGTGCCGAGAACCTCACCGCCGCCGCGCAGGCGCAGGTCCTCCTCGGCGATGCGGAACCCGTCCTCGGTCTGACGTAGGATAGAGATGCGCTCGCGGGCGATTGCACCAAGCGGGTTTTGGTAGAGTAGGAGGCAGGTCGAGGCCTCGCTGCCGCGGCCGATGCGCCCGCGCAACTGGTGCAACTGGGAGAGGCCGAAGCGCTCGGCATGCTCGACGACCATGATTGTCGCGGCGGCCACGTCGATGCCCACCTCGATGACGGTGGTGGCGACGAGGAGATCGCTGCCGTCGCCAGCGAAGTCGGCCATCGCGCGATCCTTATCGGCGCTTTTCATGCGGCCATGTACGAGGCCGACGCGGCCACCGAAGATTGGCAGCGCCGCGAGCATCTTGTGGCGTTCCTCGGCGGCAGCAAGGTCGGTGGTCTCGCTTTCCTCGACCATCGGGCAGATCCAATAGGCCTTCGCGCCTTGCTTTATTGCCCGGGCGACGCCCTCAACCACCTCGCCGAACCGATCCAGCGGCATCGCGCGGGTGTCGATCTTCTGGCGGCCGGGCGGTTTCTCGGTGAGGCGCGAGGTGTCGAGATCGCCGTAGGCGGTCATCATCAGGGTGCGCGGAATCGGCGTCGCGCTCATCAGCAGCGTGTCGGTGTTCTTGCCTTTTTCGCTAAGCGCCAGGCGCTGCTCGACCCCGAAGCGATGCTGCTCGTCGATGACCGATAGCGCCAGATCGCGGAACAGCACGTCCGTCGTCAGCAGGGCGTGGGTGCCGACGACGATGGGGGTGACCCCTGAAGCGAGGGCGGCGAGGAGGGCTTCGCGCGGTTTGCCGCGTTCGCGCCCGGTCAACAGCGCGACCTCAATCCCGGCGGGTGCGGCGAGGCGCTGCAAGGTCGCGTGATGCTGGCGGGCGAGCACCTCGGTCGGCGCCATCAGCGCCGCCTGCGCCCCGCTCTCGACCGCGATCAGCATCGCCAGCAGCGCAACGACGGTCTTGCCGCTGCCGACATCGCCTTGCAGCAGGCGCATCATCTGCTGCGGCGATTTCATGTCGGCGGCGATCTCGGCCATCGCCATGCGCTGGCTCTGCGTCAGCGCGAAGCCGAACCCGGCCTCGACCTTTGCAGCCCGTTGGCCGGTGCCCGCGATGACCCGGCCGCGCCGGCGCCGACGCCGCGCCCGGACCAACGCCACGGCGAGCTGGCTGGCGAAGATCTCGTCATAGGCGAGGCGCTCGCGCTCCGGGGTCGTCGGCAGGAGATCGGCCGAGCTCTGCGGAGCGTGGACTGCTGCAATCGCCTCGTTCCAGCTCGGCCAGTGACGCTGTTTACGCAGCGGCCCGTCGATCCACTCCGGCAGCTCCGGTACGCGCTCGACGGCAGTCGCGATCGCGCGCTGCAACACCCGTGGCGGCAGGCCGGCGGTCAGGGGATAGGTCGGTTCGATCGGCTTGATGCGATCGGCCTGGTCGGGTGGAACAACGTGGTCAGGGTGGGGGATTTGCGGGATGCCGCCATAGAACTCGACCTTGCCGCTAACGATCCGCTTGGAGCCGACCGGGAGCAGCCGTTGCAGGTAATCGCCCTTGACGTTGAAATAGATCAGCGTCAGGAAGCCGGTACCGTCAAAGCAGATTACGCGGTACGGGCGCCGGCCCGTGCCGGGCTCGTGGCGCTCGACCTTGAGTTTCAGCGTTACGATGCTGTCGTGCTGTAAGGCCGAAATCGACGGAGCGGCGGTGCGGTCGATAATCCCGGTTGGCAGGTGCCACAGCAGGTCGACGACGAGCGGCCCGGCGGCGCGTTCGATCAGGCGGCCGAGCTGCGGGCCGACCCCGTTGAGCGAGGTCACCGGCGCGAACAGCTTGTTCAAGAACGCAGGACGCAAGTTTTCGGGTTTCCGCTATTCGCCGTCTTCGGCTGACGCAAGGCCCGCAACCGATTATATCCATCTAGTGTGGCGGATTTGGAGTTCCCCTAGTCTCGACGGCATCCTCATTGGGAACTTCAATCCGATGACCACATTAGACTTTGTTATCTTGGCAGTGTGGCTTTGAATCCGAAATTCGCGTCGAGCGTGGTTCCAAGAGCCGGGCGAATTTCGCATTCGCCACACTGCGAGCAGCGCCAACCCGAACCATGACACACTTGCCCGATCATCGCCGCAAGCGGCTGTTATTCCGCTCCTGGCACCGCGGCACGCGCGAGGCCGATCTGATCCTCGGCTCGTTTGCAGAGGAGCACCTTGCTGGGTTCGACGAGGCGCAGCTCGACCGCTACGAGGCGCTGCTCGATTGGCCGGACCCTGATATTTTCGATTGGCTTGCCGGCCGCGCCACACCGCCGCCCGAATGCGACCATGACGTGATCCGTTTGTTGCTCGCCTTCCGCTACTCGCCTCGGCCGACCTGATGCCGCTCGACGATCTCGCCAGCCTGACCGGTGCGAGGCCGCGCCGGGTGGCCCTGTTTGGCGCGCCGGAAGGGCATGACGCCGCGACCATCGGCGGCCTACTCGCCACTGGCAAGGCGGAAACCTGGCTGCATGTCTGCCGCGAGGACGGGCGCATGGCGCGCTTCGCCGCCGCGCTGCAGTTTTTTCATCCCCAGCTGACCGTCCTTACCTTCCCGGCCTGGGACTGCCTGCCCTATGACCGGGTGTCGCCGAACGGCGAGATCACCAGCCGCCGCATCGATACCCTGACCCGGCTGGCGGGCAACGCCGAGATGCGGCCGCTCATCGTGCTGACCACGGTCAATGCGCTGGTGCAGCGCGTGCCGCCGCGTCAGCTCTTCGACGGGCGCGTGCTGACTCTGGGCCCGGGCGGGCGCATTCCGCTCGACCGGCTGCAGAGCTTTTTCCAGAACAACGGCTACACCCGCACCGACACGGTGCGCGAGCCGGGAGAGTTCGCGATCCGCGGCGGTATTGTCGACCTCTATCCGGCGGGCGCGACGCAGCCGGTGCGGCTCGATTTCTTCGGCGACACGCTCGAAAGCCTGCGCGGCTTCGATCCGATGAGCCAGCGTTCGACGACCTCCCTCGACAAGCTCGAATTGAAACCGGTGAGCGAGGTGCTGCTCGACGAGCCGGCGATCCATCGTTTCCGTACGCGTTACCGCGAGCTGTTCGGCAATGTCGGCAGCGACGACGCGCTGTACGAATCGGTGAGCGCCGGGCGCCGCTTTGCCGGCATGGAGCATTGGCTACCGCTCTACTACGAGCGGTTGGAGACGCTGTTCGACTACCTGCCCGGCGCTGCGGTGTCGTTCGACTGGCAGAGTGAGGAGGCGCGCGCCCACCGGCTCGAAGGCATCGCCGACTTCTACGCGGCGCGGCAGAGCATCGCCACCTCGGGTGCGAGCAATGCGGCCGCACCGCTCTATCGCCCGGTCAAGCCGGAGCAGATGTTCATTGAAGACGATGAGTGGCGGGGCGAGCTAGCTACGCGCTCGACGGTGCAACTTTCGCCGTTCGCCGCGCCCGAGAGCGACCGCGACGCCATCGATGCCGGGGCGCGGCCGGCAAGGAATTTTGCCGCCGAACGGGCCGACCCGAAGGTGCAGCTTTTTGAGGCGGTGCGCGACTATCTCGACGCCGAGCGCAAGTCCGGCAAGCGCGCGGCGATCGCCGCCTACAGCGTCGGCTCGGCCGACCGGCTGGCAACGGTGCTGAGGGAGCGCGGTCTTTCGGATTTGCGGCCGGTCGCCAACGGCGACGCGCTCGAAAAGCTGCCGCGCTCGGCGGTGGGTCTCGCAATCCTGCCGCTCGAACAAGGGTTCACGACCGACCGTCTCGTCGTGGTCGGCGAGCAGGACATCCTCGGCGACCGCCTTGCGCGGGTACCGCGGCGCCGCCGCAATCTCGACGAGTTCATCGCCGAAGCGACGAGCCTCGCCGCCGGCGACCTTGTCGTCCACGAGGAGCACGGCATCGGCCGCTACGAAGGCCTCGAGACCATCGACGTCGCCAGCGCACCGCATGATTGCCTCAAAGTGCTCTATGCCGGCGATGACAGGCTCTTCGTCCCGGTCGAGAATATCGAGGTCTTGTCGCGTTACGGCTCCGAGGAGGCCGGCGCGCAGCTCGACCGGCTCGGCGGCGCGGCGTGGCAGGGGCGCAAGGCGCGGGTCAAGCAGCGCATCCGCGAGATTGCCGGCGAACTGATCCGCGTCGCCGCTGAGCGGCAGCTGCGGCCGGGCGAGGTGGTGACCCCGCCCGAGGGCATTTACGAGGAATTCGCCACGCGGTTCCCCTATCCCGAGACCGAGGAGCAGCTGCGCGCGATTGAGGACACGCTCGCCGACATGGCCGCGGGCAAGCCGATGGATCGCCTCATCTGCGGCGATGTCGGCTTCGGCAAGACCGAGATCGCCTTGCGCGCCGCGTTTATCGCCGCGTTCTCGGGGGCGCAGGTCGCGGTCGTGGTGCCGACGACGCTGCTGGCGCGCCAGCACTACCGCAGCTTCTCCGAGCGCTTCGCCGGCCTGCCGGTGCGGATCGCGCAGTTGTCGCGCCTCGTCGCGCCCAAGGAAGCCAAGCAGATCAAGGAAGAGATCGCCGCTGGCCGCATCGAGATTGTCATCGGCACGCATGCGCTCCTCGCCAAGGATGTGCGCTTCGCCCATCTCGGCCTCGTCATCGTCGACGAGGAGCAGCATTTTGGCGTCGTCCAAAAGGAGCGGCTGAAGCAGCTAAAG
>DATNJF010000386.1:0-4177 GCA_035604035.1 Allostellaceae bacterium | reverse complement strand
CTGCGGCTTGGCAAGCTGGACGAGCACCCCTCCCGCACCCTCACGCTTCAACGCGCCGCAACGCTTAAGCAGAGCGTCGGTGCCCTCGATCGCCTCGATCCCGAGCACCAGGCCTTGCTGGACGACAACCGCCTGACCGACATCCAGCGCACCGATCGCCCGGGCGAGTTGAATGCCGCGCCTAATATCGGCATCGGCATCGGCGTCGGGCCGAAGACGGCCCAGCGGCCCTTCCGGCACCGCAGTCGCGTCGAGCAATTCATGCGCGCCGATCAGGCGGAACCCTTCGATCTCCAATTCCTTCACGACTGCCGAGAGCAACCCGTCATCGCCGAGCATGCGATAGCCGACCTTGGCGAAGAACTTCGTGGCTCGCCAATCAGGGCGAACCGCCGCCAGGGTTGGACGGCGAATGCTCCCGGCCAGCACCAGCTCGGTAACGCCATTGTCGCGCAGCAGGCCAAGCCCTTTTGCCGCCGCACCCATGCGGCACCAGGCGTGGGGTACTCCGGCGACGGTCGCGGGTTCCGCCGCGCCCTGCAGGGCCAGAACAAAGATATCGCGGCCGCTGGCGCGACAGCTCTCGATGATCCGCCGCGGTAGCCCGCCAGCGCCGGCGATGATGCCGAGGCGGCCGGAGGCCGCACCACTATCCGCCATTCGGCCCTTTCGGCTGGCAGATTGCACGGCTCGAATCCGCCCGGATAAACGCGATGATATCGGCGACGGGGCTGTTCCCGGCGAAGCGCTCGGCGATTTCATCGACCCGCTCGACAAGGGTCCCTTCGTCGGAAAACAAGAATTGGTAGGCGGTGCGCAGCCCGCTGATGTCTTCGCGGCTGAACCCGCTGCGTTGCATTCCGACAATGTTGACGCCGGAAAGCCGTGCCCGATCGCCCGTCGCTTGACCATACGGGATCACATCGCGAACCACCGCGGAGAGGCCGCCGACCATCGCATGCCGACCGATCCGACAGAACTGGTGGACCGCGCTCAGGCCGCCCAGAATCGCATGGTCTTCGATCACGACATGGCCCGCGAGCGTTGCATTGTTCGCCATCACCACACCGTCGCCGACTTGGCAGTCGTGAGCGATGTGGACGCCGACCATGAACAGCGAGTTGTTGCCGACGCGCGTTACCATCCCTCCGCCGGCGGTGCCCGGATTCATCGTTACATATTCGCGGATCGTGTTGTTGCTCCCGATCTCGAGCGAGGATTCTTCGCCGCGGTACTTGAGGTCCTGTGGCTCGAAACCGATCGAGGCAAAGGGAAAGATGCGCGTTCCGGCCCCGATCGTCGTCCGCCCCTCGATAACGACATGCGCGAGCAAGCTGACGCCGGAGCCAAGGCTGACATGCTCGCCGACGACGCAATAAGGCCCGATCGCGACATCGTCGGCCAAGCGCGCGCCCGGCGCGATGATCGCTGTGGGGTGGATTTTAGGCATCGATAACCGGTCTAATCATCGAGGATCATCGCCGCAAATACGGCTTCCGCGTGCAGTTGGCCGTCAACCTCCGCGCGGCCCTCGAATTTCCAGACATTGCCGCGGTTGCGCAGCTTGGTGACGTGGATGTGCAGGCGGTCCCCGGGAAACACCGGGCGCCGGAACCGGGCGTTGTCGATGCTCATAAAATAGACGAGCTTGCGTTCCCATTCCGGGCCGAGGGTGTAAACGACCAGCACGGCCGCCGTCTGCGCCATCGCTTCGATGATCAACACGCCGGGCATCACGGCGCGCTCGGGGAAATGGCCGCGGAAATAATATTCCTCCGGCGAGACCACCTTGATCCCCGTCGCGCGTTGGTTCTTCGCAACGTCGACAACCTTGTCGATCAGCAAAAATGGATCGCGATGGGGGATCATCTCCATGATCCGCTCACGATCGATTTCCAATAATTCCTCCGCGGCGGAAGGCGATTCGATCATGACCCGTCTTTCTTGCGAGCCAAGCGTTGCAGGATCGCAATCTGCCGCATCCACGTGGTTAGTGGCACCACCGGGATGCCGCCAACGGTTGCTCCGGCTTCGACATCGCGAAACACGCCAGAGATCGCCGCTATGCGCGCACCATCGCCGACCCGCAAATGCCCGGTAAAGCCTACCTGGCCGCCAACCATCACGAAATCCCCGAAACGCGTGCTGCCCGCGATACCGACCTGCCCAGCCAGGATGCAGCCCCGCCCGAGCACGACATTGTGCCCAATTTGCACCAGATTATCGATCTTCGTGCCTTCGCCAATCACCGTATCGTGCGCCGAGCCGCGGTCAATTGCGGTATTCGCGCCGATATCGACATCGTCGCCGATGATGACTCGGCCAAGCTGCGGAACCGTAACCGGACCGGTCCTATCGGGCGCGAAACCGAACCCTGGTTGCCCAATCCGCACTCCTGGATGGAGCACCACCCGTGCTCCCATCAAGCAGTGGCTCACCGTAACGTTGGCGGCAATCCGGCAGTCGTCGCCGATCTCGACATTGGCTCCGATCGCGCTGTTAGCGCCGATTTGGCAGCGCCTTCCCAGTCGCGCGCCACCTTCGATTACGACATTAGCGGCGATCTCGCAGTCGTCGGGCACACTGGCCGACGGATCGATAATCGCCGACGGCGCCCGTCTGGGAATTACCGGCGGGGTCGGATAGAAGGCTTCCGCGGCAAGGGCAAACGATTTGTAGGGATCGGCCGCGATCAGAAGCGCCATGCCCGTCGGCGCCCGCGAGGCAAATCGCGCGGCGGCGAATGCTGCACCTGCACGCGATGCCGCAAAAGCCTCGACATATTTGAGGTTGGCAAGGAACGTCACTTCGTTGGGCCCGGCGGTCTCGAGCGGCGCAACGTCGTCGACAATACGCGCGCCGCTCGACGGATCCGCGAGCTGCGCGCCGCTAATCGCCGCCAAGGCCTCGAGCGTGAACGGTCCGGCGCGGTGAAAGAAACGAGGGTCAGCCATATGCCAAACGCCCGCGGCCGAAGGCGAGGGCTATTTCTTCTTAGGCGGCGGCGGTGTCGGCTTGGTAGGCGCAGGTGCCGGCGTGGTCCCTGCTGGCGGGTTCGTTTGGTCCGGCGCATTGGCCGCGACCGGAGCGACAAAAGTTACGTCAAGCGTCGGCATCTGCTCATCGAGCTTTTGCAAGACCTGGTCGGTAACGTCGAACCCCTGATCGAAGAGCACAAGCTCGCTGCGTTGAAAAACGAGATTGGCTTTTCGATCCTTGGCGATGTCCGTGATGATCTTGACCATCACCTCTTGGATCTTTTGCAACGCATCGGCATTCGATCGCTCGAGCGCCTGACGCTTGGACTGCACGTCGCGGTCAAGCTCGTTGACCTTTGCCTGGAAATCCCGCCCCTTGGCGGCCAGCTGGTCGGCAGTCAGGGTCGACTGCTGACGTTGCAGTGCGTCACGCTCCTGGCGCAGCGCTTCTTCCTTATGCGAAATGTCCTTGGCGTAATCGGCGCGCTTCGCCTCGATCTGCTGACGGACCATTTTGGCCGCCTTCGAATTCTGCAGCAGCGCCTGAACGTCGACCACCATGACGGATATGGTCTGTGGGATCGCCGCCGGTGTGGTCGCCGCGGGCGGGGTGCCCTGATCGGGGGCTTGTTGCGCCAGCGCGCCGCCGGCGCCGCAGCAGAGACCAAAAAAGCCAGCCAGCACGGCGAGCCGGGCACGCATCACGACCATTGCAACCTCTTAAGCAAAAGCAGGATCAAAACTTGGTACCAAAACTCACTCGGAAGAACTGCGTCTTATCAAAGGACTCCCGCTTGATCGGCAGCCCTAGGTCGATCCGCACCGGCCCCACGGGCGATGCCCAAGATATTCCGACACCGGCGGCCACCCGCAAGGCCGGATTGTCGACGATCTGCGGTTGGACGGCGCTGTTTACCAAAGCAAGCTGGGCTGGAGTCAATACCAAGTTCTTCTGGTCATTCGCCCACAAAGTACCAAAATCGGACCAAACCCGCCCGGTGATCCCGAGCTCCTTTGGCAAGCCGAGCGGCACGCCGAGCTGCACCGACCCGACATAGTACTTGTTGCCGCCGAGCGCGTCCTGCGAAGTGAGGTCGCGCGGCCCGATCCCGGCCGGCTCGAAACCGCGCAGATTATCGCCGCCGACGAAGAAGCGGTCCTGTAGCAGCACCTTCTGGCCGCCCCAGCCGAGAACATCG
>DATNJF010000385.1:0-3798 GCA_035604035.1 Allostellaceae bacterium | reverse complement strand
CAGCGCAGTGATGACGCCGCGCACGCAGATCGAATTCCTTGATCTCGACGACGGGGTCGAGGAGACCCAACGCCGCATCCGCGAGAGCGCTTTTTCGCGATTTCCTGTGGTGCGGGGCGGCACGCACCATCTCGCGGGCATCGCTCAGGTCAAGGATTTGTACGACGCCGCGCTTGGCGGCGCTCCGTTCGACCTGCGCGCCGCGCTGCGCACGCCGCTCTTCCTGCCCAACACGGTGACGGTGCTGCGCGCGCTGGAGGTGTTCAAGAGCTCGGGCGAATCGCTGGCCCTGGTGGTCGACGAATACGGCGACCTCGAAGGCCTGGTGACCCTCCATGACATTTTGCAGGCGCTGGTCGGCGAGTTGCCGGGTGGCGAGGACACCGACCCACGCGTGGTCCATCGCGATGATGGCAGCTGGGTGTTCGACGGCATGGTGGCGCTCGACGAAATCAAACAGGCGCTGCGGATGCCGCACCTGCCCGGCGAGGACACCGATTTTCATACTCTCGGCGGCTATCTAATGGCGCGGCTCAATAGAGTGCCGATGGTCGCCGACCGCATCATCGCCGGCGGTTACCGCTTCGAGGTGGTGGAGATGGACGGGCGGCGGGTCGACCGCGTGATGGTTGTACCGGTCGAGGCTAAGGAGCCATAGGCGGCGGCTCGATCTCGCGGTCGCCGCTCGCCGACAGAAGCTGGGTCGGGAAGCCGGCGGCGATCAAGGCGGCGACAATCGCCGCGACATGACGGCGGTTCTGCGTCTCGATCACGACGTCGAGTTCGGCGCGTTTTACCGAAGAATCCTGGAACAGGCGCTGGTGATGGACCTCGACGATGTTGCCGCCCTGGCCACCGACAACTCCTGACAGCCGTGACAGCGCGCCAGGGACATCCGGCAACTCTGAGCGCAGCCGCACCAGGCAACCCTCGCGCACCAGGCCGCGCATCAGCACCGACGCCAGCAGGCGCGCGTCGATATTGCCGCCGGTGATGACGATCCCGACGCGCTTGCCGTGGAAGCGCTGGGGGTTCGCCAGAAGCGCCGCGACTCCGGCGGCGGCGGCACCCTCGGCGACCAGTTTCTCCCGATCGACGAGATGCTCGATCGCGCGTTCGATCTCGCTGTCCTCGACCAGGAGGATGTCGGCGACCAGCGCGGCGACGATGCGGCGGGTAAGCTTGCCAGGTTCCTTGACCGCGATGCCTTCGGCAAGGGTCGCGGCGGCGGTCCCGATATCGGGCGTCTTGCCGTGAACGATTTCATGCATCGATGGGTAAAGAGCCGACTGCACGCCAATGATCTCGATTGTTGGGTTCAGCGCCTTCGCGGCGACGGCGATGCCGGAGATCAGCCCACCGCCGCCGATTGGCACAATTAGCGCGTCGAGATCGGGGTGGTCCGCGAGAATTTCGAGCGCAATCGTGCCCTGGCCGGCGATCACCTCCTGGTCGTCATAGGGGTGTACCGGCACAAGGCCACGCTCCTTGGCCAAGGTGTCGGCGGCGCGGCGCGCGGCGACGAGATTGTCGCCCTTGAGGACAACGGTCGCGCCCAGCAATTGGGTACGGTCGATCTTGGTGAAGGGCGTGCCCTCGGGCATCACGATTGTCGCTGGAATGCCGAGCCGGCGCGCGTGATAGGCAACACCTTGCGCGTGGTTGCCGGCCGACATCGCCACAACGCCCGCGCCGCGCTCATCGTCGTTGAGCGTCAAAAGCTTGTTGAGCGCGCCGCGCTCTTTGAATGAGCCGGTCGGGTGCTGGGTCTCGAGCTTGAGCCAGACCTCGCAGCCGACGCTCTCCGACAATGCCGGCGCGGGAACCAGAGGTGTCTTGGCGATCGCGCCGGCGAGGGCCTGCTCCGCCCGCTTCACATCGTCGATCGCGACCGGCAACGCGCTCATGACGCCGGCGCCAGGGTCAGGATCGATTGCACGGGCGCGGTTCCGGGGACCAACCAATCGAAGGCGCGCCAACGGCGCAGCAGATCGGCGTAATGCCCCGAGAGTGGGTTCCCGGATTGGCCTGGCGTGACCATCATCCGCGCCTCCCCCGGCGCCGCCATATCGGTGATGATGCGCAGCCCGGCCCCGAAACGCTGCTCGAAGGCATGCGCGGGATCGGTGATCTCGCTGGGCCCGACATTGACCGTGTCTTTCGCCCCGGGGGTCGGGATCGTCACGCGTAGCCAGTCGCGCAGTGCGGGCACGCGTTCCCACACGGCATTGGGGAAATAGGCGATGTGAGCGCGGCCCCATTGCCATTGCGCCATCTCGCTGCCATAGGCTTGGCGGAGCTGGTCGAGAGCGGTGTCGAGCGCCTCCGCCAGCCGCGCGTCGCAGGTCTGGCGCTCGGGATGTTGTGGGTCGGTGCACCAATCGGGACGCTGAGTCAGGATTGCCTCCATCACTTGTGGCCGCAAATCCCAGTAATCGGCCGCGGCGTCACCCAGTTTGGCGAATAGCACCGAATGGGCAAAAGCGCGCAGCCACGCGGTGAACAGCAATGGCTCGACCTTGTCTGCGTCCATGTGGAAATCCCACTGCTGAAGCTGTTGGACGGCTTCCCGAGCCATATCGTTCGACGGAACGATCTTGGTCATCAGCGGCGCCAAGCGGCGCGCCATGATCGATACGGTGTCGGCCTGGATCGCGGCGCTGGTCTGGGGCGACTGACTGGGTGTCGCGGTCAGCAGATCGGTGATCCGCTCGGCGCGGTCGGGTAGGTCCCAGTCGCGGCTAATGAAATAGGGGTAGCTGTCGGGCGCGATCTTGTTGTTGGCACTGACAAAGAAACCTGAGGCAGGATTGGTCGCCTGGGGCAGGGCGTCGAACGGGATGAAACCTTGCCAATCATAGTCGCCGTTCCACCCCGGCACCGGCAGCCAGCCATTACCGCTTTTGCGGATCGGGATGCGGCCAGCGGCGATAAATCCGATCGTGCCGTCCGTATCGGCGAAGACCATGTTCTGCGGTGGACCGACGAAGTTCTTCAGCGCTTCACGGAAACCGGTCCAATCGTCGGCGCGGTTGATGCCCCACAACGCTTCGGCGCTGCGGTCGTCATCGCCGAGAAAGGTGGCCGACAGCGCGATCGCATAGCCGGCATCGAAGGTTCCGGCTGGCAGCATATCCGAAACCACCGGCCCGTGCCGGGTAGTGCGGACGGTCAAGCTCACCGGTGCGGCGCCGCGTATGGCGATGGTCTCCTGACGCGTGGTGAAGCCGGCGCCGCCATCCGGGGTCAGGTAATGCGTCGGATCCTTGGGATCGAGCTTTTCGATGAAGAGATCCTCGATATCGGCGGTCGTCGTCGTGAAGCCCCAGGCGATCTTGTCGTTGTGACCGATGACGACCATCGGGTTGCCGGCGACGGTCGCTCCGGCGATCTCGCGCGCCGGTGTCTTGAGCCGGGCGAGATACCAGGTTCCGGGCGCGCTGAAGCCGAGATGCGGGTCGTTGGCGAGAAGCGGTTTGCCGCTCGCGCTATGAGCGCCGTCGACGACCCAATTGTTAGATGCAAATTGCGGACCCAATCCGGCCGGCAGCGCGGCGTAGAGGCTGGCAAGCGGCATCCGGCGGTAAAGCGGCGCCAGCGCCGCCAAGGTCGTCGGTCCGTCGCTCGGGTAATCGGGATAGAGAAACGTCATGTCTTCGGTCGACACGGTCTGCGCCAGCCGGGCGCGCAGCAATTCGCCGCGATAGTTGCCGCCGAGCTGGAAGTCCATCAGCTTGCCCCAGACCAACGTGTCGGCGGGCGTCCACGTCTCGGGCTTGAAGCGTAGCATGACGAATT
>DATNJF010000384.1:0-3115 GCA_035604035.1 Allostellaceae bacterium | reverse complement strand
ATCGTGATCGATTGGCGCAATAGCTCGCTCCGTGCTGGCAAGGCATCGATGGCGAGCGCGACGTTGAAATACGGCAAGGCCGCCTTTTCGTGGGCGATGGCCGATGAGCTGGTCGCGCTTTCCCCGTTCGCTGGGATCGAGGCGATCGAGCTAACAAGCCGCGATCGCGTGTTGACCGACAAGGAGCTGGTCGCGGTATGGCGCGCCGCCGGGTCGCGGGCCGGATCGTTCGGGCGGATCGTCCGCGCCCTGATCCTCACCGGGCAGCGCCGCGATGAAGTTGGCGGGATGGCACGCGACGAGCTGGCGGCCGATCTCTCAACGTGGTCGCTGCCGCCATCGCGTGTGAAGAACGGCCGGAAGGTCACGACGTCGCACGACGTCCCGTTGGCGCCGGCCATGCGCGAGCTGATCGCCAGCGCGCCGGACCTCGGCGGCCGGCATGTTTTCCCCGGCCTTCACGACAAGCCGTTCGCGGGCTGGGCGACGATGAAGGAGCAGCTCGACCGCGACTCGGCCGTCACCGGCTGGCACCTTCACGATCTCCGTCGCACCGTCGCCACCGGGCTGCAACAAATGGGCGTCCGCCTGGAGGTCACCGAAGCGATTTTGAATCATCGATCGTCTACTCGCGGCGGGATCGTCGGCGTTTACCAGCGATTTGATTGGGCGGCCGAGAAACGCGCCGCGCTCGACGCTTGGGCGCAGCACGTCGAGGCGATCGTCGAGGGTCGCGAGCCCGCCGGGAACGTGGTTCGCCTGTCGGCGTAGAAATTCGGCCCCAGGGGCCGAATTAGAGGCGATTCGCCGATCGCGGTCGCCCCGGCCCGCGTCGTCATCGTTCTGCGCCCCGCTAATCTCCTCGTGTGCAGGAAAACTTGCCCGCGGCCAATTTCCCGACAATATGAGTCTAGTCGCCCCGATCGGCGACATCCCCGTCGCCTCGGATTTGAGAGGCGACCTATATGCAACCGACAGCATCCCCGGCGCGCCCCTGCCGCGTGCTCACAAAACAAGTTATGGCCGAGCGCCTCGGGTGCACGGTGCGGACAATCGAGCGGCTGATCGAGGCCGGCGATGGCCCGCCGCTCGTGCGCATCACGCAAAGCCGGATCGGTTCGATCGAGACCGAATTCGAAGCATGGATCGCAAGCCGCGCCATCCGGCGCCCGCTATCGCGGATCGCATCCTAGGCCGCTAGGCCGAGCGCGCGGCGATGGCCGTGAGTGAGATCGGCCCCATCCTCGATCTTCGCTGGGCGAAGCTCCCGATTGGCCTGGCGATGCGTCATGAGCTGTCCGCGCGAGATTGGCGCGTGCTGATCTTTCTCCTCTCCCACGCCAACGCCAGGGGCGAGAACGCTTACCCCTCTATGGCGACGATTGCTTTGGGCGTCGGCATCGATAAAGCCGATGCCAGCCGCTCCATGAAACGCCTCGAAACCTTCAAGCTGATCGAGATGGAGCGCAGGCCTGGCCGGTCGGCCACCTAGCGGCTGACCGTTGGGGATGGTGAAACCACCAATGGCGAAATCGCCAACCCTCATGGGGATGGTGAAACTACCAATGGTGATTTCGCCCGCGAACCGTTGGTGAAATCGCCATCAACCGTTGGTGAATCCACCAACCAAACAGAAGAACAGAAAGAAGAACACAAGACTTCGCTACGCTCAGTCCACGCGCGCGAGGGGGCAGCGATTGCAATTAATTTGAAGCACGCCTCCACTTTCGGTCAGGTGCGCTCGATCTGGAACAAGCATCTCAAGGGTAAGGCCGCCGAAATCATCCATCGGTTCACACCGGAGCGTCAGAAGACGATCCCGCTCTTCTTGGCCGAAATCTGCGACCCCGCCTACGATGAGCAGTTGGGTAATGGTGACGTTTTTTCCCGGTTCGATACGCTCTGTCAGATTATCGGTCAGTGCTCGTATCTCCACGGGAGCAATGGGCGTCGCGGTTTTCGGATTGGCATCGATTGGGTCGCTAAGCCGGGGAATGTCACCAAGATCGCCGAGGGGGCCTATGCCGATGGCGGGAGCTCGCTAGATATTCTCAAGCGGCTGGAGTTGGGTGCCGAGCGTTATGCCGCCGGCGCTGCTGAGCGCGAGGAAAAGGCTCGCCTCCAGGCAGCCGAGCACGAGCGGAAGCTCCGCCACTATGCCGAAAAATACGCCGAGCGCCACCTCAAGTGGGGCGAGCCGTTAGGCGAGAAGCGAGTCGTGGGTGACCCGAACGGCGTATTTTTCGATCTAGCGTTGGCCCAGGCCGCTGTAGCCCGCATGGCTCGGGCAGCGCAATGACCGCCCAGGTCGAGACCACGATGGCAGCCAAGGTCGAGGCCAAGCTCCTCGCCGCGATCGACGCGATCCCCTGGGATTTCCTCGACGTGCAGCACCACCAGCTTCCGCGGTTGCTGATCGTCGCCCGGGCGCTCCGCGATGAGTGGCGCGATCGGGCGCACCTGGTCGGCTGGACCGACGAAGACCTGTTCGGCGGCGATTCGACGCGTCCGGTAGCGCGCACCGATTTGAGCGGGCTGGTGTGGTCGTTGTTCGCGTCCGACTGCCGCGTCATCGAAATCAACCAGGATTTCGCCCTGCTCGAAACCCGGACGCGTAGTTTGCAGCGTTTTGTCCGGCCGTCGTCGCGGTGCCGCTGATGCCGCGGCCGAAATCGAAAACGCCATCGCCAGGCCGGGTCCGCGCTCGGCTACGGCGGGATCATGGCGCGCCCTAGGACCGATAACCCGGCGCCCTCGACGCTGCGCTCCCGTAAGTCGCGGGAGGCGGCGAAGGCGAAGGCGGCCGAGCTAGAGGCCAATCGGCTCAACCCGCTCGCCGAGTATCCGGTCAAGGTGGACGGCGCCACGATTAGCGACCTCATCGCCGACGACGCGGGCGACGATTCGGATTTTCGCGATACCAAAGCCGGCGGCGCCGCGCTCGAACGTTGGGTCAAGAAAGTGGCGCGAGACCGCGCCAACGCTCGCGCCGAGGGCGACGCGCTGGCACGCCGACCGGGTTTGCAGCGCCGTCGCATTGACTCGGCGGAAATTCCGTCATCGTCCGTCAGAGGCAAGGGGAGCTGATCATCATGGCAATTCTGAAACGCAAATC
>DATNJF010000383.1:0-2846 GCA_035604035.1 Allostellaceae bacterium | reverse complement strand
CATTTGCTAGTCAGCGGCTGGAACGATACGCCGTGCCGGGCTCACTGTAATGAGCGCAAGCACTCGGAATCTGCGAAAAGTTCATCACAACCATCACGGACGTGCGCGTCCCGCGGAGCCTCCACGGCACTGTAAAACATCACGACCGCGAGAGCCTCCTCCGAACGGCGATCCGACCCGGAATTCCGAGCATCGATATGGCGTTTCGAAAGCCGACCGGAACATTAGCAGGGCAAGAAAACATCCTCCTGGATGACCGTACGGGAACCTTTTGCTAATGGCCCGAGTGCCCGCTCGTCGCCGATCTGAGACTGTCGCGGACGCCGGAAACCGCCGGTCGGGCTCCACCATTAACGTTGAACGGCGGCCGCAAGCCGCAGCGCAGCGCCCAACCCGGGACTTTCTGCATCTGCTGCACGAACCGGCCGACCGTCGGCGCGGCGACCGACGTCGCACAGGGGACTCGAGACTATACCAGCGCCAGCTCGGCGAAGCTCAGGCCCGCCGGCCCTGCGACGATCGGGTGGCCGAAGTCCCGGTGATCCACGGACGCCTGCCACTCGCGGGTTCTGGTGCATCTGGGGATTGTCGGCGGAAGAAGGCTCGCTGGCGGGCAGAGGACGGAGAAACCGTCAAGCCCGACTTTGACAGTTGATGAGCACATGGAGGTGCTCGTCGGGAGTCGAGGTGCTGGGATTTCAGCGAGTTACGTGTGCGAGGCGGGCATTCTGGCTGAAAACGCCTAGATACATGGACGCGCGCTATAGGGCTTTCATTGTTGATATTACGCGAGTATTATTGCGCACATGTACTTGCGCGAGTCGCGGCAGAAGCGCGCCGACGGGTCGGTCCTGACCCACCTGCAACTTGCCGAGAACCTGTGGGACGCCGAGAAGCAGCGCGCACAGGTCAAGATCGTCTACAACTGCGGCCGAGCCGATGATCCCGCCAGTACCGAGCGCTTGCGGCGCTTGGCCAAGAGCATCCTGCGGCGCTGCGCGCCCGAAGAGATCGTCGCCGAGAACCCCGACTGGCAGGTCGTGAACGCCTGGGATCACGGCGATCTGTACGTCCTTGAGCAGTTGTGGCGACGGCTCGGCATCCCGGAAGTGATCGCCGAGGTGCTGGCGGGCCGCAAGTTCGACTTTGACGTCGAGCGGGCACTGTTCGCGATGGTCGCGAACCGCGCGCTGGCACCGGCCTCGAAGCTGTACTGCTACGAGCAGTGGCTCAAGGAGGAGGTGCACCTGGACGGGGCGGCGAGCCTGTCGCTGCAGCACCTGTACCGGGCCATGGACTTCCTCGAGGCGAACAAGGACGCGATCGAGAAGGCGCTGTACTTCCGCATGGCGGATCTTCTGAACCTCGACGTCGAGATCGTCTTCTACGACACGACCTCGCTGCACTTCGAGACCGACGAGCCGGACCAGGGCGCAGGTCCCAACGACGAGGTGCACGGCAGCAAGGCTGCCGGATCCAAGACCTATCCGGCGCTCCGCAAGCGCGGGCACTCCAAGAACGGTCGTTTCGATGCACCGCAGATCGTCGTCGGTCTCGCCGTCACCCGCGACGGCTTCCCGGTGCGGCACTGGATCTTCCCGGGCAACACCGTCGATGTGACCACGGTCGCGAAGGTCAAGGAAGACCTCAAGGGTTGGCATCTCTCCCGCTGCGTGTTCGTGGGCGATGCCGGCATGGTGTCGAAGGCGAACCTCGAGACGCTGGCCAAGGGCGGGGGCAAGTACATCCTCTGCATGCCGATCCACCGCGGCGGTGAAGTCGCCAACGCCGTCGTCACCCGTCCGGGCCGCTACCAGAAGGTCGCGGACAACCTCGAGGTCAAGGAAGTCACCGTCGGCAACGGCGAGCGCCGGCGCCGCTACGTCGTCTGCTACAACCCCCAGGAAGCCGAGCGGCAACGACGTCACCGGCAACAGGCGCTCGAAGAGCTCGGCGCCGAGATCGAGTCACTCGCCGAACAGACCGGTCGCGTGCACGCCAAGCGCGTCTGCGAGCTGCGCGCCTCAGGCCGCTACGGCCGATACCTGCGACTTACCAAGACCGGCCAGCCGCGCATCGACGCCGCGCATATCGCCGCGCTCGAGAAGCTCGACGGCAAGTTCGTCGTCCACAGCAACGACGACACCTTCAGCGCCGCCGATCTCGCGCTTGGCTACAAGCAGCTGCAGCGCGTCGAGGTCGCATGGCGCTCTTTGAAGAGCGGCCTGAAGCTGCGTCCCGTCTACCACTGGGCACCGCATCGCATCCATGCCCACGTCGCGCTCACGGTCCTCTCGCTGCTCCTCGAGCGCGTCGCCGAGCAGGCTTGCGCCGACACCTGGCGCAACATCAAAGACGATCTGAAGCGGATAAAACTTGCTCAATTGTTGAGCCCGAACGGCACCGTCTGGCAGGTCACCGAGCCCCCGCCGGACGCGCTCAAACGCCTGAAATCCCTGAAGATCCCAAAGCCACCGCCGATCCTCCACCTCGTCTGACCGCCTAGATACACGCCCCTTCCCGCCTGTCGCCGCAACCCCTTGCGGCGCCTCGAAAACTCGGCTCCTCGTATCCAGCTGCTGTCAAAGTCGGGACTAGCGCTCGACAAGACGCGCCTCGGGCAGCTGATCGATCTGGTCAGCAACATCAGGGTTGGAGACGAAGAGAGCCGCTCGAAGGACGTACTCGGCCGCGTGTACGAGTATTTCCTTTCGCAGTTCGCGAGCGCGGAAGGGAAGAAAGGCGGGGAGTTCTACACGCCACGCTGCGTCGTAAAGCTCCTGGTTGAAATGATCGAGCCCTACCGGGGCCGCGTCTACGACCCGTGCTGCGGCTCCTCGGGCATG
>DATNJF010000382.1:0-61055 GCA_035604035.1 Allostellaceae bacterium | reverse complement strand
CGTCACCAAAGCCCAGAGCAGGTTCATGCGAAGCTGAAACACCCGGTCGTCGATGGTGACGGCCATTGGCTCGAATTCGGCCCCGTATTCAGCGAGAAGATGAGGAAAGCCGGCGGCGATCTCGCGGCGGACGGCTTCCTGAAGGCGGCGCAATCGACCGCCGACGCGTTGAAGATGACCCAGGACGAGCGCGACGCGCGCCGGGTCGCCCACCCGAATTTCTGGAACCGCCAGGCCGAGAACACGCTCGACCGCGCCACCGCGATGATGCCGAAGCTGCTCTATGAGCGCCTCGACGAGATCGGCACCGATTTCGCCATCATCTACCCGACCGCCGGCCTGCGCCTGCCGCGCATCAAGGACGACGCGACCCGACGCGCCGTCATCCGCGCCTACAACATCGTCTCGGCCGAGTATTTCCGCCCCTATGCCGACCGCATGACCCCGGCGGCGATCATCCCGATGCACACGCCCGACGAGGCGATCGAGGAACTCGAATTCGCCACCTCGCAGCTCGGCTCCAAGGTCGGCATGTTCGGCAGCGGCATGCCGCGCCAGGTCAAGGCGGCCCAGTCAAACGACCCCGAGTCGGCGCGCTTCACCGTCTGGTACGACGTGCTCGGCATCGACAGCCCGTACAATTACGACACCGTGTGGGCGAAATGCACCGAGCTCGGGATCGCTCCGACCTTCCATTCGAGCGCCAGCGGCCAGGGGCTGCGCAATTCGCCGTCGAACTTTGTCTACAACCATATTGGCCATTTCGCCGCCGCCGGCCACGCGGTCGCCAAGGGCATCTTCCTCGGCGGCGTCACAAGGCGCTTCCCCGAGCTCAATTTCGCCTTCCTCGAGGGCGGGGTCGGCTGGGGCGCGCAGCTGTTCGGCGATCTGATCGAGCATTGGGAGCGGCGCGGCGCCCCGGCGCTGAAGCGCATGGACCCGGACAAGCTCGACCGCAAGATGCTCCTCGATCTGGTCGAGAAGCACGGTTATGACGATATTGCCGCGGTCTTGAAATCGCGTGACGGCTGGCCCGATCCGAACGCCAAGACCATGACCGGCAATCGCACCGAGCTCGACGATTTCGCCGCCTGCAAGTTCACCCGCAAGGAGGATTGGGTCGAGCTCTACGCCAAGCCCTACTATTTCGGCTGCGAGGCGGACGACCGGATGAACGCGACCGCGTTTTCCAAGGGCATCCCGTTCGGCGCCCAGCTCAACGCGATCTATAGCTCGGATATCGGGCATTTCGACGTGATCGATTTCCGCGATCCGCTGCCCGAGGCCTACGAGCTGGTCGAGGACGGTCACATCACGCAAGACAATTTCCGCGACTTCGTCTTCGCCAACTCGGTGCGACTGTGGGGCAAACAGAACCCGGCCTTCTTCGACGGCACCGTTGTCGCCAAGGAAGCCGCCGCGGTGCTCAAGGTCGCGCAGGAGCCGGCAAGAGCAGCGGCGGAATAACACTCCTCACTCGGCTCCCTCTCCCCCGCCCGGCCGCCCGGGGAGAGGGAGGGTGCATGAGCTTCATCCGTACCCTCTCCCGGTTTGGGACGACCTCTACGACAAACTCGTCTGAAGCTTCGTGAATGGCCGGGTCCAAGGCGTGGGTGCCTTAGGTAGTTCCACGACATCCCGAAAATCGCCGCATTTGCGTGGCATGTTGCGCGTCGACAGGCGGTGCAGCCCTAGGTGCAATGGAGGACTTATGAAACCTGTAGGCGATTTTTTGCTGTAGGTTAGCTGTATTAGCAGCAAAAGCTCCCCAGCCACTTCGCGCGCCGGTTGCATGCTCGGTATGGGGTGCGGCGGTTTGACTTGGTTTGCTCTCCAGCATACGCTTTTGCGCAGCCGGTTTCCGGCCCGCTATCCCCGGGAGAGAAGTAGATGGGCTCGCACCACTCGCCAGCAGAAATCCGCAAAAGCCTCAAGCATCCGGTCATCGACGGCGACGGCCATTGGGTCGAGTACACGCCGGTCTTCGCTGAGAAGATCCGCAAGGTGACCGGCGATCTGGGCGCCAACGGGTTTCTGCAGTCGCAGCGGCGCATCCCCGACTCCTTGGGCATGACCCCCGAGCAGCGCGCCGAGAAGGGCGTCGCGATGGAGGGCCAGTGGGGTCGGCAAGCGGTCAACACGCGCGACCGCGCCACCGCGATGATGCCGCGCATGCTTTACGAGCGGCTCGACGAGCTGGGCATCGATTTCGGCATCGTCTACCCGACCGCTGGGCTCGGCATCCCGCGCATCGCCGACGAGGCCACGCGGCGCGCCGTCATCCGCGGTTTCAACATCGTCACCCACGATTATTTCAAGGACCTCAGCGACAAGCTGACCCCGGTCGCGGTCATCCCGGTGCACACACCGGAAGAGGCGATTGACGAGCTCGAATTCGTCACCAAACAGCTCGGCTCAAAGGTTTGCATGTTCGGCAGCGCCGTCCGCCGGCCGATCCCGCATGCCAAGAACGCGCCGGCCGACCTCGCCCGCTATGCCATGGGTTTTGACCAGCTCGGCCTCGATAGCGAATACGATTATGACGCGTTGTGGCTGAAGTGCCGCGAGCTGAAGATCGCGCCGACCTTCCACACCGGCGGCCGCTCTTATGGCGAGCGCAACAGCCCGACGAACTTCACCTTCAACCATATCGGCCACTTCGCCAATGCCGGGCACAATGTCGCCAAGGCGTTGTTTCTCGGCGGCGTCACTCGGCGCTTCCCCGACCTGCGCTTCGCCTTCCTGGAAGGCGGGGTCGGCTGGGGGTGCCAGCTGTTCTGCGACCTGATCGAGCATTGGGAGCGGCGCGGCGCCAAGGGCCTGCAAAACATGGACCCGACTAAGCTCAACCGGCAGCTGCTGCGGGAGATGGTGGGCAAGTACGGCTATGCCGACATCGCCGCTGAGCTCGACAAACGCGACGGCTGGCCGCTTGAGGAAGATTTCCTCACCGGAGGCATGCCGCCCGACGATTACATCCACTGCAACATCACGCAGAAGCAGGATTGGATCGACCTCTACGCGACGCCCTACTATTTCGGCTGCGAGGCCGACGACCGGATGAATTCCGTGGCGTTCGGCAAGTCGATGCCCCTGGGCGCGCGGATCAACGCGATCTACAGCTCCGATATCGGCCATTTCGACGTCATGGACATGCGCGACCCGCTGCCCGAGGCGTTTGAGTTGGTCGAGGACGGCCACATCGGCGAAGGCGATTTCCGCGACTTCGTCTTCGCCAATGCGGTGCGGCTATGGGGCACGCAAAACCCGGCCTTCTTCGAGGGCACCCCGGTCGCCAAGGAAGCCGCTGCGGTGCTCAAGGCGGTCAGCGCCCCAACCCTGCGCGACGCGGCGAAATGACCCGGAGGGTCACGCCGGCGTAAGCTGGGGTGTTGTTCTAAGTAATCATGGCCGGGGTCAAACCCGGCCATGATTACTTTCGGGAGGAATTGTCATGGCGCAATCCGTTCAGCCGGGGCGCTTCGGCCACATCGTCAGGCCCGACGATGCGTGGCTGGCGAAGCAAGAGAACGAGCCGATCCTCGAGCCCGATCTGCCGATTATCGATACGCACCATCATCTCTGGCAACGGGGTACTGACTGGCCTTATTTCCTGCCGGAACTCCTTGCCGACCTCAACACCGGGCATAACATCGTCGCCACCGTGTTCGAGGAATGCCGCTCGATGTACCGCGCCGACGGCCCCGAGGAGATGCGCTCAGTCGGCGAGGTCGAGTTCGTCGCCGGCATCGCCGCGATGAGCGCCAGCGGCAATTACGGCCCGATCAAGGTCGCGCAGAGCATTGTCGGCTATGCCGATCTGGCGCTCGGCGACCGGGTCGAGCCGGTGCTGGAGGCGCTGATCCACGCCGGCGGCGCGCGTGTCAAAGGCGTGCGCTACTCGGTCGGCTACGATCCCGACCCGACGATCGGCAATAGCCGCCCGGACTCTGCACCGCATATCTATGCAAGGCCGAAAATCCGCGCCGGGGTTGCGCGCCTTGCGGCGCACGCGCTGGTGCTCGACGCCTGGTGCTACCACCCGCAGCTGCAAGACGTGATCGACTTAGCTCGGGCGCTACCGCAGGCGACGATCTGCATGTGCCATGTCGGCGGCGTGCTCGGCTACGGCGCCTATGCCGGCCGGAAGGACGAAGTCCATGCGATCTGGCGCGCCAGCATGGCGGAGCTGGCCAAATGCCCGAATGTCTCGGTCAAGATCGGCGGCATGCTCAACCGCGGCGCCGCGCTCGATTTCCGCGGCCTGCCGGCGCCGCCGAATTCGGAGGCTTGGGCGACGGCCTGGCGCCCCTATGTCGAGCCCTGCATCGAGCTTTTCGGCGCGAACCGCTGCAATTTCGAGAGCAACTTCCCGGTCGACAAGATGGGCACCGGCTACGCAACGCTGTGGAATGCCTTCAAGCGCATCACCGCCGGCTGTTCGGCCGACGAGAAGCTGGCGCTCTACAGCGGCACGGCGAAGCGGCTCTACAAGCTCGATTGACGGCGCTAATCTCGCCCTCACGAAATGCCAGGGAGGAAGCGATGGCGAAAGGGCTCTTGATCGCGGCAATGAATTTCTCCGACGTCGCCGAAGACGAGTTCCACGACTGGTACGATACCGAGCACATCCCCGAGCGGCTCGCCGTGCCCGGCTTCATCAATGCCGACCGCTGGATCGGCATCGACAACCCGAAGGTCTCGGTCGCCACCTACGACCTCGACGATGTCGGCGTGCTGCACAGCCCGCCCTACCAGGCGGTCGGCGGCGCCAACGGCTCGCCCTGGACCAAGCGGGTGACAAGCCGGGTCAACCACATCATCCGCCTCGAAGGCGACCAGATCCTGCCCGGCGATGGAATTGCCCCACGGGGCGCGGCGCAACTTCTCGTCATCTCGATGAACCCGGTCCCTGAGGCCGAGGCCGAGTTTAACGCCTGGTACAATGAGGAGCATTTACCCGCGCTCGGCTCGGCACCCGGCGTTTTGATGGCGCGGCGCTATCGCGGCCAGGGCGCGACCCAGCGCTACCTAGCGATGTACCATTTCGCCCGGTCCGATGTGCGCGATGGCGACGCCTGGAAGAAGGGCGCCAACACTCCATGGACCGAGAAGATGCGCCCGCATTTCCGCGACTATCTGCGTCTCGAATGCCGGCCCTATAAGCGCGTGGGCTAAACGGCGTGGCCGATCGCGCCGACCAGGGGTTCAAGAGCGGCGAGCCGCTGCCGGCGGCGCTGCTGCACCGGCGCAGCACGCCCGAGGAATTGCCGTTCAAGCTGTCGAGCGAGCTGGCCGACGCACCAGCGATGATCGGCCAGGACCGCGCCGCCGAGGCGGTCGAGTTCGCGCTGCGCATTCGGCGTAAGGGCTACAACGTCTACGCGCTCGGCCCACCCGGCACGGGCCGGCACAGCCTTGTCCAGGAGTTGCTGCGTCGGCGCGCCGCCGCCGAATCGACGGCGCCCGACCTCTGCTACGTCAATAACTTCGCCGATCCGCAACGGCCGCGTCAGCTCGACCTGCCAGCCGGCCAAGGCGCCGGGTTCGCGGCGGCGATGAAGCGGCTGATCGAGGAGTTGCGCATTTCCCTGCCGGCCGCCTTTGAGCGCGACGAGTACCGCGCCCGTCGCGAGGTGCTCGACCAGCAGATGAAGACGCATAGCGAAGAAGGGTTCGGCGGGTTGCAGCAGCGCGCCGAGGCCAAGGGTATCGCCCTGATCCGCACGCCGATGGGTTTGGCGCTAGCGCCGCAGCGCGACGGCAAGGTGATGAGCCCGGACGATTTCCAGGCCCTTCCGGAGGAAGAGCGCAAGCGCTTCCAGACCGATCTCGAAACCGCGCAAGGCGAGCTCGAGGCAGTGATGCGCCAGGTGCCGCAATGGGAGCGCGAGCACCGCGACGCCGTGCGCGGGTTGAACCGCGACACCACAGGGTTCGCCGTCGCGGGCTTGGTCGGCGAACCGCGCAACACCTACGCCGATCTGCCCGACCTGCTCGACTACCTAGATGCCGTCGAGCGCGACATCAAGGAAAATGTCGACGATTTCCTGCCGCAACCCCAGCAGGCGCCGGAGCCCGGCGGGCCGCCGATTCCACCAGCGGCTCAGGCGGCAGTGGAGGACATGCGATACCGCCGGTACCAGGTCAACGTCATCGTCGACAATGGCGGCCGGCAGGGCGCTCCTGTCGTCTACGAGGACAACCCGACCTATCAGAACCTGGTCGGGCGGGTCGAGCACCTTGCCCGTTTCGGTGCGCTGATCACCGATTTCAACCTGATCCAGGCCGGCGCGCTGCACCGTGCCAATGGCGGCTATCTGATCCTCGACGCTGAGCGCCTGATCGCCGGTGGCTACGGCTGGGCGGCGCTGAAGCGCGGGCTGCAATCCGAGGAAATCCGCATCGAATCGATCGAGCAGGCACTCAGTCTCGCCAGTACCGTGACCTTGCAGCCCGAACCGATCGCACTCGACGTTAAGGTCGTGCTGGTCGGCTCGCCGCTGCTCTACTACCTGCTCAGTCAGCACGACGAAGACTTCGCCGAACTGTTCAAGATCGCCGCCGATTTCGACGACCGCGTCGCACGCTCCACCGACGCGACGATGCTCTACGCCCGGGCTATCGCCACGATCGTGCGGCGCGACCATCTGCGCGCCTTCGACCGCGACGCTGTCGCGCGGGTGATCGAGCACGCGGCTCGCCTTGCCGAGGATTCCGAGCGGCTGTCGACCAGCATGCGAGCGATCCACGAATTGCTGCAGGAGGCCGATCAGCTCGCCGCCGACGCCGCCAAGGAGGTGGTCGGCGCCACCGAGGTTCAGGGCGCGCTCGATGCGCAAGTTCGCCGTAGCGACCGCATCTACCGCCGCATGCAGGAAGAGATCGCGCGCCGCACGATCCGCATAGAGAATTCGGGCGAGGTAGTCGGTCAGATCAACGGGCTCTCTGTGATCAGCCTCGGCGCGCTCGCCTTCGGCAACCCGACCCGAATCACCGCGCAGGTGCGGATGGGCCGCGGCGAGGTCGTCGATATCGAGCGCGAGGTCCAGCTCGGCGGGCCGTTGCATTCCAAGGGCGTATTGATCCTCTCGGGCTTTCTCGGCGGCAGGTTCGGCGCGACGCGGCCGCTATCGCTGCACGCCAGCCTTGTCTTCGAACAATCTTATGGCGGGGTCGATGGCGACAGCGCCTCGGCGGCTGAGCTCTTCGCGCTCTTGTCGGCGCTGGCCGAGGTTCCGATCAAGCAATGCTTTGCGGTCACCGGCTCGGTCGATCAGCATGGCGTTATCCAGGCGATCGGCGGCATCAACGAGAAGATCGAGGGGTTCTTCGATGTCTGCCGGGCCGGCGGGCTCACCGGCGAGCAGGGGATCATCTTCCCGGCGAGCAACGTCAAGCATCTGATGCTGCGCGCCGACGTTGTCGCCGCCACAGCCGAAGGCAAGTTCCGCATCATTCCGATGGAGACGATCGACCAGGGCCTTCAACTCCTGACCGGGGTCGCGACCGCCATCACCGACGGGAAGATCGCCGCGCGGCTCGACGGCTTCGCGGCCAAGGCGGCTGCGCTGGCGCGCGCGGCCTCCGGATCGACGCTATGACCGTGAGGATCGAGCGCGTTGTCGTCGCCCTCGACGCGGTTTCGGAAAACCGCGCCGCGATCGATACCGCGGTGCGACTGGCGTCGCGCTGGCACGCGCGGCTGCATGGCGTCTTTGTCGAAGACGACGACCTGCTTCGCCTCGCCAACCTGCCTTTTGCGCGGCAGGTCTCGCTAGGCGTCGGGGTCGAGACATTGACACCGCAGCAGGCCGAGCGGCAATTGCGCGCCTTCGCCGAGCAGGCGCGCCGCGACATCGCCGCGGCCGCCCGCCAGCAGAATGTCGACTGGTCATTCGATGTCGTGCGCGGCGCGGCAGCCGCCGGGATCACCGCCGCCGCGGCGACCGATTTCATCGTTGCCGGCACCGCGACCCGACCGATTGGCGGGCATTTCCGCATCGAATGCCGCTGGTGGTCGGCGATCGCGCCGGCAACCTCGTCGTTCCTGCTGTCGTCGCGAATGTGGGACCGGCACGGCGCGGTTGTTGCGCTTGTCCATGACCGCGAACCGGCGGCCGAGCGGCTGCTCGACGCCGCGGCGCAATTGGCCGAGGCCGGGGGCGGGCGGCTCACCGTAATCTGCCCGAGCGAGCTCGCCGAGGACGAAGCCTTCGTCGCCTGGCTCGGCGAGCGGCTGGCTGGCTACTCGGTGCCGGTCGAGATCGACCTGGCGCCGGCCGAGCCCGGGGAGGTGATCGGCCGCATCATCGATCTCGATTGCCGGCTGCTGGCGATAACCGCCAACGATGCCCACGCGAAGCCCGAGCAATTGCGCAACCTGATTGCGCGCGCCGCTTGCGATGTGGTGGTGATCCGCTGAGGCGCCTCTTTGACCGGCCGAATGTCCAACTCCTCCGGTTGAATTTCGTAAGGGCCCATTTACCGCGATGCGCCGATGACGGGGTTCGTAAAGCTTGTTATCATAAGCGCAGTTGCCAACACCTGGGTGCGATCATGATAGGTCCGCCGGGCTTGCCGAAATTAGGGCGCCGCGTGTTTTCCTTCGCGGCGGGAAAGCCGCTGCAGACTGGAGAACGACACGCCTGGAAATGGGTGACCGGCCTCTATCTCGCGGGAGTGCTGGCGCATTTCGGCCATCACATGGCCTTTGACCTGCCAGCCGACGGGATCGACCCATCGCTCGGCGTGGCGATCACCAGCGCGCCTGTCAGCCTCGCCTGGCCCGCCGATCTCATACACACATTGATCGATTTGAGCTGACCGCTCGGTAATTGCCGGCCCATGACGCGAACTGGCACTGCATGGCGCCGCGCGGCTCTCGTCGTGCTCGCCATCGCCGTCGTCGCGGGCGCCGCGCAAGCCGACGACGCGCCGCCGGCGAATAACCCTGCACCCACGCCACCCTCCGACGCCGCGCCGATCCAGATCGGGCGCTCGATCCTCGTCGTCAAGGATGTCGACGGGCAGCTCGGCGACGCCCCGGCGCACCGCCTGAAGATCAATGACGACATCGTTTTTTCTGAGGACATCACCACTGGCGCAGACGCCAAGACGGTGATCGAGTTTCGCGACGGCTCGACCTTTGAGATCGGCGCCGACGCGGTCATCCGCATCGACTCGTTCATCTTCAATCCCGAGGAAAGCACCAGCCACAAGGCGGTGCAGGTGACGCGCGGCGTGTTCCGCTATGTCTCCGGCTACGTCGCCTCCGACCAGGACACCAAGATTACGACCCCGGCCGGCGAGATGGGGATTCGCGGCTCGGTCGTCGAAGGCATTGTCGATCCGAGCATTCCCGATTTCGTCTATGTCGGTGAGGGCAACGCGACCTTCACCAACGGCGCCGGCAGCAGTGACCTCGTCGCCGGCGCATCGATCGCCGTGCCGTCTGCCACAACCCTGCCCATGGCGGCCGCGTCGATGCCGGCCGCCGTCGCGGCGCAGGCGGTGCAGGTGATCGAGCGGCGCCTGCCGCCTCGCTCGTCATTCGAGGGCCGGCCCGATAACGAAACCTGGCTCAAGCAAGCTGGAACCGCGAACCTGGTCCCGGTCGCCGACCAGCGCCAGCTGCAAACTGCGCCTGCGGTACGGCCGCTGCCGGCGCCGCCGGCGCGCGGCTCGATCGCCGGCGAACTGGGGCTTCTCGCCGAAGGCAACCGGCTCAATCTGTTTCACGGCGCCCCAGGGCCACGTACTCCCGAGCAGACCACTTTTCTCGCCCGGGCCGCGCATGACAACCCGAATGCCGGCGCGATCATGCAGCGTTATCAGCTCCAGGCGCAGACGATCCATCGCGCCGCGGTGACCGCGGGCACTGCCCTCGTCATTCGCGGGGTCGGGCGGGTGGCGCCCTCGGCCGACGTGATGCGCAGGGTGACCGCCGCGTCGGTACGGGCCAATCCCGCTGCCGAAGCGGCGATCACCCGGCATGCCACTGAGACCTATCACGGTCCGGATCGCGGGCAGCTCCTCCACCCAACCGCTTCCGTGCCGGTCGGCCCGCAGGAACACAATGTCACGCCTGGCGGGACGGTGCCGGTTCATCCGCCAGAGCACAACATCACGCCGCCGGCGAACCAGCCGATGCACGTCAATCCGCAGAACCCGGTTCCGCGGCCGCCGGTGCAGCCAAACAATCTCGGCCCGAAATTGCCGCAGCAACACTACGGCACGCCCACGCCGCCGATACAGCCGAACAATCTTGGGCCAAAATTGCCGCAGCAACGCAACTTCACGCCCCAGCCACCATCACAACAGCGCGGCTTCGTGCCCCGGCCTCCGCCGCCGCAGCGTGGCGTTGTGCCGAAACCGCCGCCGCCGAAGCAGCCGCCGAAGAAGGAGCCTGATCAAAAAGATCAGCAAACCCCGCGCTAAGGATCAGCGGCGTGGCGAGCGGGCGCGGGCGCGCAGAAAGCGAACACCCACTGCGACCACCAGCAGCACCCCCAGCAAACCGATGATGACGTAAGGCGACATCTCGCCCGGATCGTCGCCCGAACCGCCGCCGACCTTGACCGTCGCGCGGGCGACCTCGGTGCCGTTGCGCGCCTCGGCGGTCCACAGCCCGTCGCGGTCGGTGCCGAACTGGAACTTGCCATCCTTGTCGGTGCGCCCGGTTTTGACCGGACGGGTGAGGTCGCCGGGCGCAAAAACGCTGACTTCGGCATCCGCCATCGGCTTGCCGTCTTGCATGGCGAATTGCACCGTAACGTCGTGCGTGGCAAAGAGGTCGAGCGCGGCGGCCGGCGAATTGCATCGCAACAGCGCCAGCATCATGAGGGCGAAAAAGCGGAAGGCCAGCATCGCCGGCCACGGAAACAGGGATCTAGAATGAAGACAACGATCTTCGGCGCCGGCGCGGTCGGCGGCCATCTCGCGGCGAGGCTCGGCGCGGCGGGCATGGATATCGCGGCGGTATGCCGGGGCGCCCAGCTCGCCGCGATTCGCGCGCGCGGCATTACGCTCCACATCGCCGACGAGCGCTACCACGCCCGCATCCGCGCCACCGATCGGCCGGAGACGCTGGGTCATCAGGACCTCGTCATCGTCGCGGTCAAATCCTCGGTGCTGCCGGAAATGGCGGCGTCGATCGCGACGTTGGCCGGGCCCGAGACCAGCGTCGTCTTCGCGATGAACGGCATCCCGTGGTGGTACCTCTACCGCGCCGAAGCGAAGGCGCCGCCGCCCGATTTGTCGCGCCTCGACCCCGACGGCGCGCTGGCGCGGGAGATCGGCTGCGAGCGCGTGATCGGCTGCATGATCAATTCCGCCAACGAGGTGATCGAGCCGGGGGTGATCAAGAACTCGCCGATGACCAAGAATAAATTCACCCTCGGCGAGCCCGACGGCACGCTGTCGCAGCGGGTGCGGGCGATTTCAGCCGAGCTCGAAGCCCACGGGCTCGAAGCGCCGATCACCGAGACCATCCGCGTCGAGATTTGGGACAAGCTCTTGCGCAATTTGTCGACCAGCCCAATCTGCGCACTGACCGGCGAGCCGATTGGCGTTGTCGGCCGGCATCCGGAACTCTTCGCGCTGAGCCGCAACCTGATGCGCGAGGGTCTCGCCGTCGCCAAGGCGCATGGCATCGATGTCGAAGACAATTTTGTCAGCTCCTACGGCACGCGACCGACTTCGCCGCACAAATCCTCGATGCTGCAAGATTTCGAGCGGAACCGCCCGCCCGAGATCGACGGCATCCTCACCTCGGTCCAGGCCTTCGCCCGCGCCGCCAACGTGCCAACTCCAACGGTCGACGCGGTGACCGCGTTGGTGATCGAAAAGGCCCGGCGGATGGGGCTTTACCCTTCGGCAGAGTGGTAACTTAGGAACGATCGCAGCAACTCTCGCGCTCCCTCCGCCGGCGTGCGGGCGCCGGACATGACTTCGCGTTCGATATCGGCGAAGCGGGCGGTCACCGCGGGCGCGGCGCGGAATTGCGCAAGCAGCCCATCCCCGATCTCGGCAAATAGCGCCGCGCGGGATTGCTCGGCGCGGCGGCGCAACCACTCACCGCTCGCCTGCAACAGCGTGCGAAACCGCGCGACATCGTCCCAGATCGCATCGACCCCGGTGCCGATAAGCGCCGAGACCGCCCGCACCGGCACCTCCCAGTCGCGGACCGAGGCCGGCACGAGGCGCAGCGCGCTGGCGTAATCGGCGGCGGCGCGGTTGGCGTGGTCCAACAGCTCACCGTCGGCCTTGTTGATCAGCACCAGATCGGCGAGCTCAATGATGCCGCGTTTCAACCCCTGCAGCTCGTCGCCGGCGGCGGGCGGCAGGATCAGCAGGAACATATCGACCATCTCGGCGACCGTCGTTTCCGACTGCCCGGCGCCGATGGTCTCGACCATCACCGTGTCGAACCCCGCGGCCTCGCAGAGCAGGATGGTCTCGCGGGTGCGGCGCGCGACCCCGCCCATCCCGGCGGCGCCGGGCGACGGGCGGATGAAGGCGCCCTCGGCGCCCGCCAGATCGGCCATACGCGTCTTGTCGCCAAGGATCGCGCCGCCGCCGCGTTTCGAGGCGGGATCGACCGCCAACACGGCAATCTTGCGCCCGCGCTTCAGCCCATCGAGCCCGAAGCGCTCGATAAAAGTCGATTTGCCGGCGCCGGGCGGGCCGGTGATGCCGAGCCGGGTCGCGCCGCCGGCATGGGGAAGGATCGCCTCGATGAGTCGCTCGGCCTCGTCGCGGTGATCGGACCGGCTTGACTCGATGAGCGTGACGGCGCGGGCCAGCGCGCGCCGGTCGCCAGCGTTCAGGGCGGCGGCTAAGTCGCCAATGTCGCTCAGCGCGGTTTCACTCCGCCTCGGCCATCGCCGCTTCGCGGCGTGCGGCCTCCTGCTGGCGCGCCCACATCGTCGCGTAGACCCCACCCAATGCGATCAGCTCGCGATGATGTCCGCGCTCGACGATATGGCCACCGTCGAGCACCAGGATCTGGTCGGCATCGACGATGGTCGACAGCCGGTGGGCGATGATCAGCGTGGTACGCCCGGCCGCCACTTCGGCGAGGCTCGCCTGGATCTCGCGCTCGGTCTTGGTATCGAGCGCCGAAGTCGCCTCGTCGAAGATGAGGATTTCCGGCGCCTTCAAGATTACCCGAGCGATGGCGACGCGCTGCTTCTCGCCGCCAGACAGCTTGAGGCCGCGCTCACCGACCATGCTGTCGTAGCCGTCGGGGAGGCCGGCAACGAAATCGTGAATGCGCGCGAAGCGTGCGGCCTCTTCGATTTCGGCGCGGCTGGCGCCCGGGCGGCCATAAGCGATGTTGTAGAGGATGGTGTCGTTGAACAGCACCGTGTCTTGCGGCACCACGCCGATGGCGCGCCTCAGGCTGTCTTGGGTCACGTCGCGAATGTCTTGGCCGTCGATCTCGATTGCGCCGACATCGAGGTCGTAGAAGCGGAAGAGCAGCCGCGCGATCGTCGACTTGCCGGCACCACTCGGGCCGACAATGGCGACCGTATTGCCCGGTTCGATGCGGAAATCGATGTCCTCGAGGATCGCCCGCCGCGGGTCGTAGCGAAAATCGACGTGACGGAAGACGACCGCGCCGCGCGTGACGTTCAATCGCCGCGCATCGTCGCGGTCGACGATCTCCGGCGCGACTCTCAGCAGCCCGAACATCTGCTCGAGATCGACCAGCGACTGCTTGACGTTGCGATAGACCATGCCGAGAAAATTGAGCGGCATGTAGAGCTGGATCAGATAGGCGTTGACCAGCACCAGGTCGCCCACGGTCATGCGGCCGGTGGCGACCCCGTCGGCGGCGATCAGCATCATGCCGATGAGACCGGCAGCGATGATCGCGCCCTGGCCGATATTGAGCCAGGCCAGCGTCGTCTCGCTCTTCACCGCAGCGTGCTCGTAGGCTGAAAGCGAGCGATCGTAGCGAGCGGCCTCGTGCGTCTCGTTGGCAAAATACTTGACCGTCTCGAAATTGAGCAGGCTGTCGACCGCCTTGGTGTTGGCCTCGGTGTCGCGCGCGTTCATCTCGCGGCGGAAGCGAACCCGCCAGTCGGTGACCGCGAAGGTGAACGCGACATAGAGGACGATTGTCGTCAGCGTAACGGCGGCGAGACGCCAATCGTACAGCCGCCACAAGATCGCGCAGACCAGCAGGATCTCGACCAGGGTCGGGATCACGTTGAACAACATGATCGACAGCAGGAAGTCGATCGCCTGGGTGCCGCGCTCGACCGCGCGCGACAGCCCACCGGTGCGCCGGTCGAGATGAAAGCGCATCGACAGTGAATGCAGATGCTTGAACGCCGTGAGAGCGACCCGTCGCACCGCGCGCTGCTCGACCTTGGCGAAGACCGCGTTGCGCAACTCGTTGAAGGAGCCCGAGAACAGCCGCGCCGCGCCATAGGCGACGATCAACATCACCGGCACCGCGACAATGCCGGCGGCGCCACCCTTACCGGAAAGCGCGTCGACAGCACCCTTGTAGAAGAACGGGACCGTGATGTTGACCAGCTTGCCGCCCACAAGCAGCGCCACCGCCAGCACCACGCGCGCCCGCAGCTCCAGCGAGTCGCGTGGCCACAGGTAGGGGGCGAGCCCCTTCAGCGCCTTCAGCCCGTCGATCAGCCGGCCCTTGGGCCCCGCCATCGCCGAGGGCGGCATCCGTCCCCTGGGACTCATTTGAGCGGGCTCATTCGGCAACCCCCGCCGCCGCCGCTGGTTCAGCCGGGGGTAGCCGCAAGGAGATCAGCGCCGCCGCAGCCACCAGCACCATGCCGCAGAAGAACGGGAAGTCGCGGCCCAATTCGGCAAACAAGGCCCCGGCGAGGAGCGGGCCCAATACGCGCGACAGGCTGCCAACCGATTGCGCCACCCCCATCACCTCGCCCTGCTCCTCGGCGCCGGCGCGACGCGAGATCAGGCTGTTGAGCGAGGGCTGCATCGCCCCCATGCCGAGCGCGAGGCCGCTTGTCGCCAGCAGCAGCACCGGCAAGCCGCGCGCCAGCGGCAGGATCAAGAGCCCGGTAGCGATCGACCCAAGCCCGGCGATCAGCAACTTTTCCTCGCCAAACCGCGCGGTCAACCGCCCGATGAGGCCGCCCTGCATCACCGCCGATAATAGGCCGACATAGGTGAAGAGGTAGCCAGTCTGCGCCGGGCCCCAACCGAATTGCGCCATCGCCCACAGCGCGAACGTCGACTCCATCCCGGCAAAGGCGAGGATCGTCAGAAAGAAGATTACCAAGAGCCGCGCCAGCGCCTTGCGCCCGAGCGCATCGCGCAGCGTGCTCATCCGGCTGCGGCGGGGCCGCGCTGCCACGTCCGCCGACAGGCTTTCCTTCAACAGAAAGACGACCCCGAGCAGCGCAATCAGCGACAGCGCACAAGCGATAAGGCCGGGGGTCCGAAGATCGGCGGTCGCCAAATTGTTGCCGGCGACGACGCCGCCCAGCGCCGGGCCGATGATAAAGCCCAGCCCGAATGCGGCGCCGATCATCCCCATGCCCTTGGCGCGGTTCTCTGGTGTGGTCACGTCGGCGATATAGGCATTCGCCGCGGCGATATTGCCGGCGCAGGCGCCGGCAAGTCCGCGCGCCGCGAACAGCATCCACAGCGCGTCGGCGAAACCCATCCACAAATAGGCGAGCGAGGCCGCGGCCATGCTGATCATCAGCACCGGGCGCCTGCCGACCCGATCCGAGAGCCGTCCCCAGACCGGCGCGGTCAGCATCGCCATCAGCGAGAACACCGCCATCAGCGCCGTCACCTCCTGCGGCGAGGCGGCAAAGCGCTCGGCGTAGAACGGCAGAAGCGGAATGACGAGACCGAACCCGATCAGGTCGACGACGACGATGAGAAACAGAATGGGCATCGATCGAAGGTGATATCGCGCGGCGCTTGCCCGGAACAAGGGCGGATCGCGTTTTTTGCCACGCCCGGTCGCGCCAAATCGCCGTAGTATCGGGGCAAGGGCACGGAGGAAATCGACGATGAAGCTCGGCAAGCTCGGCGTATGGGCGGCGATGGACACGATGACCGCTTCCGAGGGCGCGGCCTTCGCCAAGCGGGTCGAGGGCTGGGGTTATGCCGCGCTATGGCTGCCGGAGAGCCGCGGGCGCAACGTGCTGGTCCATTCGTCCTGGCTGCTCGCCAACACAACCAAGCTGATCGTCGCGCCGGGCATCGCCAATATCTATGCCCGCGACCCAATGGCCATGGTCAATGGCCAGCGCGCCTTGGCCGAACAGTCGGGTGGCCGGTTCTTGCTTGGGCTCGGCGTGTCGCATGTGCCCTCGGTTGAAGGGCTGCGCGGCCACACTTATGGCAAACCGGTGGCGACGATGCGGGCCTACCTCGACGCGATGGCGGCGGCGCCCTACGGCGCGCCGGAGCCGGCGGAGAAGCCGCTCACCATCCTCGCCGCGCTGGGGCCCCGGATGCTGGAATTGTCGGCGAGCCACGCCGACGGCGCGCATCCCTACAACATCACCCCCGAGCACACGCGAAAAGCGCGGCAGATCATGGGGCCCGGCAAACTGCTCTGCCCCGAGGTCTGGGTGCTGCTGGAGACTGATGCCAGGAAGGCACGCGCCCTGGGCCGCCAGGCGCTCGCCAACTACATGCGGCTCGACAACTATCTCAACAATTGGCGAAGGCTCGGCTTTGGCGACGCCGATTTCACCGGCGGCGGCTCCGACCGGTTTATCGACGCCAACATCCTGTGGGGCGACGAAAAGACGATCCGCGCTCGGCTTCAGGAGCAGTGGGACGCCGGCGCCGACCATGTCTGCGTCCAGTCGATCAGCCCCGATGGCGGCCGCAAGCCGGACGAGAGAGTCCTGGCCCTGCTCGCGCCGGGTTGATCGCCGTCACCTTGACGCGGTCAGGCTCGCGCCCGACATTGTTGCGGCCAGGGAGGCGATCGGCGAGAAAGTTACCCGGATGTATTCTGAAACCACGCGTTCGATAAGAGTGACGGTCCGACCGTTCTATCTCGACCGGCATTCCTCGCCGGTTGAGGATCGCTATGTCTGGGCCTATCACGTGCGCATCGAGAACGAAGGCAGCGAGACGGTGCAGCTGCGCAACCGGCACTGGCAGATCACCGACGCGCTCGGTCGGCTGCACGAGGTGCGCGGCCCTGGTGTCGTCGGCGAAGAACCGGTACTGAAGCCCGGCGAAACCTTCGAGTACACGAGCTCGTGTCCGTTGACGACGCCCTCGGGATTGATGGTCGGCGACTATGAGATGGAGACGCCGAAGGGCGAGAAATTCCTCATCCGGGTCCCTGCCTTTTCGCTCGACAGCCCGCAAGAGAC
Source organism: Allostellaceae bacterium (assembly GCA_035604035.1). Taxonomy (GTDB): domain Bacteria; phylum Pseudomonadota; class Alphaproteobacteria; order ATCC43930; family CGMCC-115725; genus DATARH01. The sequence continues at coordinate 43,698 of DATNJF010000382.1, read as the reverse complement.
GCGGCGCCTCAACTAGAACCAAGAACCCGCCGGCTTCCGCCAGGCGGCAATAAGGAATCACCATGAATGACATCGCCAAGCCGCTCGCCAAGCCTGCCCTGACCCGCCCGTCGCGCGACGAGGCCATGGAGGCGGTGCGCACCCTCCTACGCTGGGCCGGCGACGATCCCTCGCGCGAGGGGCTGCTCGGCACCCCCGACCGGGTGGTGCGCGCCTATGAAGAATTCTTCAGCGGCTACGATGAGGACCCGGTGGCGCTGCTGCATCGCACCTTCGAGGAGATCTCGGGCTATGACGAGATCGTCCTCCTCAAGGACATTCGCTTCGAATCGCATTGCGAGCACCACATGGCGCCGATCATCGGCAAGGCGCACGTCGCTTATTTGCCGAACGACCGCGTCGTTGGCATCTCAAAGCTGGCGCGGCTCGTCGAGGTCTATGCCAAGCGGCTGCAGATCCAGGAAAAGATGACCGCCGAGATCGCCAACACGATCGACCAGGTGCTGCGCCCCAAGGGCGTCGCGGTGGTGATCGAGGCAGCGCATCAATGCATGACCACGCGCGGCGTCCATAAGCCAGGGGTCAGCATGGTGACGAGCCGCATGCTCGGCACCTTCCGCAGCGACGCGACGACGCGGCGCGAGGTACTGTCGATGATCGGCACCCCTGCCGGCGGCGGGGGCCACGTCTGAGGCGGTGAACTAGCTCGCCGGTGGCTGCGGCGCGGCCAGCTCGCGAGTATCGGACCCGCCGGGCGCGCCGAAGGTCAGCCGGATCTTGTAGTGCTGCCAGTCGCGCCGGTAGATCACCGGGTCGGGCAGCGTGATCTCGGCGTCCCCCGTCATCAGCAGCAAGACGTCGTGGCTGAGATAGGGCGCGCTCGAATTGGTGCTCGGGAGCACTGAACCGGTATCCGCGAACGAGGCGTTGTGCCAGACGCTGTCGACCGCGTATTGCCCGGTATTTTCCTGGACATCCCGATGCACCTCTAGCCAGCCCGCCGGGGTCACGGTGCCGTCGGGCGCGATGAGTTCGGCGGCGCGCAGCGGCAGGTTGTCGACCGCCTCGATCTTGATCACGTTGACAACGCTACCCGGTGGAAACCCGATCGTGACATGCGGCCCGGGCAGCGGGGTCGGCGGCGGAGCGTCCGCGCAGCCGGCGATCAGCAGCAGGGCCGGCAGGATCAACAAGAGGCGACGCATCATGCTTCCATCCCCGCTTCGCGGTCGGCTCGCCCCAGCGGTGTAGCGCGAACCGGGCGTTACCGAAAGAGGCAGCATGGCCGGGCGCGCTATCGGCGCGCCCCGCGACATGGCAAACTCGGTGGCAAGATGAGGGAGGAACCAGCATGGATGGGCAAGCTCCAGTGACCGGTGAGATCGGCACGGTCGAGGACCGGTTCTTCACGATCCGCGACTTTCGCCTGACCCATGGCGAGACGATGCCGGAGGCGACAATCGCCTACGAGACCTACGGCAGGCTCGCACCGAACGGGCGCAACGCGGTGCTGCTGACCCACGGCTTCACCAGCAGCCATCACCAGGCCGGGCGCAATCCCGCCAATGGCAACAATCCTGGCGCGTGGGACGGGCTGGTCGGGCCGGGGAAAGCGATCGACACCAAACGGGTCTTCGCCGTCGCCTCGAACATGCTCGGCTCGTCGTTCGGTTCGACCAATGCGGCAAGCATCAACCCGAAGACTGGCCAGCCTTACGGCCCCGATTTCCCCAACATCACGATCCGCGACATCGTCGCCGCACAAAAGGCGCTGCTGGACTCGCTTGGGGTCAAGCATCTCGTGGCCATCGCCGGCCCGTCCTATGGTGGCTATCAGGCGTTCCAATGGGGTCGCTTATCCCGGCTTCATGGATGCGATCGTCCCGGTCAACACCGCGCCCTGGGCTTCGGTCAACACCGACAAACAACTGGCTGAGGTAGCGGCGCGGCTCGCCACCGACCCGGACTGGAATGGCGGGCGCTATCACCACACCGGCGGCTGCAAAGCCGTGCTGACCGAAATCCGCCTCGAGACCCTGAAGCGCTACGGCAACGACGAGGTGCTAAAGCCACGCTTCCCGGACCCGGTCGAGCGTGCCGCGGCGATGCGCAAGAACGCCGCCGACTGGGCGGCGAAATGGGACGCCAATTCGCTGATCATCTTGCGCCGCGCGCTGCTCGGCTTCGACGCGCGGCCGGAGTTTTCCAAGATCAAGGCCAAGGCGCTTTACGTGCTGTGCCGCACCGACGCGCTGTTTCCGCCCAAGATCGCCCCTGGCGTGATGCGGGCGCTCGAAGAGGCCGGGGCCAAGGCGCGCTATTTCGAGCTCGATAGCGATCTCGGCCATTCGTCGAGCGGACCCGAGCACGCGAAATGGTCACCCGTGCTGCGCGAGTTCCTGGCGCCGCTCTACGACCGGCTCGACTGAGGCGCCCCTGTCGTCATCCTTTATTCTGAAAACCCTTGGCCATGCCTCGATCGCGCTCTATCGCGACGGCGAAGCGCCGCTGCTGCTGACTGACCCGTGGCTGATCGGTTCGGTCTATTGGCGCAGCTGGTGGCTGCAGAACTACCCTGACGAAGCCGAGCTCGACTGGCTCGCCGGCGCGGCAAATATCTACATCACGCACGAACACCCCGACCACTTCCACACGCCGTCGATCCGCCGGCTGGGGAAGCATCCGCTCTACCTGTTCCCAGGGCTGCCGGAGACCGGCTTTGTCGCCTATCTGCGTGACCAAGGCTTCCGCACCGAGGTGATGCCCCCGGCGACATGGCGGCCTTTGGGCAGTGGCGTTTCGATCCTCTCGTTGCCGCTGTGGAATGACGACAGCCTGCTGCTGATCGACACGCCCGATGCGCTGATCCTCAATTTCAACGACGCCAAGCCGCCGCCGCCCGTTGTTGCCGCGGTGCGCCGTCTCGCCGACCGGATCGGGAAGCCGCGCATTCTGCTGGCGAGCTATTCGCCGGCAAGCCTCGTCAACAGCTTCCGCGACGCCGCAGGCGAAATCCTCTCAATGAAGCCGCCCGAAGGTTATGTCGGCTTTGTCTGTCGGCTGTGCGAGCGGCTCGGCGCCGATGTCTTCCTGCCCTTCGCCAGCCAGGCGAGCTTTGAGCGCGCCGACAGCACCTGGGCCAACCAGTACCGCACCAGTTACACCGATCTCGAACGCTTGTGGCGGGGTCCCACCCGGCTGCTGCCGCCCTATACGACGCTCGCGCTTGTCGATCTCTCGCACCAATCGACCGCGCCTGGATCCTATCGGCCCGCGGCGGCGGCGCGCCGAGCGGCGCGCACCGAGGAACGGCTCGCCGCAGAGGGGGCCGCGGCGATCGATGCGACCGATGCCGCCCGCTTGCAGCGCAAGCTCAATCTGTGGCGCTGGCTGCTCTGCCCGCTCTTCCCGCGGGGGTTCGCGTTTGAGGCCGGCGACAAGGCTCTGGTCTACGACCCGCGGCGTGGTCGGGTGCGGATCGAGCCGGCCGGCGATTACGGCGATTTCGTCGTCACGGTGCCGGCGCTGACTCTCAAGGAAGCGCTCGCCAACAACCATCTCAGCGATCTCGGCATCACCATGTTCGTGCGCATCCGGCTCCTGCGCCGGATCGATCCGCGCAAGGTCTACGGGCTCTTTGTCCTGTTCCAGTTCGACGATTACGGCCACATGCGCCGGCCGGCGGCGCTATTGCGCTGGCTCGGCTGCGGACTGCGCCGCAGCCTTCCGAGACGATTGCCGCTGCCGCCCTAGCGCGACGCTGCGCGCGGGTGCTTTTTCAGGTAGTCGAGCGCCGAGTTGAGCTGCACGTCCTGCGGCGTCCCAATCACCGAAGGGATGATCGGGTGGTCGCTGCCGACCACCACCGGCTGCGCCGTAGGCGCGCCCTTATCCGTCGGCGCCAGCGCGCCCGTCGGCTTCAGCGTGCCATAGAGATCGCTTTCATAGGTAACGAGCGCGTTGGCCACCTGCTGATCCTTGGGCAGCACGACGACCGTATCCGGGGTGATGCCGTGGCCCTGAATCGACCGGCCTGACGGGGTGTAGTAGAGCGCCGTCGTCAGGCGCAGTGCACCGTGCCCTTCGATCGGGATGATGCTCTGCACCGAGCCCTTGCCGAAGCTGCGGGTGCCCAAAACGGTGGCGCGGTGATTGTCCTGCAGCGCGCCGGCGACGATCTCCGAGGCCGAGGCCGAAGCACCGTTGATCAGCACGACCATCGACACGCCGCGGACGAGATCGCCATTGGGCGGCGCCTCGTAGATCCGGTTCTCATCGGGATCGCGGCCCTTTGTACTTACCACCGTGCCGGAATCGAGAAAATCGGCCGCGACCTCGACCGCCGCGTCGAGCAACCCGCCAGCATCGTTGCGCAAATCGAGGACGAAGCCGGTGAAGCTGCCGCCCGCCTGCTGCTTCATCTTCGTGATCGCGGCGCGCAGCTCGGCAGCGGTGTTCTCATCGAAGGTGCTGATGCGGACATAGCCGACGCGGTTGGGCTCGAGCGCGGACTTGACCGACTCGACCTTGACGATGGCGCGGATGATGTCGACGGTGAACGGCGCCCTACCGCTGCGCGCGATGGTCAAGACCACCTTGGTCCCGGGTGAACCGCGCAGCCGGTTGACCACCTCCTCGATATCCAACCCGACGAGGGGCTGCCCGTCGGCCTTGGTGATGCGGTCCCCCGGGGTAATCCCGGCCGCGGCGGCCGGTGTGCCCTCGATTGCCGTGATCACTTGCGGCACGCCTTCATCGACTGAAATTTCGATCCCGACCCCGCCGAACTCGCCGCTGGTGGTCGCCATCAGGTCGCGAAATTCTTTTTCATCCATGTAGTCCGAATGCGGGTCGAGCCGGGTCAGCATGCCCTTGAGCGCGCCGGTGGTCAGCTCGCCCGGCTTGATCGGCTCGACATAGTTGCGTTGCACCTCCCGCATCGTCTGCTGGATGAGAGCGAGGTCGGCGGCGCTGGCGCCCGGCGTGTTGTCGTCGGCCGACACCGGTTGGCAGCCGGCGAGCACGATGCCGGCGATCAGCGTCAGCGCAAACGGGACGGCGCGGCAGAGACGGCGCGGGCGCGAGCTGCGATCAGTCATCGCGGTCGGGCTGATTGTTGGGGTGCGCCGCGCTGAAGGCCTCCAGCCGCATGCAGTCGGCGTAGATTCGGGCGATCGTCGGATAGGGCGAAAGGTCGAGCTTATAGCGCTCCGAATTGACCGCCTGCGGCACCAGCGCAATGTCCGCCAGCCCGGGCGCATCGCCATGGCAAAATGCCCCGGTGCGCCGGTCCGCAGCGAGCAGCCGCTCGAACGCCTCGAAGCCGGTCGCGATCCAATGGTTGTACCAGGTCTCGATGGCGGCCTGATCATGGCCGAGCGGGCCATGCAGATAACGCAGCACCCGCAGATTGTTGATCGGATGGATATCGCAGGCGACGATCTCCGCGAGAGCACGCACCCGCGCGCGGCCGGCGGGATCGCGCGGCAACAGCGGCGGCTCGGGACGCGTCTCGTCGAGGTATTCGATGATCGCCATCGACTGGATCAGCGTCTGGTTGTCGGCTTCGAGCGCCGGCACCAGCCCCTGCGGGTTGACCGCGAGATATTCGCCGCCGCGCTGCTCGCCGCGGAGCGTATGAATAAACGCGTCCTCATAGGCCAGGCCCTTGAGGTTGAGCGCGATCCGCACGCGAAACGCCGCCGATGACCGGAAGAACCCGTAGAGCTTCATGGGGGAACGATGACTGACCCTTGCTGCCGGCGCGCGGGACGTTACTCCGCCGCCGCGGCGACGGAAAGGAGGCCGATCGGATTCGGTCGCGAAAACCGAAGCGGCTGCGCGCGGCTAACGCCCTAATGCGGCAAGTGCAGGGCGTCTTGCATCTCGGTCCGTCGGACGTCGTTGCGCGGCATACGACCGGCGGCGGCGGCGTTTTGCAGATCGATCGGGTTCGCCACCGGCTGGATGGCGGGAACAAAACCAGCGGCCGCGGCGGCCGGCAGCAATGCCCGGCGATAGCAGCTCTCGCGCTGCACGGTGTCGAGCCGATTGAACTCGTGGTCCTGCGTGAAGCACAGATCAAGCGCCTCCCGCTTGGCGGGATCGGTAGGATAGATGTCCTGGTAGAGGCTGCGGATCTCCTGAAAATGCATTACGGCGAAGCCGCCGACACTCATCAAGATCGCGGCAAGTAAAACCCGCCTCGCCAGCCGCCCAAACATCATCATTACCCCCCATACGCGGCAGCCGTCGGCTTAGCGGCGAATCGTCGCATCACCTCTGCCGGGATTGCCGGGCCCACCCACGAACCCGGCGATGAGGTCGAGAAACTTACGCAGATCGATCGGCTTGGCAATATAGGCGTCGCAACCGTGCTCCAGCGCTTTCTTTTCGTCACCCGCCATCGCGAACGCGGTGACCGCGATAATGGGAATCGAGGCGGTATCGGCGCCCGCCTTCAACTGCTGCGTCACCTCGAGCCCGGACATATCGGGAAGCTGCAGGTCCATCAAAATGAGGTCGGGCCGGTATTGCCGCGCCCAGGCGACCGCAACCGCGCCTTCCCCGGTCGTCAGCACGTCATAGCCATGCGCTTCGAGGACGTCGTTGAGCAATTTCATGTTCAACTCGTTGTCCTCGACGACGAGTATCCGCTTTCCGGCGTGAGAGGATGGTGCGCCCAACATCGTTGGAGGTTATTGCATCTCGGAAAATATCGCTGGGAAGGACGAGGCGAGCTTAGCGCCGGCCGGCGCGGTCCTCGTGAAATTGATGGTTAATTTCGTAAAACGCCAACAATTTTCTACCTCGCAAGGCAGAAGCGGCGCGCTGCGCCTGACCGTCGCTATGGCCGCTCTCATCTGGAGCCTCGTCGCGGCGCCGGGCTTCGCGCAGGATCTGCCGGCGACCGAGGCCGCCCGGCGCGCCGAGCTGATCGCCGCCCTCCCGGCCGACGCGGCGAAGCGAGTGTTCGGCCTCATCAAACAGCCGAGCGCCGGGCAGCCGCGCTCGCTCGGCTCCTACGCCAAAGGCTGCATCGCCGGCGCGGTGCCGCTGCCCCCGGAGGGCGCGACGTGGCAGGTAATGCGGCCGGCCCGCAACCGCTTCTGGGGCCATCCGGCGCTGATCGCGGTCATCGAGCGCATCGTCGCAAACCTCCCCGCCGGCTGGCCGGGGCTGCTCGTCGGCGACATCGGTCAGCCGCGCGGCGGTCCGATGGTGACTGGCCACGCTTCGCACCAGATCGGCCTCGACGCCGATATCTGGCTGACCCCGATGCCAGAGCAGCGCCTCACCCTCACCGACCGCGACAACCTGCCGGCCAAGACCATCGTCACCGCCGATGGCAACGACGTTGATCCAACTGTCTGGGGCCCGCAATACCGGCAGCTGATCGAGGCCGTGGCGCGCGCTCCCGAGCTGGCGCGGATGTTCGTCAACCCGGCGATCAAGCGGGCGCTGTGCCGCGAGGCAGCTAATTCCCCTGCGGCCGACCGCGCTTGGCTGAGCAAAGTGCGACCGTGGTGGGGCCACGACGACCATTTCCACATCCGCCTCAACTGTCCGCCCGGGCAGACGCTGTGCCAGGCGCAGGAGCCGGCACCGCCCGGCGACGGTTGCGGCAAGGAATTGGATTGGTGGTTCACCGACGAGGCCCGGCATCCGAAGCCGAGCCCGCCTGCCCCACCTTTGCTCGTCAGCCAGTTGCCGCCCGAATGCGCGGCGGTGGCTACGGCGCCGTAGCCCAAGCCGCTTGAGCCGGAGCGCCGCCTGCGCGAGCATGGCGGCGCAGCAAGGGAGGCGGCTATGGATGTCGGCATTCAAATGGTCTTCGCCAGCTATGGCTGGAGCGACATCGGCGACGCGCAGGTCTGGGACGAGGAGATCTGCCTGGCGCGGCTCGCCGACGAGCTCGGCTTCGACGTGCTGTGGTCGGTCGAGCACCATTTCTACGACTACTCGTTCTGCCCCGATAATTTGCAGCTGATGAGCTATCTGGCCGGCGTCACCAGCCACGCCGATCTCGGCACCGCGGCGGTCATTCTGCCGTGGCACGACCCGCTGCGCGTGGCCGAGCAGGTCGCCATCCTCGACCACGTCAGCAACGGACGCTTCCGCTTCGGCATCGGGCGCGGCTTGTCGCGCCGCGAGTTCGCCGCGTTTCGTGGACCGATTTCCATGGATGAGTCACGCGAGCGCTTCGATGAGGCCGCACCGATGATCCTCGATGCGCTGCGCACCGGTTTCATCGAGGGCAATGGGAAGTTCTACAAGCAGCCGCGCACGCCCATCCGCCCGAAGCCGGCGCGCAGCTTCGCGGGCCGCACCTACGCGGTCGCGTCGAGCGAGGACTCGGTCGAGGCGGCGGCGCGATTGAAGGCGCGGATGGTGATGTTCGCGGACCGGCCCTGGCCGATGCGGCTGCCGCAGATCGAGCGCCACCGCGAGCTGTTCCGGCAATTCCACGGCGAAGAAGCGGCGCCCTTTCTGATCGCCGATTTCTGCATCTGCACGCCGACCATGGACGGGATCGACGACCTCGCCCGGCGCCACATGGGCTCGTTCGTCGACAGTAATCTTGAGCACTACGAGCTGCTGACCGGACATTTCGCCCGGATCAAGGGCTACGACGCCTATGCCAAGAAGGCCGAGCTGGCGAAAGAGGCGGGACGCGACGGCATTGTCGAAGCATTTTTGAAGGCTGCGGTCTACGGCACCCCCGACCGCATCCTGCGCGCCCTCGAAGAACGCCGCGTCGCGGTCGGCGAATTCGAGCTATGCACCTCGTTCCGCTTTGGCGGCACACCTTACCCGCTCGCCGAGCAGTCGCTGCGGCTCTACGCCAAGGAAATCCTGCCGGTGCTCAAGTCGTGGAAGGCCGAAGCGCCGGTAGCCGATGCCGCTAAGTAACTAATGCAGCCGCGGCGCTTTTAGGAGCCGGGTGCGATCGGCCGAGGGGACGCGCACGGTGATCGGCTCCTTGTCGCGCTGGATCTGCAGCACGACCTCACAGCCGGCCTGGCCGCTGGCCCAGACCCGGCGCCAGAACGAGGCGAGGCTCGACACCGGATCGTCACGCACCGCGAGGATGCGGTCGCCCGGCTTCAATCCGCTCTTGATCGCCGGGCCGCGCTCCGACATGCCGGCGATGACCACCGCGTTCTCGTCCTCGATCTCGGCGGCGTAAAGGCCGAGCCACGGCCGCGGCGGCCGGTTCGGCCGGCCATAAGTCAGCATGTCGTCGAGGATCGGCGGCAGCAGATCGATCGGCACCACCATATTGACGTCGCGGCGCAGCTCGCGGCCGTTCGAGCGCTGCACATGCAGCGAGCCGATGCCGATAAGGCTGCCATCGGCCGCGATGAGCCCGGCACCGCCCCAGAACGGGTGCGCCGGCGCGGTGAAGATCGCGCGGTCGAGCAGGTATTCCCAATGTCCCGCGAATTCCTGGCGAGCAACGACCGTCGCGGCGATCGCGTGGCGGCGTCCGCCCTCGGCGGCGATCACCACCTTGTCGCCGGCGCCGACGCGCCGCCCCGTGCCCAGCTCCACCGGCGGCACGTTGAGCCGGCCCAGCGCCTGGACCAGGCCGAACCCGGTCTCTTGGTCATAGCCCAGCACGGTCGCCGGCACGGCGCCGCCGACCCCGGAGGTAAGCCAGATCGAGTCGGCCTCGGTGATCAAATAGCCGATCGTCAGGACCAGCCCGTCCTTACGGATGAGGACGCCGCTGCCGGCGCGCTCGGTGCCGAGCGTCGTCGCGGTGAACGCGTCCTCGGGGATCGTCGCCTGCAGGCCAAGGATCCCGTTGAGCGTCTCGTCCAGATCGAACCCGACATCCCCTGACTTCGGCTGAAGCTCGGTCGGGATTTCCCAGTCGATGGTTCGCGCCATTTTTCGCGGCTCGTTCGTGGTCAACGCCACAGTATAACGCAATAACGCAGCGAGAGTGCGCCGCGCCTCCTCACTTGTCAAAATTCAGGACGAGGCGGCAAAATCGGCTCGGCGCTTGACAATTCGCGGCGAGCTAATTATCTCAGCAGCACTCTTACCCCTAGAGTGCTAATTCGGGTCGACAAGCGAAATCTCAAGGAGGACTTTATGGCATTTCGGCCATTGCATGACCGCGTGCTGGTTCGGCGCGTGGAATCGGAAGCAAAGACGTCGGGTGGCATCATCATTCCCGACACCGCGCAAGAAAAGCCGATGGAAGGCGAGGTCGTATCGTGCGGCCCGGGCTCCCGCGGCGACGACGGCAAGCTCGTGCCGATGGACGTCAAGAAGGGCGACCGGGTGCTGTTCGGCAAATGGTCGGGCACCGAGGTCAAGCTCGACGGCGAAGAGCTGATCATCATGAAAGAGTCCGACATCATGGGCGTGATCGCCTGACCGGCTTTGGAGGAATACGAAAATGGCAGCTAAGGAAGTCAAATTTTCCACTGATGCGCGCGACCGGATGCTGCGCGGCGTCGACATTCTCGCTAATGCGGTCAAGGTGACGCTGGGGCCAAAGGGCCGCAACGTCGTACTCGACAAATCGTTCGGCGCGCCGCGCATCACCAAGGACGGCGTCACCGTCGCCAAGGAGATCGAACTCTCCGACAAGTTCGAGAACATGGGCGCACAGATGGTCCGCGAGGTCGCCTCGAAGACCAACGACCAGGCCGGCGACGGCACCACCACTGCGACCGTGCTGGCGCAGTCGATCGTGCGCGAAGGCGCCAGGGCGGTGGCCGCTGGCATGAACCCGATGGATCTGAAGCGCGGCGTTGATCTCGCTGTCGATGCTGTGGTCGCCAACCTCAAGAGCCAGTCGAAGAAGATCTCGACCAGCGAAGAAATCGCCCAGGTCGGCACCATCGCCGCCAATGGCGACCGCGACACCGGCGACAAGATCGCCGAGGCGATGCAGAAGGTCGGCAACGAGGGCGTGATCACGGTCGAGGAGGCGAAGAGCCTGGAGACCGAGCTCGACGTCGTCGAGGGCATGCAGTTCGACCGCGGCTATCTCTCGCCGTATTTCGTCACCAACGCCGAGAAGATGCTGGCCGAGCTCGACAACGTCTACATCCTCATCCACGAGAAGAAACTCTCGGGTCTGCAGACGATGCTGCCGGTGCTGGAGTCGGTGGTGCAAAGCGGCCGGCCGCTGCTCATCATCGCCGAGGACGTCGAGGGTGAGGCGCTGGCGACGCTGGTGGTCAACAAGCTTCGCGGCGGCCTCAAGGTTGCCGCGGTGAAGGCGCCCGGCTTCGGCGATCGCCGCAAGGCAATGCTCGAGGACATCGCGATCCTGACCGGTGGCCAGGTGATCAGCGAAGACCTCGGCATCAAGCTCGAGAACGTAACCCTCGACATGCTCGGTCAGGCCAAGAAGCTGCGCATCGAGAAGGAGAACACCACGATCATCGACGGTGCCGGCAAGAAGGCCGACATCGAAGGCCGCTGCACCCAGATCCGTCAGCAGATCGACGAGACCACCTCCGACTACGACCGCGAGAAGCTGCAGGAGCGGCTGGCCAAACTCGCCGGCGGCGTCGCGGTGATCCGCGTCGGCGGCTCGACCGAAGTCGAGGTCAAGGAGAAGAAGGACCGGGTCGACGATGCGATGCATGCGACCCGCGCCGCGGTTGAGGAGGGTGTCGTCGCCGGTGGCGGTTCGGCGTTGCTCTACGCCTCGCGCGCTCTCGACAAGCTGACCCCGAGCAATAACGACCAGAAAGTCGGCATCGACATCGTCCGCCGTGCGCTGCAGGCGCCGGTGCGGCAAATCGCCGAGAACTCCGGCACTGACGGTTCGATCATCGTCGGCAAGCTGCTCGAAAGCAAAAGCACAACCTACGGCTACGACGCGCAGAAGGGCGAGTTCACCGACATGATCAAGGCGGGCATCATCGACCCGACCAAGGTCGTGCGGCATGCGCTGCAAGACGCCGCCTCGATCGCCGGCCTCTTGATCACCACCGAGGCGATGGTCGCCGAGAAGCCGGAGCCGAAGGGCCCACCGATGATGCCGCCAGGCGGCGGTGGCATGGGCGGGATGGACTTCTAAGCCGTCTCGATCATCGTTCGACCAAAGGGCTGCCTGTCCGTGGCGACACGGGCAGGCAGCTTTTGTTTGGCCCAGGCCCTGGCGATTAGCCGCAGCGAGCGCAACCCTGCGACCCGCCCGGAATCCTTGTCACGGAGCGGCAGGCCACCCATACTGAGCCGATGAGGCGGATTGCGACCGATCCGGCTGTGACGGTGGCGCCGGCGCCACTGGCGCGGCTCTGCGACCACCCCGGCTGCGACGCCGGCGGCGAGTTCCGCGCGCCGCGCTCCCGCCTAGAGCTAAACCACTACTATTGGTTCTGCCTCGAGCATGTGCGCGGCTACAACGCCGCCTGGAATTACTATGCCGGGATGAGCGAAACCGAGATCGAGGCCGAGATCCGGCATGACACGGTGTGGCAGCGGCCGAGCTGGAAGCTCGGTCAACGCCACGGGCCGGCCTACGAGGCGCGGGTCAATGATCCGCTCGGCCTCTATGGCAAGGACGGCCAGCAACAGCGCCGCAATGGCAAGCATGGGCCGGATGCGACCTCGCGCGTCGCCTCAGCTCGCGAGCAGGCGTTGGCGGTGTTCGAGATCGACCCCCCCTTCACCCAAACCGGCCTCAAGGCCCGATACAAGGTGCTGGTGAAACTGCACCACCCCGACTCTCACGGCGGGGACAAGGACGCGGAGGAAAAGCTGAAGATCATCAACCAGGCCTACACGACGCTCAAAGCCAGCTACTTCGCTTGACCTTCAGCAGGACCGACCGCCCAACCGACCCACGAACCAACCCTGGAAAGTCTCAAGAGAATGGCCACCGTTCAACCCACGGAACTCCCCGTCACGCCCACCGGCATGCCCGACATCAAGGTGTCGGTGCGCCAGACCTTCGGCATCGACAGCGATCTCGAAGTGCCGGCCTTCAGCCAGCCGAGCGAACACGTGCCCGATCATGACGAGGCTTATCGCTTCGACCACGACACGACGCTGGCGATCCTCGCCGGGTTCGCCTTCAACCGCCGTGTGATGATCTGCGGCTATCACGGCACCGGCAAATCGACCCATGTCGAGCAGGTCGCCTCGCGCCTCAACTGGCCGTGCATCCGCGTCAACCTCGACAGCCATATCAGCCGCATCGACTTGATCGGCAAGGACGCGATCGTGCTGCGCGACAACAAGCAGGTGACCGAGTTCCGCGAGGGCCTCCTGCCCTGGGCGCTGCAGCACCCGGTGGCACTATGCTTCGACGAATACGATGCCGGCCGCCCGGACGTGATGTTTGTCATTCAGCGCGTGCTCGAGGTCGAGGGCAAGCTGACCCTGCTCGATCAGAACCGGGTCATCCGCCCGCACAAGGCGTTCCGTCTGTTCTCGACCGCCAACACGGTTGGCCTCGGCGACACCACCGGCCTCTATCACGGGACCCAACAGATCAATCAAGGCCAGATGGACCGCTGGAACATCGTCGCGACGCTGAACTACCTGCCGCACGACGCCGAGTGCAACATCGTGCTGGCCAAGGTGCCGGACTACGACAACGAGGACGGCAGGCGCAAGATCAGCGCGATGGTCGCGCTCGCCGACCTCACCCGCAACGGCTTCATCAACGGCGACATTTCGACCGTGATGTCACCGCGCACGGTGATGACCTGGGCTGAGAACGCGCGGATTTTCAACGACCTCGCCTTCGCCTTCCGGCTCACCTTCCTGAACAAATGCGACGAGACCGAGCGGCCGGCGGTGGCGGAATATTACCAGCGCTGCTTTGGCACCGAGCTGCCCGAGACCGGCGTCAACGCGACGTTGATGTAGAAGGGCGGCAAGCCGCATGGCGCAAGATTTCTCGCCGACCGAAATCTTCAAGCGGGCGACCGCGACAACCTTGCGGGCGATCGCCGAGGACGATGAGGTCAACGTCACCTTCGGGCCAGAACCGGCGGGGCTCTCGGGTCGGCGCGTGCGCCTACCGAACCCGGCGCGCGACCTGCCGGCCGAGGAGGTGGCGCAGCTGCGCGGCGCCGCCGACAGCATGGCGTTGCGGCTCAAATATCATGACGACTCAGTCCACGCGAAACGGGTGCCGGGCGGGCCGCTGGCGCGGGCGATCTTCGAGTCGCTGGAGCAGGCGCGGGTCGAGGCTCTGGGCTCGAAGCGCATGGTCGGGGTCGCCGCCAACCTCTCGGCGATGCTCGACGAGCAGTACCGTCGGCAGGGCTTCGAGCGCGTCACCGAGCGCACCGAGGGCACCATGGCCGAGGCGGTGCGGCTCCTCACCCGCGAGGCTCTGACCAAGGAGCCGCCGCCACCCGCGGCGCGGAAGGTCGTCGATCTGTGGCGGCCTTGGCTCGAAGGCAAGATCGCCAAGGACCTCTCCGAGCTGGACAAACAGATCCTCGACCAGGACGCCTATGCCCGCACCACGCGGCGGCTGATCCAGGACCTCGACCTCGATCTCGGCGAGATGGATGAGTCGTCCGACGACCAGCAGAGCCAGGGCGACGAGCAGGACGGTGAGAACCAGACCGATAGCGGCGAAAGCGCCACCGCGGGCGCCCAGCCCTCGATGGAGGGCGCGCCCGCCGACGGCGCCACCGACGACGCCGAGCAGGATGGCGACGCCGATACCGACGGCGAGATGATGCCCGGCGCCAGCGACGACGATCCGGGCCGTCCCGGCCGCCCCGGCCAGATGCCGCGCGGGCGCCCCGACGAGACCGCGATCTACCGCGCCTTCAACACCGTGTCCGACGAGGTGATCGACGCCGACAAGCTGTGCGATTCAGACGAGCTCGGCCGGCTGCGCCACCTCCTCGACCAGCAATTGTCGCATCTGCAGAGCGTCATCGCCCGGCTCGCCAACCGGCTACAGCGGCGCCTCTTGGCGCGCCAGACCCGCGCCTGGGAATTCGACCTCGACGAGGGCATCCTCGACGCGGCGCGGCTCGCCCGCGTCGTCGCCAACCCGGTGCTGCCACTCGCCTATAAGCGCGAGCGCGAGACCGATTTCCGCGACACAGTTGTGAGCCTGCTCATCGACAATTCGGGCTCGATGCGCGGGCGGCCGATCACCGTCGCGGCAATGAGCGCCGACATCCTCGCGCGCACTCTGGAGCGCTGTGCGGTCAAGGTCGAAATCCTCGGTTTCACCACCAAGGCCTGGAAGGGCGGGCAGTCGCGCGAGCGCTGGATCGCCGCCGGCAAGCCAGCCAACCCTGGCCGCCTCAACGATTTGCGCCACATCGTCTACAAACCCGCCGACGCGCCGTGGCGCCGGGCGCGGCGCAGCCTTGGGCTGATGCTGCGCGAGGGCATCCTCAAGGAGAACATCGATGGCGAGGCGCTGGCCTGGGCGCATAACCGGCTCCTTACCCGCACCGAGGAACGCAAGATCCTGATGGTGATCTCGGACGGCGCGCCGGTCGACGATTCGACCCTCTCGGTCAACCCCGGCAACTACCTCGAAAAGCATCTGCGCGAGGTCATCCGCGACATCGAGCGCACCGGCGAGGTCGAGTTGACCGCGATCGGCATCGGCCACGACGTGACCCGCTACTACCGACGTGCGGTTACCATCGTCGACGCCGAGCAGCTGGGCGGCGTGATGCTCGAACGCCTCGCCGATCTCTTCGAGGAAGAGGATTCCGGCCAGCACCGGGTTCGGAGCCGAAGGGCGGCCTAGAGCGCCCGCCGCGCCTTGAGCGCCGCGGTCAGGGTGCCTTCATCGAGATAATCGAGCTCGCCGCCGATCGGCACGCCTTGCGCCAGGCGCGAAACGGTGGCGCCGGTCACGGCGGCGCGGTCGGCGATATAATGCGCCGTCGTCTGCCCATCGACCGTGGCGTTGAGCGCGAGGATCAACTCCATCCCGGGCGCGAGCCGGGCGATCAGCTTAGCGATGTTGAGGTCTTCGGGGCCGACACCGTCCAAGGCCGACAAGGTGCCGCCCAGCACATGATAGCGGCCGCGGAAGGCGGCGGTGCGCTCGAGCGCCCAGAGATCGGCGAGGTCTTCGACGGCGCAGATGAGGTTCACGTCGCGGCGCGGGTCGCGGCAGATCGCGCATGGCTCGACCGTGTCGAGATTGCCGCAGACCGAGCACGGACGGATCGCCGCTGCCGCGTCGCGCAACGCCGTCGCCAGCGGCTCCATGACGCTCTCGCGGCGCTTGATCAGATGCAAGGCCGCCCGCCGCGCCGAGCGCGGCCCCAGCCCCGGCAGCTTGGCCAGCAATTGGATGAGCGTATCGAGCTCGGACATCGCCCAATTATCGGCGAGCTTGCCGGCTTACGAAAGGGAGTGGCCTTAGGCCGTCAGTTCGAGGATATCGAGCCCGTTTAGCCGGTCGATCAGGAAGACGAGCCCGCGCGCCTTGTCGACGAACACGTCGTTCGACTGCACGATCGTCTGCCCCGTACCGGGGGCCGGCATGAAGCTATCGATCTCCTCCGGCCGGTACGGGTTCGAGATGTCGACCGCGCGCAGCCCGCCACCGAACCAGGTGACGAGGATGATGTTGCCGTTGACCGTCTCCTGCGGCTGATGCGCGCCGAACCAGCACAAGGGATCGAACGGCTCGTCATGCGGCACCGTCCAGGTTGAGATCGGCACCGGATGCGCCTCGTCGGTGATATCGACGATCCACATAAAGGCATTGGGCGATGGGGTGAGACGGTCGGAGACCTCCTCATCGGTGACCACCGCGACCTTCCGGCCCATCAGTTCGTAAGGGATCGGCAGCACCGTGTGCGTCGGGCACGGGTAAGGCGGGCTCCAATCGAGGCCGCTGATGAATTTTGGCTGTCGTAAATCGCTGCAATCGAGGATCACGAAGCCGCCGTGCCAATAGCTCGTATAAAGCCGGTCGCCGCGCCGCAGCGGGTGATGGCAGCGATGCCGCCTGCCTTGCCAAGTCGGGGTCTCGCCGCCCGCGGTCCACTGCCCCGGCATATGCCATCTGCCGATTGCTTCGGGACGCGTTGGGTCGGCGAGGTCGAGGATGACGACGATATCTCCAATATATCCTTCCTCCTCCGACGATATGTACGCGTACCGCCCGTCCGAATCGAAGCGATGCGACCCGCCCGATTTATAATGGCCGATCTCGCGCGGCCTTGTCTTGTCCTTGACGTCGTAGACCTTGATGCCGCCGGACCATCCCTCCGGTTTTTCCGGGTTACGGGCACGAAACAGCTCCTGGTTGACCAGCATCACATCGCCATGCACCCGCACCTTGTGCGAATGCATAAAACTCGGAATTTCGATCCGGCTGACAATTCGCGGCCTGCGGGGGTCCGACACATCGACGATCGAGGTGCCGTCGGGCGGGCCCATATGGCCGACATAGGCATGGCCGCCCTCGGCGACCACCTGCCCGCCGCCGGGAATGTCGAGCTTGGCGAGGTGCTTCAATACGGCCATGGGAGGTTTCCTCTTGTCGTTCCAGCCGACGCTAGCACGGGCCCGCTATCTGTCGAGCCAGATCGTCGCCAGATCCTGATTGACGTAGTGGCTGGGGCTGATCTTCCAGCCTTTGACGTAGCTGCGATATGGCACGATGCGATAGCGCCACAATAGGAAGATTTCGTGCGCCTCGGTGTCGAGCACGCGCTTCTCGAACTGCCGCATCAGCTCGCGCTGCCGCGTGAAGTCGGTCTCCCGCAGCATCCGGTCGTAGAGGTCGATCTCCTCCCGGTCGTCGTAATTGCCGAAATTGAACGGCGAGACCGAGTGCGGCAAGTATTTGGTGCCGTCGAGCAACGGATTGACGACGGTCTGGCAATCGCCGTCGAGCGCCGCGGCGAAATCGCCGTGCTGGATTGCCTCCGTGTAGGGGCCTGTGGCGAGCACTTTCTGAGTGACCTTGAGGCCGATCTTGCTCCACTCGTCGATGACCCAAGTCGCGTTGAACTTGTAGGGCTGGTCGACATTGCGATTGAGCAGCTCGAAACTCAGCCCCTCGGCGCCGGCCTCCTTCAACAATCGCCTCGCTTCATCCCGTGATTTGTTAATGTCCGGCCAGTACCCGGCCAATTGCTGCAGCTCGTCCTTGGTCGCCGCCAGCGGCGAGCCGGGAAACCCGACCCCGCCGACCGTCTTCTCGATGGTGATCTTGGCCAGCGCCGGTGCGCTGTTCCAACGGTCGATCGCCAAGCTGAGCGCGCGGCGCACGCGGGCGTCGTCAAACGGCTTTTTCTGGTGGTTCGGAGTGATGAGCGCCCCGCAATTCCAGTCACTCTCCTGCACCGTGAGCTGGTCGCCCAAGGTGGCCACGAGATCGTCGCGCGTGGCCGGTGGAAAACCGCGAAACTCGATCGCCGCGCGGTCGCCACGGATTGCCGCCACGCGGGTTGCCTGTTTGTCGGCGTAAATGCCGACAAACCCGTCGAGACGAGGGAGACCCGGGCGGAAGTAATTGGGGTTGCGCTCGCCGGTAATCGATTGCCCGGCCTCGAAGCTGACGAACTCGAATGGGCCGGAACCCATCACATTCTTCTCGTACCAGTGCGGACCGCGGTTGGGGTCGTCGAGGATGGCCTTCTCGTAGATGAAGGTGTAGGGGTTCGCCAGCGCCGGAAGAAACGCAGCGGTGGCGAATTTGAGGTGGAAGACGACCGTGTTCGGGTCGGACGCCTCGACCTTGTCGACCATCGAATAATAGCCGCGCTGCGCGCTGACGACCCCGTCCGGCGGGAAAATGATCTCGTTCCAACTCGCCGCTACGTCGTAGGCGGTCAGCGCTGATCCGTCATGGAACCTTACGTCATTGCGGATCGGAAAGGTGTAGGTGCGGCCGCCGTCGGTCGGCTCGGGGATGGCGGTGCAGACGTCGCAGACGAATTGAGTCGTATCGCTCGGATTATCCGGATTGGCCCGGATCAACACGCTGTAGAACGGCGCCATTGCATGGATCGTCGCGAACGTGTTCTCACGATGGCCGTCGAAGCTCGGCGGCGCGTCTGCGGGGATCAAATAAGTCAGCGTGCCGCCACGCTTCGGCGTGTCCTCCGCCAGCGCCGGACAGTTCAGGAGCATGAGGATAGCTGCGGCTGTGGTGAAGCTTCGATGCATAGCCTCCTCCGCTCTCGATCGGCGTTTTAGCGCAGAGCCGGTTACAGCGGTGCCCGAAACTTGCCGCGCCGCTGTCGGCACCTGATATAGTGCGCTGGGAGGTCGGCGGCGGACAGGTCCCTCGCCAACCCGGTCAGGTCCGGAAGGAAGCAGCCGTAACGAGTTCCGGCCTGGGTCGTTCGTTCGGTCTCCCACCTCTTTTCAGCGCCATGGTCATCGCCCATCGATGAGCGACGCCGCGATCCAATATCGCGTGCTGGCCCGCAAATACCGGCCGCAGACCTTCGCCGAGCTGATCGGCCAGGAGGCGATGGTTCGCACCCTGGCGAATGCGATTTCGAGCGGACGGGTCGCGCACGCTTTCATCCTCACCGGGGTGCGCGGGGTCGGCAAGACGACGACGGCGCGGATCATCGCCCGCGCGCTCAACTGCGTCGGCCCGGACGGCACCGGCGGGCCGACCGTCTCACCCTGCGGCGTTTGCGAGCATTGCCGCTCGATCGCCGAGGACCGCCATGTCGACGTCATCGAGATGGACGCCGCCTCCCGCACTGGCGTCGACGACATCCGCGAGCTGACCGACGGCATGCGCTACCGCCCGGTTTCGGCGCGGTTCAAGGTCTATATTATCGACGAAGTGCACATGCTGTCGAAGAACGCCTTCAACGCGCTGTTGAAGACGCTCGAGGAGCCGCCGCCCGACGTCAAGTTCGTCTTCGCCACCACCGAAATCCAGAAAGTGCCGGTGACGGTGCTGTCGCGCTGCCAGCGCTTCTCGCTGCGCCGGGTGCCGATCGAGCAGCTGGTCGCGCATTACCAGAAGATCGCCACCGCCGAGGGCATCGAGATCGCACCAGGTGCGCTGGGCCTTATCGCCCGCGCCGCCGACGGGTCGGTGCGCGACGGGCTGTCGCTCTTGGACCAGGCGATCGCGCTCGCCGGTGGGTCAAGCCCTGGGGGGCCGATCGCCGAGGATTTGGTGCGCGACATGCTCGGCATCGCCGACCGCCACCTGATCTTCGACCTGTTCGAGACGGTGCTAAAGGGCGATGCCGCTGGCGCGCTCGACCGGATGGAGGCGCTTTACCAGGGCGGCGCCGACCCGCTCTCGGTGATCCAGGACCTGCTCGACCTCGCCCATTTCGTCACCCGACTCAAGCTCGTCCCCGATGCCGGCGCCGGCGACCCAATGGAGGAAGGCGACCGCGAGCGCGCGCGGCCTTTGGCGGCGCAGCTACCGATGCCGGTGCTGGCGCGCGCTTGGCAGATGCTGCTGAAAGGTATCGAGGAGGTGCAGACCGCGCCCGGCGCCCGCCAAGCGGTGGAGATGGTGCTGGTGCGCCTTGCCTATGTCGCCGACCTACCGGTGCCGGCCGAGTTGGTCAAGAGCATCGACCTCGGCACAGTTGCCGCAGCGCCGACGCCGCTGGTAACCAAACCTGTCGCTGTCGAGCCGGTGCCGGCAACTCCGCCCGACAGCATCGAGCCGGTCTTTATCGAGCCCTTCGCCGCCGCGCCACCGTCCCCGATCGGGCTGCCGCGCGCCGATGGCGGCAATGCCGCGCCGGCGATGGTTGAGCCGGAACCGGACCCAAGCCCCAAGCCGCTTCCGGTCGCGCCGCCGAGCGGGCCGCCGCTCGACCCGATGCCGCAGAATTTCACCGAGACGGTCGCGCTATTCGACCGGCATCGCGAAGGCGTCACCGCCGCGGAGCTGCGCGCGCAGGTCCATCTCGTCGCCTTCGACCCCGGCCATATCGAGTTCCGCCCCGCGGAGGGCGCGCCGCGTGACCTTGCCAACCGGCTCGGGCAGCGGCTGAGCGAGTGGACTGGCACGCGCTGGGTCGTCGCGGTGTCGCAGGAAGCGGGTGCGCCCACCCTTGAACAGCAGGCGCAGGCGCAGGTTCGCGAATTGGAGAGCGAGGTCGCCCGCCATCCGCTGGTGCGCGCGGTGCTCGACGCCTTTCCTGGCGCGACCATCGCCGCGGTGCGTGAGCGCTTTGCCGGCGGCGGCCAGACGACCGGAGACGAAGCCGGAGACGAAGATAGCGTCGAACCTGGCGAGGATGCCGCGAGCAGTGAAGAGGACGAGCCATGAAGAACCTCGGTCAGCTGATGAAGCAGGCCCAGCAGATGCAGCAGAAGATGGCCGAGATCCAGGCGCAGCTCGAAACCGTCGAGATGACCGGCATGGCCGGTGGCGGCATGGTTCAAGTGACGCTCAACGGCAAGGGCGAACTGAAAAAGATCAAGATCGACAAATCGGTGCTCGACCCGAGCGACAGCGAGGTGGTCGAGGATCTGGTCGTCGCCGCCTTCAACGACGCGCGGCAGAAGGTCAACGCCCACACCGAGGCCGAGATGCACAAGCTGACCGGCGGCCTCAACCTGCCGGGCGGGATGAAGCTGCCGTTCTGACTGCTCCATCATTCTGTCATTCCGGGGCGAGGGCGTAGCCCGAGAACCCGGAACCCATGAACACCGACGACTAAGCCTAGACACTAAACGGTCCGTGTTCATGGGTCCAGGACAGTAAGGCTCACGCCCCGGCAGAGCCGGGCTCGCCTAACTTCCGGGGTGACGAAAAAAGGGGCTTCTTACTCCGCCGCTGCGAAATCGCTGGCGACGACCTCGCGCAGCAGCCCGCGCAGCTCGGCGGCACGCGCGTCGCCGAAGACCTCGTTGAATTTCTTCTGCGCCTCCTCCCATCGCTCGACCGTGGCGCGATGGCGTGCGAGCCCTGCTTCGGTCAAGCGCAGCTCGTGGCGGCGGCGGTCGGTCGCGCTCGCCGCGACCTCGATCAGCCCGTCGCGCTGCAACGGCAGGATATTGCGGCCCAAGGTCGTCCGGTCCATCACCAAAAGGTTCGCCAACGCATTGATCGATAGCGGTCCCTGGCTCCGCAGCCGCGACAGGATCGCGTATTGGGTGGCGCGCAACCCAGAGGGCGCGAAAACCTGGTCGTAGAACTGCGTGACATGCCGGGCTGCCTGGCGGATCGCCAGGCAGTTGCATTCCTGAAAT
This sequence comes from Allostellaceae bacterium, assembly GCA_035604035.1. Taxonomy (GTDB): domain Bacteria; phylum Pseudomonadota; class Alphaproteobacteria; order ATCC43930; family CGMCC-115725; genus DATARH01. The sequence goes on along the minus strand of DATNJF010000382.1, from coordinate 21,564 downwards.
CGCGATTTGTCGTCGGTCATCTTGCATCTCTAGACAAAGGCGCATATGCACTCTTATATAGGTGCATATACACTCTAATCAGCCTCCTGGAAAGGCAACGATATCATGTCTCTCGAAGCGGTGAACTACGTAGCCGCAGGTGATGTCGGGGAAGTGATTTCGGCGGAGCCAGCCCTGGTCTCACTGCCGCGGCCCGCACTAGATCCGCGCACCAAGCGGCTGATCGAGGCACCCATCGCGGCAACCCTCATCCGCCTTGCCGCGCCCAATATGCTGGTCATGGTAGTGCAGGCGAGCCTCGGCCTCGTCGAAACCTATTTCATCGGCTGGCTTGGCACCTCGGCGCTGGCCGGCATCGCCCTGGTGTTCCCGGCGGTGATGCTGATGCAGATGATGTCGGCGGGCGCGGTCGGCGGCGGGATTTCCTCGGCGGTTGCGCGGGCTCTCGGCGCGGGACGGCGCGACGATGCCGACCGGCTCGCGGTCCATGCGGTCGCGATTGCGATCGGCTTCGCGCTGGTCTTCAGCGCCATCGCGCTTCTCGGCGGCAAAGCGCTTTACTCGGCGATGGGCGGCAGCGGCGCCGCGCTCGACGCGGCGCTCGTCTATTCCAACGTCGTCTTCGCCGGCATGGTGCTGATTTGGCTGTTCAACGCGCTCGCCAATGTGGTGCGCGGCACCGGCAACATGGCGACGCCGGCCCTGGTCAGCGTCGGTCTTACCGTAATCCTGGTGCCGCTATCGCCAGCGCTGATCTTCGGCTGGGGCCCGTTTCCACGGCTCGGGGTCGCGGGCGGCGGCGTCGCGCTTATCGTCTATTACGTGATTGGGGTTGCGATTCTCGGGTGGTACCTCACCTCAGGCCGCAGCGTCGTGCGCTTGCGGCTCACCGGCTGGCGGCTCGAAAAGCGCCTGTTCATCGACATCCTGCGCGTCGGCGCGGTAGCCGCCCTCATCACCGTGCAGACCAATGCGACGGTGGCGATCACCACCGCGCTAGTCGGTCAGTTCGGCGCCGCGGCGATCGCCGGCTATGGCGTCGGCTCGCGTTTGGAATACCTCCTCGTGCCGCTGGTGTTCGGGCTCGGCAGCCCGCTGGTGGCGATGGTCGGCACCAATATCGGCGCCGGCCAGCGCCAGCGGGCGCTGCGCACGGCGTGGATCGGCGCAGCGATCGCCTTTGGCCTCACCGAAGCGATCGGACTTGCCGCGGCGGCGCTGCCGCTCGCCTGGCTCAACCTGTTCGACCACGACCCGGCAATGCTCGCCACCGGCAGCCAGTATCTGCGCGTTGTCGGCCCGTGCTATGGCCTTTTCGGCCTCGGCATGGCGCTCTATTTCGCCTCGCAGGGCGCCGGGCGGTTGCGCTGGCCGCTGACCGCCGCGGTGACCCGCTTCGTGCTCGCCGCGGGGGGCGGCTGGCTGGCCTTCCGGCTCAGCGGCGATCTGGTTTATGTCTTTTGCGCGCTCGCCGTCGCACTGGCGGTGTTCGGCGGCATCAACGCCGCCGCGGTTGCCGCCGGCGCCTGGTTCGTCAAGCCTGCGAGGAGCTGATGCAATATTTCGAGGATTTCGCCACCGGCCAGAAATTCGCCTCGGGCCGACTCACGGTCACCGCCGCCGAGATCACGGAATTCGCCGCCAGCTACGACCCCCAGCCCTTCCATCTCGACGAGGCCGCCGGGAAAGACAGCCTCTTTGGCGGGCTCGCGGCGAGCGGCTGGCACACGGCGGCGCTGACCATGCGCCTTGTTATCGGCAGCGAGTTCCGCCCAGCGGGCGGCGTTCTCGGCTTCGGCGGCGAGCTTGTCTGGGAACGGCCGGTGCGGGCCGGCGACGAGTTACATGTCGAAAGCGAAATCCTTGAGACCCGGTTATCGCAGTCACGACCAAGTCAGGGCATCGTCAAGGTGCGGGTGACGACGCTGAACCAGGACGGCGAGATCGTGCAGACTTTCACCCCGGCGCTCCTGGTGCCGCGGCGACCAGCCTGATCATCGACGGAAGCTGGAGCGGGTGAAGGGAATCGAACCCTCGTCGTAAGCTTGGGAAGCTTCTGCTCTACCATTGAGCTACACCCGCAAACGGCTTTAACTCAGCCTCTTGATCTCCGCGCTTCCCATTCGTAGCACCGATTTGGCACTAGCTCCGTGCGCTCCAGAATCTATCTGGCGAGCAGCGGGGCTGCAAGAGCATCGGGCGCCCTCCATCCTCGCCAGGCAGCAGATTGCCGTCGGTCCCTCACGGAGAAGAGCGGCGCCATGCGCGCCGCGCGTGGCACCCCTTCTGAGCGCAGGTCGGGACGGATCACGGCCAAGCTCAACGGCATTCCAGCAGCGCCATGAACCCGACGCCTGTTTGAGGACGAACGGCGCGCTTCGGCGTCTTTTGGCCGCCTCGATCGCGCGCTCCAGTGTTTTTGCCGAATGGATTTCTACCGATCGCTGGCAGGCGGCGTAAATCTGCCCGCCGCGTGCAAACCGGTTCTTGAAGTGGACGCGATAGATTGGCCCATGGCCCTGACCGGGCGATGGTATTCTTCGCTCACTCCCCCACGGTACCGGGCGGGGCCCCTCGATGGCGTGCGTGAACCGGCACGAGGGCGGGTGAGAGCCCTTGGAGGCGCGACATGAGCCCGCGCTCGATGTTATTGGCTTCGGCTTGAGCCGGTCCGCCGTGATCAGCCGCGCCTCCCAAACCCAGGGGCTTCCGGCACGGTCGGCGAACTTGCGATACCATTTGGCCAATTCGCGCAATACGCTCGGGTTATCAGGCATCGCCCAGCCTCCGCTGATGTTGCTCAGCGACCGTATCGCCGGGTGGGAGAGCCGGAATTTGATCTGGATCAATTTGCTGCTGGCGCCAATGGGCCATTGTTCTCGACGCCCCGATCGAGCGCCATCTCGCCGCCAAGCGAAACGTCTCAATTGGGAAGGGCCGCGATGCTCGGAATGAACCCTAGGGAGCCATACAGGGCGGCCCCTGCGGTACCGTCTTCCGCTTCACCGTGCCGCGTACCCCCGATGTCGAGGCCTCCCCTTGATACAGATCAGTGATCGCGTGGCCAACCTGGGGCACCGTTTCCTAAACAGATCAGCAGCGCGGAGAGAGCCGTCATGACCGAAGCTGCCCACCCCGTTGTCACGGTCTTTATCGTCGACGATGACGAGGCTGTTCGCGATTCGGTCAAAGTCCTCCTTGAGGTCAACGGGCTTAATGTCGAGGACTATGCATCAACTGCGGATTTTGCCAGGGGCTTTCGGCATCCGGCTCGCGGATGCCTCCTCCTCGATCAGCACCTGCCCTTGACGACCGGCCTTGACTTCCTGAAGTCCGATGCGGGCAGAGAGCTCGGCATCCCTGTCATTTTGATTACCGGCCGGGGCGATCCAGCGCTCGAACAGCAGGCAAGGGAGGCGGGCGCAGCCGACTACCTGCAAAAGCCGATCAGCGCGGGCCTGCTGCTGTCCGCGGTCGGAAGGGCGATCGGCGAGTGAGCGGCGGAGGGCAAACGGCAGGAAGACGGCAATAGGCTCTCAACCTTACATAGAGCTTAAAGAAACGCGCGAAATAGCGTGAAACTACCGGCAGGCATGGCGACTCGCCGTCGGCGCGCTAGCGTGGCGCAGTTTTTTTACGCTACAGTTTTGTGGCCGCGCGCTCGCCGCATTCTATCTGACGTTTAGAGGACATTGATGTACGACCGCCGCACGGGCTCCACGCCCGAGGACGCGCCGCCGACCCGCACCGTCGAGGCCAAGGTCAAGTGGTTCAACGCCAGCAAGGGCTTCGGTTTTGCCACCATGTCCGACGGTTCGCCGGATGCCTTTCTGCCGATAGCGATCCTGCGCCGTGCCGGCTACGAGGATGTGCGCGAAGGCGCCTCTATCACCTGCGAGGTCGGCGCCGGCGCGAAAGGCCCGCTGGTCACCGGCGTCATCAACATCGATCTGAGCACCGCGGTCGCGCCGGGGATGGGCGAGGAGCGCCGCGCGCGGCCGTCAAGCACCCTGGAGGGCGCGGTCAAATGGTTCGAGCCCGACAAGGGCTACGGCTTCGTCGCACCCGACGGCGGCGGCAAGGATGTCTTCATCCACATCACCGCGCTTCGTCGCAGCGGCATCGAGGCGCTGGGTCCGGGTCAACGGGTGCGGGTTGAGGTCGTCGATGGCCGCAAGGGACTCGAGGCCGACAGCATCACCCTGATCTGAGCGCTATGGCTGTATCACCCTGGCGGCGGCACTACCGCTGCACAGCTTCGGCGTTAGTTGTCGTGTTGCCATAAATCCGTCATCAGCACCTGAGGCCATTCAGCGAAAGGTTTACAAAAGCGGCAACCAGGGGCACTTTCGCCAATGACGGCGGCAGCGCTTGCGTCGACCGCGACGAGGGCGAACTAATGGACCTCCGCGACACGATCCGCACCTATCGGTGGGTTTCTGGCTCTTACGACTTCGTCTTCGGCCCGGTGTTCCATCCCGGCCGCAAGGAAGCGGTGCGCATCGCCAATGACCGGCCTGGTCAGCGCATTCTCGAAGTCGGCGTCGGCACAGGTTTGTCGCTGCCCCATTTCAGGCGCGATTCGCATGTGACTGGGATCGATGTGTCGGCCGAGATGCTGGCCAAGGCCGAGGCGCGGGTCGCCCGCGAGAACCTCACCCATGTCGACGGGCTCCATCTGATGGATGCCGAGCACATGGCGTTCGCCGACAACTCGTTCGATGCGGTGCTGGCGCTTTACGTCGCGCCGGTCGTGCCGAACCCGGCGCAGTTCGCCGCCGAGATGCGCCGCGTCTGCATCCCCGGCGGCACGATCGTGCTGGTCAATCATTTCATGAGCGAGAACTGGGCGGTGCGCTTTTTTGAGAAGCGCCTGGCCCATCTCGCACGGCATATCGGGTTTCACCCCGATTTCGAATTCGACACCTTCATACGCGACAGCAAGCTGACGGTGCGCGAAATCCGTCCGAGCAACCTGTTCGGCTATTGGAAGCTGTTGCGCTGCATCAACAAAAAAGACGCCTCGACGTTGAATTAGCCGGGCGCGGCTTCAGCCCTTCTCCCCTTTCCACAATGCGATTTCGTGCAGCAGGGCGTCCACCGCGCCCGAGGCGAAGCCGAGCGAGACCTCGTCGACGAGCCGCCCGTCCCTGATCTTGGTCTCGGCGGCGGTGACGATGACTTCGCGCGCGAGGGTCACCCGCGACAGGCAGGAATCGAGTGCCACCTTCATATGCTCGAGGCACCGCGCGCCGCCCAGCGGTCCGCGCGAGGTCGCCATGATCGCCACCGGCTTGTACGCCAGCACCGAGGCGAAGGCCGGCCGCGAGGCCCAGTCGATCGCATTCTTCAACACCCCCGGGATCGAGTGGTTGAACTCGGGCGCGCAGAACACCAACCCGTCCGCCGCCTCGATATCGGCGAGCATCTGCTTCACCACCGGCGGACGTTTCTCGCCTTCATAATCCTGGTTGTAGAGCGGGATCGGCGCGAGATCGTAAAGCCGCAGATCGGCACGCTCGGCAAAGCGTTCGCGCAGCGTCTCGATAATCGCGTTCGAATAGGAGCCGGCGCGCAAACTCCCCGACATGCCGATCAGACTGACCTTCGCCATCTTTGTGCAGTCCTCCAAAAGTGCCGGCGCCCGTCATAACGAATGGCCCTCGCCAATAGCAACCTTTCCCCGCACATTGGCGGCATGAGCCTAAAGGCTTCCCGCCGCGGGCTGGTCCCGCCGTTTATCGCGATGGACGTGCTGCGCGCCGCTAACGCGCGCGAAGCGGCCGGCGAGCGGGTCATCCATCTCGAGGTCGGCCAACCCGGTACCCCGGCGCCTGACGCTGTGCTCGACGCGGCGCGCCAGGCGCTTGCCGACGATCGCATCGGCTACACCGACGCCGAAGGCATCGCCCCACTGCGCGAGGCGATCGCGGGGCATTACCGGGCGCAATACGGGGTCGCGGTCGATCCGGCCGAGATCGTCGTCACCACCGGTTCGTCGGCGGCGTTTCAGCTCGCGTTTCTCGCCGCGTTCGAGGCTGGCGACCGGGTCGCACTCGGCGCCCCAGGCTATCCCGCCTACCGCAATATTCTTTCGGCGCTCGGCCTCGAGACCGTGCTGATCGAGGTCGGTGAGAACGCGCATTACCAGCCGAACCCGGAACTGCTGGCCGACATCCCCGATCTCGCCGGGCTCATCATCGCCAGCCCGGCCAACCCGACGGGCACGATGATCGCGCCTGCGGAACTTCAGCGACTTTCCGAGTATTGCCGCGGGCGCGGCATCCGCCTTGTCTCCGACGAGATTTATCACGGCATTGTCTACGAGGGCGCGGCGCAGACCGCACGGGCCTTCGGACGCGAGGCGATCGTCGTCAACTCGTTCTCGAAATATTACAGCATGACCGGGTGGCGGCTCGGCTGGATGCTGGTGCCGCCCGATCTGGCGCGCTCGGTCGAGTGCCTGGCGCAGAATTTCTACATCTCGCCGCCCGCCTTGTCGCAGCTCGCCGGGATCGCCGCGTTCCGCTGCCGGGCCGAGCTCGACGCCCATGTCGCCCGCTACCGCGCCAACCGCGATTTGCTGATCGCCACGATGCGGAAAGCGGGCCTCAGCCGCTTCGCTCCGGCCGACGGCGCGTTCTATCTCTATGTCGATGTCTCGGCGTTGACCCGCGACAGCGAAGCCTTCTGCCGCAAGATGCTCGCCGAGACCGGCGTGGCGACAACCCCGGGCCGCGACTTCGACCCGATCCGTGGCAGCGATTGGCTGCGCCTCAGCTTCGCCGGTTCGACCGAGGACATCGCGGAAGCCGCAAGCCGGCTCGCCAACTGGCTGCCCAAACAGAGATGATCGTCGCGCAGACGCGGCAGCGTGCCGCGCCACGCTTCTACCCGGAACTGGAATCGCTGCGCGGCCTCGCCGCGCTGACGGTCGTTTGGCTGCACGCGAACATCCTGGCCGGCGGTCGCGCCGATTTTCAAAGCGCGCATGGCGTCATCCAAATCGTCGCGCGCTTTCTGACTCCCGGCAACGCCGCCGTGGTGTTGTTTTTCGTGCTGAGCGGCTTTGTCCTGTCGCAGACCATCCACCCCGATTCCTTTGATTTTCTCAAATACGGATTGCGCCGCCTGTTCCGCCTGATGCCGGCCTTGTGGGTGGCGATCGCCTTTGCCGTCGCCGCCAATTTCGCCCTGGATCAGCCGGTCGATTGGGGCGCGGCATTCCAGGCCACTTATTTCGCCGATTTTCACATCGATCCGCCGCTGTGGAGCCTGAATGTCGAGTTTTATCTAAGCGTCTTTCTGCTTCCGGTTTTGGCTTTGGCCACGCCGCGCCTTGGAACCGTCGGCAACCTCCTGCTTCAAGCAGCGCTGTTCGGCTATTTTCTCAAGACTGGACTGATGTCCTATGCTTATCTGTTTCATTTAGGTTGCCTGATCCCGACAATTGGACAATGGTCGATCGTAAAAATACGCGAAAATTCTGTGATCCTGGCGATCGTGATCTCGTCAGTTCTATTCTTTGTTTCGAATATCGCCGTTGAAATGTCGCCGGCAGACTATTTTACCTACGGTCTCGCGTTGGCCGCGATGCCGTCGTTTCTGGCGGTGTCTTACCTGGTGGCGATCGAAGACGGCGCGGTGCCGCGTTTTATGCGCACAGGCCCGGTACGGTTTATCGGCCGCATCTCCTACAGCGTCTACATCCTGCACTGGCCGGTCATCCACATCGTTCTGAAATTCATCCAGGCGCAGATCGGCGTCCTGCTGGTCGCGACGCTGGCGACGATCGCCGCCGCGACCATTTGCTATTACGGCGTCGAGCTGCCCTTTATCACGCTCGGCCGCAGATTGACCCGGCGGCCCTCGATGCCGTCGCGTGAATACGTCGACGGCAAAGCTAGCCCGGCAAGCACGGCGTCGAGCCCTGCCGGCACGGACGGTTAGTCTTCGGGATCGCTTTATTGCGCCGCGGCGGTGCGCTTGGTCGGCCAGTTCTCCGGGTCTTCGAGAAAGCTTCTGACTTTCTCGTATTGCCCGGGTTCGAAGCGCCCGAGTTTTTCCGCCACCTCGGCGACATCCCACCAGGTGGCTAGCGCATGCAGGGTAATGCCCTCGGCGGCGAGGCTCGATTCGGTGTGCGGGAAGATGCCGTAATTGAAGATCACGAACGTATGGCTGATCTCGCCGCCGGCCTGGCGGATCGCCCGGACGAAATTGAGCTTGGAAGTGCCCTCGCTGGCCAAATCCTCGACCAGCAGCACCCGCGCGTCGTCCTTCAGCTCACCCTCGATCTGGGCGTTGCGGCCAAAACCTTTCGCCTGCTTGCGCACATAAAGCATCGGCAGCGACAGCCGGTCGGCGATCCACGCGGCGAACGGGATGCCGGCGGTCTCGCCGCCGGCGATCGCGTCCAAGGATTCACATCCCACCCGGCGCTCGATCAGATCGGCGCCCATATCCATCAGCTTGCGCCGCGCGCGCGGGAACGAGATCAGCCGCCGGCAGTCGACATAGACCGGCGACAGCCGCCCCGAGGTGAAGGTGAACGGATTGTCGGGGCTGAACAGCACGGCCCGGGTTTCGAGAAGGATGCGGGCGGTGATTTCCGCCGCATCGATCTCGCTCGGCGTGCGATCGGGGTGCGGAGCTTGGGCCATGACCTATCTTAACGGCAAAGCGAGCAGGGTTGACAATCGAAGATGTTAGGAACAAATAGAGAACATCAAAACAAGTGTTACACTTCAATGTCATCCGCCGTCGCCCTTGTCGCGTTGCGAGACCGTATCCGCCGGATTGAGCGGCCGGGCGCGCTGCGGCATGGGGTTTTACCGTTTCAAATCGAAGCGATCGACCGCGTCTTGCCCGGCGGCGGGCTGGCGCTCGGCGCGGTGCACGAATTCCATGGCTCCGGCGCCGACGAGAAAGATGGCGCCGCCGCGGCCGGGTTCGCCGCCGCCATCGCCGGACGAATCGCCAAGGGAAATGAGTCCGGCATCATCCTGTGGACGTTGAAGTACAGCGATCTATACGGGCCGGGACTGGCCGAGCACGGGCTCGACCCGGCACGGATCGTACGGGTCACCGCGCCGCGCGACGATGACATCCTGTGGGTTCTGGAAGAGGGGTTGCGTACCTCCAACTCCCCTGGGGGCATCGCTGCGGTAGTCGGCGAAGTTGGCCGGCTGCCGATGGTCGCGGGGCGGCGGCTGCAGCTCGCCGCCGAGCGCTCCGGCGTCACCGCGCTGTTGCTGCGGCGCTGGCGCAACGGCACCGAGGCCGCTTCCGAACGCACGCGGCCAAGCGCGGCGACGACACGCTGGCGGGTCGCGGCAATCCCGTCGCTGCCTGGTGATGAACCGGGGATTGGAACGCCGCGCTGGCGGGTCGAGCTGTTGCGCTGCCGCGGCGCGGAGACAGCGAATGTGACTTGGGACGTAGAGGTAGCCGATGCATCGGGTCTTGTATCTGTTCCTGCCGGACTGGCCGATCGACCGGTTGCGCCGCGCCGGTCTGTTGCCGAACCAGAAATCAGGCGACGGACAGGCTGACAACGGAAAACTCGCGGCACCCAATGTCGTACCACCCCGGCGAAGGCCGGGGCCCATCCCCGCCATGGGTCCCGGCCTTCGCCGGGATGGAAAGAAAGAAGGGATGCCGGCATGTCCACCGGAAGCGCCATTCGCCACGGTGATCGCCGCTGCCGGGCGGCAGACGCTCGCCGCGGTCAACCCGGCGGCCGCGGCCAGAGGCATCGCCGCTTGGATGCCGCTCGCCGATGCGCTGTCGTTTTTGCCGGAGCTGCTGACCCGTCCGGCCGAATTGGCCGAGGATGCCGCCTCCTTGCGCCGCCTCGCCGAATGGTGCGGCCGCTACAGCCCGTGGACCGCGCCGGACGGCGGCGATGGGGTCAAGATCGAGATCACCGGCTCGGCGCATCTGTGGGGCGTCGAGGCGGAACTGGCGGCCGATCTGTCGCGGCGGCTTACGCGCCAGGGAATCGCGCATTGCCTGGCGATCGCCGACACGCTCGGCGCCGCCTGGGCCGTAGCCCGTTTCGGTCAGCTGGAGGAACGTCCGATTTGCTGCAGATTAGCTGCAGAAGCAGCGGTCATCGTCCCACCGGGCGAGACCCGCGCAGCGCTGGCGCCATTGCCGGTCGCCGCCCTGCGGCTCGACCCGGCCATCGTCGAGACCCTGTACCGGGTCGGATTGCGCCGCGTCGGCGAGGCGCTGGCGATGCCGCGCGACGCGCTCGCCCGCCGCTTCGGCGAGACGGTGGCGCGCCGGCTCGACCAGGCGCTGGGCGAGCTACCGGAACCGCTGTCGCCGCTGAGCGAGGCGCCGAGCCGGCGGGTCCGTCTCAGCCTGCCCGAGCCGATCTCCGACCCCGCCGATCTCGCCCGCGCCGCCGAGCGGCTGACGCTCGACCTCGTCACGCGCCTGGCGCGCGAGGGCATGGGCGCGCGTCGGCTCGATCTCGGGTTTCACCGCGTCGACGGCAGGGTCGAGCACATTCGCATCGGCACCGCGCGGCCGAGCCGCGACCCCGTGCATCTCGCGAAATTGCTGACCGGCAAGCTCGACACGATCGACCCCGGGCTCGGCATCGAGGATGTGATCCTCGCCGCCTTCGCCGTCGAGAAACTGGCGCCCGAGCAGATCGACATGACCGGAGCCGCGGGCGCTTCCGGCGGCGCGAGTGGAAATTTAGGCTCGCTCTTCGACCGGATCGGCGCCAGGCTCGGGCTCGACGCGCTCGCTCGACTCGAATCGCACGAAAGCCATATCCCGGAACGGGCCTCGGTGGCAGTGCCGATCAGCAATAACCCCCACCCGCCCGCCGCTGCCGCGGCGGACTCCCTCCCCCGCATGCGGGGGAGGGTTGGGGTGGGGGCTTCCCCGCAAAAGCCGCCCCGTCCCGTCCGCTTGTTCGCGCCGCCCGAGCCGGTCGAGGCGTTCTGGGTGCTGCCCGACGACCCGCCGTTCCGTTTTACCTGGCGCCACCGCACCCATCGGGTCGCTCAGGCCGACGGGCCCGAGCGCATCGCCGAGGAATGGTGGCGGCCGGATGGGCAGCTGATCGGCAGCACTGGCGCTCCCGATGCGATCCGCGATTATTACCGGGTCGAGGATGAGACTGGCCGGCGGTTCTGGCTGTTCCGCGCCGGGCTGCCCGGCGATCCTCCGCCGCGCTGGTTCGTCCACGGCGTCTTCGCCTGACATAAGATGCCTGAGCTGCCGCGTAAGAAATCCGAGGCCCTTGCCGGGTTTGGCCGACTGTCGCGCACGATCGGCGACGGCAGTTTGCGATTCCTGACCCAGAAACGAGCGAAGACGACCGGCGGCGGTCGCGGCGTTTCTTCCGGTTCCGGTTACGCCGAGCTGCAGGCCACCAGCAATTTCACCTTCTTGCGCGGCGGCTCGCACCCAGACGAGCTGGTGCGGCAGGCAGTGCTTCTCGGCCTCGCGGCGATCGCGATCACCGACCGCAACAGCCTCGCCGGCATCGTCCGCGCTCACCAGGCGGCAAAGGAAGCAGGCATCCGCCTCGTCGTCGGGGTGCGGCTCGATCTCAAGGACGGCGCCAGCCTCCTCGTCTATCCCGAAGACCGCGCCGCCTATGGCAGGCTGACGACGCTGCTCACCCTCGGTAAGCGGCGCGCGCCAAAGGGCGAATGCCATCTCGACTATGCCGATGTCGTCGCCCATGGCGAGGGGTTGGTCGTCGTCCTGCTGCCACCCGAAGCCGCCGACCGCGTCAGCCTCGCCGCGCACCGCACGCTCGCCACCCGGCTCGCGGGCGATTTCCCCGACCGCGCCTATCTCGCCGCGCAGCATCTTTATCGCGGCGACGATGCTCGCCGCCTCCACCGCCTCGCCGCCATCGCCCGCGACACCGGGCTCAAGCTGCTGGCGACCGGCGACGTGCTCTACCACACGCCCGAGCGGCGCCCGTTGCAGGACGTGCTGACCTGCATCCGTGAGCATTGCACGATCGCCACGGCCGGGTTCCGCCTCGCCGCCAATGCCGAGCGCCATCTGAAACCGGCTCGCGAGATGGCGCGGCTGTTTCGCGGCCACGAACATGCGCTGGCTTCCAGCAGCGAAATCGTCAATCGCTGCCGCTTCAGCCTCGACGAATTGCGCTACGAATACCCCGAAGAGCCGGTGCCGGAAGGCATGACGCCGCAATCGCGCCTAGCGCAATTGGCCTGGGACGGCGTGGCCGCGAAGTTTCCCGACGGCGTTCCCGGCCATGTCCGCAATCTCATCGCGCACGAGCTGGAACTGATCGAGCAGTTCGATTTCGCGCGCTATTTCCTCACCGTCCACGACATCGTCCGCTTTGCCCGCTCGCGCGCGATCCTCTGTCAGGGCCGCGGCTCGGCGGCCAATTCAGTGGTGTGCTATTGCCTCGGCATCACCGCGGTCGACCCGGCGCGCATCGATGTCCTCTTTGAGCGCTTCATCAGCGCCGCGCGCGGCGAGCCACCCGATATCGACGTCGATTTCGAGCATGAGCGGCGCGAGGAGGTGATCCAGTACATCTACGAGAAATACGGCCGCGACCGCGCCGGTCTCGCCGCGACGCTGATCACTTACCGCTCGCGCAGCGCGATCCGCGAGGTCGGCAAGGCGATGGGACTCTCGGGCGATGTCGTCGCCGCGCTCGGCGGCATGGTGTGGGGTTGGTCGAGCGAGGGCATCGTCGACGAGCGCGTACGCGAGGCCGGGCTCGACCCGCGCGACCGCAATTTGCGCATGGCGCTCGACCTCGCGGCCAAGCTGATCGGCTTTCCGCGGCATTTGTCGCAGCATGTCGGCGGGTTTGTCATCACCCGCGGACCCTTGTCCGAGCTGGTGCCGATCGAAAACGCGGCGATGGAGGACCGCACCGTCATCGAATGGGACAAGGACGACCTCGACGTACTGGGCATCCTCAAGATCGACATTCTCGCGCTCGGCATGCTGACCTGCGTGCGCAAGAGCTTCAATTTGATCGAGCGCCATTACGGCAAGCGATACGAGCTGGCGACGATCCCGCCCGAACAGCCAGCGGTCTACGAGATGCTGTCGAAAGCCGACTCGCTCGGCGTGTTCCAGGTCGAGAGCCGCGCCCAGATGACCATGCTGCCGCGTTTGAAGCCCAAGAAATTCTACGATCTGGTGATCGAGGTCGCGATCGTCCGCCCGGGGCCGATCCAGGGCGACATCGTGCACCCCTATCTGCGCCGGCGCGGCGGCAAGGAGGCGGTCGAATACCCCTCCGAGGCGCTGCGCCAGGTGCTCGAAAAGACACTCGGCGTGCCGCTCTTCCAGGAGCAGGCGATGAAGATCGCCATTGTCGGTGCCGGCTTCCCGCCCGAGGAGGCCGATCGGCTGCGCCGGGCGATGGCGACCTTCAAGCGTAACGGCGAAATCCACCTGTTTCGCGACAAGTTCATCGCCGGCATGGTGACGAACGGCTACGCACAAGAGTTCGCCGAGCGCTGCTTCAGCCAGATCGAGGGGTTCGGCACTTACGGCTTTCCAGAAAGCCACGCCGCGAGCTTTGCGCTCTTGGTCTACGTCTCGGCCTGGATCAAATGCGTCCACCCCGAAATCTTCGCCTGCGCGCTGCTCAATTCGCAGCCGATGGGGTTCTACGCCCCGGCGCAGATCGTCCGCGACGCGCGCGAGCACGGGGTCGCGGTGCTGCCGGTCGATGTCAACCGCAGCCAGTGGGACTGCACGCTGGAACCAGCCGGCTCCTCCCTCGCGCTGCGCCTCGGCTTTCGCCAGATCAAAGGTTTCAACGAAGAGGATGCGAAGCGCCTGGTCGAACAGCGCAGAGGCGGCTACCCCGACGCCGCGGCGCTGTGGCAGCGCAGCGGGCTCGGCCGCCTCGCGCTGGAACGCCTCGCCACCGCCGATGCGCTGCGCTCGATGGGGCTCGACCGCCGCCAGGGCCTGTGGGCGCTAAAAGCGCTCGGCGAAGCGCCGCTGCCGCTGTTTGCGGCATCCCAAACGCCGATGCCGGTCCCTCACGTCGTCCAAAGCGAAACCCGCGCCGCCTCGCTCTTGCCGGTCATGCCGCTGGGCGAGCATGTCGTCGATGATTACCGCAGCACCAGCCTCAGCCTGAAGCGCCACCCGCTCGCCTTCCTGCGCGGCGAGCTGGCGCAGGACGGCATCGTCACCGCCGCCGAGCTCGCCACCCTGCCGGATCAATATACGACTGGCGAGTGCCGCGTCGCGATCGCCGGCCTCGTCCTCATCCGCCAGCGTCCGGGCAGCGCCAAGGGCGTCATTTTCATCACCATCGAGGACGAGACAGGGATCGCCAATCTGATCGTCTGGCCGCCGATCCTCGAGCGCTTCCGCCGCACCGTGCTCGGCGCGACCTTGCTCTATTGCAAGGGAAGACTGCAGCGCGAGGAGGGCGTTATCCACATCGTCGCCGAGGATTTGCGCGACCTGACCCCGCGCCTGCAAACTCTGCGCTCCCGCACCGGCATCGATAAATCGGCTCGCAAATCGGTCTTCGCCCTGCCCGAGCGCATCCCCGGTCATGACCCGCGCGATATCTACATCCCCGACATCGTCATCCATAGCCGCGATTTCCGCTAAACGCCGCCAGCGGTATTCTTCGGCATGGATCTCGTCTTCGCCGCCCTGCTGCCGCCTGAAACCAAGCTGCGCGCGGCGATCGGAAAGGCCAACCGCCGCGACGAGGACGCCGCCGACGCGCTCATCCTCGCCGCCGCCAAGCTTCCGCCCGCCGCCAACCGCCGCATTGCGGCGACGGCGCACCGTCTCGTCGCCGCGGTGCGCGACAAAGGCCCGGCGCATGGCGGCATCGACGCCTTCCTCCACGAATACGCGCTGTCGTCGCCCGAGGGGGTGGCGCTGATGTGCCTTGCCGAGGCGTTGCTCCGCATCCCCGACAGCGACACGATCGACCGCCTCATCCGCGACAAGATCGCCGCCGCCGATTGGCAAAGTCATCTCGGCCATTCCGGCTCGGTCTTCGTCAACGCTTCGACCTGGGCACTGATGCTGACCGGTCGGATGCTGCGCGACGCGCCCAACGAGAGCGATTTCGCGCAGATCCTGCACCGCTTTGTCGCCCGCTCGGGCGAACCGGTGGTGCGTCAAGCGGTGCTGACGGCGATGCGCATCCTCGGGCGGCAATTCGTCATGGGCCGCACCATAGGCGAGGCGCTCGACCGCGCCGCAGCCAGCGAGCGCGAGGGCTATCGCCATTCCTACGACATGCTCGGCGAGGCGGCGCGGACCGCCGCCGACGCCCAGCGCTATCACGACGCCTACAGCCAAGCCATCGCGGCGATCGGCAAGGCCGCGGGCGGGAAGCCGGTCGAGGCGGCGCCGGGCATCTCGGTCAAGCTGTCGGCGCTGCACCCGCGCTACGAGATGGCGCAGCGCGAGCGGGTCATGCGCGAGTTGTTGCCGCGCCTCGCCGACCTCGCCGCACAGGCACGCAATGTCGGCATCGGTCTTACCATCGACGCCGAAGAGGCCGATCGGCTCGAACTGTCGCTCGATCTCTTCGAGGCGCTCGTAGGGATGCCGC
Organism: Allostellaceae bacterium; assembly: GCA_035604035.1. Classification (GTDB taxonomy): domain Bacteria; phylum Pseudomonadota; class Alphaproteobacteria; order ATCC43930; family CGMCC-115725; genus DATARH01. The sequence goes on along the minus strand of DATNJF010000382.1, from coordinate 5,984 downwards.
GGATTGCAGGTTGGGATGGGCTCGGCCTCGCGGTGCAGGCCTATCAGAAGCGCGCGCCGGCGGTGATCGATTGGCTCGCCGATCTCGCCGGCACGACAAAGCGCCGGCTAATGGTGCGCCTGGTCAAGGGCGCGTACTGGGACAGCGAAGTGAAGCGCGCCCAGGAGCGCGGGCTTGCGACCTATCCGGTCTACACCCGCAAGGTCGCGACCGACGTCTCCTACCTCGCCTGCGCCAAGCAGCTGTTCGCAGCCGGCGACCGGTTCTATCCGCAATTTGCCACCCACAACGCGCACACGATCGCCGCGGTGCTGGAGCTGGCGGGAAAGCGCCGCGCCAAGGAAAACAACTGGGAATTCCAGCGCCTGCACGGGATGGGCGAGGCGCTGTATGAGGAGATCGTCGGGCCCGAGAAAATGAACCTGCCATGCCGGGTCTACGCTCCCGTCGGCAGTCACGAGGACCTGCTCGCCTATCTGGTGCGGCGGTTGCTGGAGAACGGCGCCAATGCCTCGTTCGTCAACCGCATCGTCGACGAGCGCCAGCCGATCGCGTCGATCATCGCCGACCCGGTCGCCGCCCTGGCGCGGCTGAAGCCAAAGCCCCATCCGAACATCAAGCTACCGCGCGACCTCTACCGGCGCGAGCGGGTGAACTCGGCCGGGATCGACCTTGCCGACCGCCGCGCGCTCACCGAATTGCGCGACGGGCTGGCGGCGGCGCTGGCCATGCCGTCGCATGCCGCACCGATCGTCGACGGCCGGGAATTGGCCGGCCGCGGTGAGGCGGTCTTCGACCCGGCTGACCGGCGCCGGCAGATCGGCACGGTGGTCCCCGCCAACACCGAGGCGGTCGAAGCCGCGCTTACCGCCGCGACCAGTGCCGCCTCGGCTTGGGACCGCACGCCGGCCGGCGAACGTGCTGCGATCCTCGAGCGCACCGCCGATCTCTATGAGCGCGACCGGTACGCGCTGATGGCGCTCATCATCCGCGAGGGCGGGCGGACGATCCCGGCGGCGCTGTCGGAAGTGCGCGAGGCCGCCGATTACCTGCGCTACTACGCTGCCCGCGCCCGCGCCGATTTCGCCGAGCCGCTGGCGCTGCCCGGCCCGACCGGCGAGCGCAACCGCATCGCCCTGCACGGCCGTGGCATCTTCGCCTGCATCTCGCCGTGGAATTTCCCGCTGGCGATCTTCACCGGCCAGATCGCCGCCGCGCTCGCGGCCGGCAACGCGGTCATCGCCAAACCCGCCGAGCAGACCCCGCTCACCGCCGCCGCGGCGATCCGTCATCTGCTCGCCGCCGGCATCCCTGGCGACGCGCTGCATCTGCTGCCCGGCAGCGGTGAGACGGTGGGCGGCACGCTTACCGCCGACCCGCGCATCGCCGGAATCGCCTTCACCGGCTCGACCGACACCGCGCGCGCGATCAACCTCACCCTCGCCAAGCGGCCAGGACCCATCGTGCCGCTGATCGCCGAGACCGGCGGGCAGAACGCGATGATCGTCGATTCGTCGGCGCTGCCCGAGCAAGTCGTCACGGACGCGCTGACCTCCGCCTTCGACAGCGCGGGGCAGCGCTGCTCGGCGCTGCGTCTGCTCTATGTACAGGACGACATCGCCCCGCGCCTGCTGCCGCTGCTCGCCGGAGCGATGGCGGAGCTATCGATCGGCGACCCGGCGTTGCTCGCGACCGATATCGGCCCGGTGATCGACGACGAGGCGCATGCAGCGCTCGAAAAACATTCCGAACGCATGAGCCGCGAAGCCCGGCTGCTTTACCAATGCAAGCTGCCGGCGGGCATCGAGCACGGCACCTTCTTCGCGCCGCGCGCCTTCGAGATCGACAGCGCCAAGCGGCTCACCGGCGAGGTATTCGGCCCGATCCTTCACATCGTGCGCTGGCGCGCCGACCGGCTCGACCGGGTCATCGACGAGATCGCCGCGACCGGGTTCGCGCTGACCCTCGGCATCCACAGCCACATCGACGAAACCGTCCGCCACATCCTCGGCCGGCTCGGCATCGGCAACTCCTACGTCAACCGCAACATGATCGGCGCGGTGGTCGGGGTGCAGCCGTTTGGCGGCGAACGGCTTAGCGGCACCGGCCCCAAGGCCGGCGGGCCGCGCTACCTCTACCGCTTCGCCACCGAGCGCACGGTCTCGACCGACACGACCGCCTCGGGTGGCAACGCGAGCCTCCTGTCGCTCGACGACGAGCGTTGACCGCGGCGCCGGTCATCGCCTCAATATCGGCAGACACGCGAACAGGAACCGTCATGCCCGAACCGAAAATGCCGCTCGCCCGCTTCAAGGTGCTCGATCTGACCCGGGTGCGCGCCGGTCCGACCGCGGTCCGTCAGCTCGCCGATTGGGGCGCGCAGGTCATCAAGATCGAGGCGCCGCCCTCACCTGGCGAGGGCCTCGGTGGACCGCGGCTCGGCCCCGATTTCCAGAACCTCCACCGCAACAAGCGCAGCCTGACGCTCGATCTGAAGGCGCCGGACGGTATCGAGATTTTCAGGAAGCTGGTGCGCGACGCCGATGTCGTAGTCGAAAATTTCCGCCCCGACGTCAAGGAGCGGCTCGGCATCGACTACCAGGCGCTGAAGACGATCAACCCACGGCTCATCTATGCCAGCATCTCCGGCTTCGGCCAGAGCGGCCCCTATCGCGATCGGCCCGGCTTCGACCAGATTGCCCAAGGCATGGGCGGCCTCATGTCGATCACCGGCTTGCCCGGCCAGGGGCCGGTGCGCGTCGGCATCCCGGTCGCCGATCTCTCGGCCGGAATATTCACCGCCATGGGCATCCTGATCGCGCTTTTGGAGCGCGAGGTGTCGGGCGAGGGGCAATGGGTGGAGAGCTCGTTGCTGGCGGCGCAGATCGCGATGCTCGATTTCCAGGGGGCGCGCTGGACCATCGCCCATGAGGTGCCGGAGCAGGCCGGCAACGACCACCCGACCAGCATCCCGACTGGCGTGTTCCAGACCAGCGACGGCTATATCAACATCGCCTCCGCCGGCGACGAGATTTTCGGCCGGTTCTGCCGAGCGGTCGACAGGTCCGATCTGGCTGAGCATCCCGACTACAAGACCGGCCGTGCGCGCTCGGACAACCGCAAGGCGTTGAACGCGGCGATCGAAGCGATCACCAAAAAGCGCACCAGCGCCGAATGGATCGAGCGGCTCAATGAAGCCGGCGTCCCCTCCGGCCCGATTTACAAGATGGACGAGGTGTTCGCCGATCCGCAGGTCAAGCATCTCGGCATCGCCCAGACCGTGCACCACCCTCAGCTCGGCGATATCGAGCTGATCGGCCAGGCGGTCACCCTGAGCCGTACCCCGAGCCGCCTCAAGACCGCCAGCCCCGACGCCGGCGAGCATACCGACGCGATCCTCGGTGAGCTCGGCTACAGCGTCGGTGACATCGCCGAGCTACGCGAGAAGCGGGTCGTCTAGACCCGCGCTGGGTCGCGCGGATCGAAGCGGGCGAGTAGCGCGTCGCCGAGCAGATTGCAGGCGATCACCGTCAGAAAGATCATCGCGCCGGGATAGATCGCCAACATCGGCGACGAGGTAATCAGCTCCTCGGCATTGCTCAACATGCTGCCCCAGCTGGCGAGCGGCGGCTGCACCCCGAGCCCCAAAAAGCTCAGCACCGATTCCAGGAGGATGATGTCGCCGACCGACAGAGTCGTCGCCACTACCAACGGCGCCATCACATTGGGCAGGATGTGGCGCCAGAGGATATGCGGCGCGCCGGCGCCGAGGCTTTGCGCAGCGCGGACGAAATCGCGCTGGCGGGTGACGAGGGTCGCGCCGCGCACCAGCCGCGCCGCCGTGGTCCAGCCGATCAGCACGGCGAGCACGATGATCCGCAGCACACTAATCGCGGATGACTCGGCGAGCCACCGCGAGACACCCAGCTTGTTGAGGTCGAGCGCGGCGAGGACGATCAGCAGCGGCAGCAGCGGCAGAGCAATGACGCCATCGGCAAGGCGCATCAGCACCCGGTCGGTCCAGCCGCCGAGATAACCGGCGGCAAGGCCGACCGTGGCGCCGATCGCCGCCGCCGTCAGCGCCGCGGCAACGCCGATCGCCAGCGACACACGCCCGCCCTCCAACAGCCGCAGCAGCATGTCGCGGCCCAGCTCGTCGGTGCCGAGCGGATGTCCGAGGGACGGCCCGGCGAAACGCGACAACAAATCGACCGAGCTGGGATCGGCATGCAGCGTCATCGCCACCAACGGCATCGCTAGCGCCGCGACGGCGATAGCACCGAGGATGGCGAGCGGAAACCTCACCGCAACGTCACCCGCGGATCGAGCCAGGCATAGGCGAGATCGGCGGCGAGATTGGCCGCCAGTGTCACCGCCGTCGCCAGCAACAGCGCGGCGAGGGCGAGGTTGTAGTCGTTGCCCATCACCGCGTCGAAGATCAACTTACCCATGCCGGGATAAGCGAACATCTCCTCGGTGACGAGCGCGCCCGAGACCAGCGTGCCGAAGGAGAGCGCGAGGATCGTCGCGATCGGCACCATCGCGCCGCGCAGCGCGTGATGCCAGATCACCCGTGTCTCGCTCGCTCCTTTGGCACGGGCGGTGCGGATATGGTCTTGCCCGAGCGCGTCGCGCATCGCGGCACGGACATAACGGGTGTAGCCGCCGATGCTAGCGATAGTCAGCGTCGCCACCGGCAACACGAGATGCCGGAGCCTGTCGGCGAGATCGCCGCTCCCAGCGCCAGTCATGCCGCTGGCCGGAAACCAGTGCAGCACCTGGGCGAACACCAGAATGAGGATTAGCGCCAGCCAGAAGGTCGGCAGCGACACCCCGGCGAAGGCGCCGAAATTGACCGCGGCGTCGAAGCGGCTGCGCGGCCGCCGCGCCGCAGCGATACCGAGCCCAAGGGACAGAACAAAGGCGAGGACAAAGCTCGACCCCATCAGCACCAGCGAATTGGCGAGACGCGGTAATAGTGTTGCCGTCACCGGCGCCGCGAACAGGCGCGAATAGCCCAGATTGCCGTGGAGAGCGGCCGTGGCCCAGGCCCAGTAGCGGGTGAGAAGTGGTTGGTCGACCCCGTAAAGCGCCTTCAATCGCGCCAGATCGGCCGAGGTCAGATGCGGGTCCGCCGCCATCATCAGGTCGATCGGGTCGCCCGGCATCAGACCGATGAGGCCGTAGATCACGAACGACATCAGCACCAGCATCGCCGCGATCTCAATGAGGCGGATGGCGGTGAAGCGGATCATGCGGCTACGGCTTCACGCTCCAATCGGTGACCCACAGGCTCGACGGGTACTGATTGCCGGTCGGTCGCAGCCCGGCCAGCCATTTCGGCAGCACGAACGCGTCGGAACGAAAATAAAGCGGCAATGAGGGTAGATCCGTCGCGTAGAGAACCTGCGCCTCGGCCCACAGCGCCTTGCGTTTCGCCGTGTCGAGCTCGGTTTCGAGCGTGTCGATGATGCGGTCCATCTCGGGGTTGTCGTAGCCGACCGCGTTCTGGCCCGCGTAACCATTGTCAGCGGCGGGGATCTCCTTCGAGTGAAAGATTGAGCGCGGCTCGTTTTCCGGCGCGCTCGACCACGCATACATCGCCAGCTCGAATTTTCGATGCGGCACTGTCTCCCCGAACAGCACTCGCGCCGGCTCGTTATGGATGCGGATACTGACGCCGATCTTTGTCCACTGGCTCTGCAGCACCTGCTCGACCAGCTCGCGCGAATGGTTGCCCGCGGTTGTCGTCAGTTCGAACGACAAGGTCTTGCCGTCGTCACTCTTGCGCGTGCCGTCGGGCTGCGCGTGCCAACCCGCCTGGTCCAAAAGTTGCTGTGCCTTGGCCGGATCAAAGGCGTAATGCGGCACGTCGTCGGTGAACCCCTTGTCGAGCGGCTCGACAAAGCTGTTGGCGACCGCCTGGCGGTCGGCGAACAGCGATTTGACGATCGCGGCGCGGTCGAGTCCTAGGAGCAAAGCTT